>JANWYQ010000124.1 GCA_025055015.1 Caldilineales bacterium
CGTCCATCGCCGCTCCCCGCTGTACAGCACGATGGGCACCACCGGCGGCAGCCGCCGATCCGCCGTCACCTCCCCCCGCCGGATCAGGTCCTGGTACAGCAGCCCCACGTACACCACGATCCGCACCGCCATGAACGGCTCCACCTGCGTCTGAAACTCCAACAACACGTAGATGTACACCCACTGCCCGCGCACCCGCACTCGCCACACCATGTCCTCCTCGCGCGTGCGCAGGTCGTCGCTCACGTAGCTGCCGCTCACCCGCTCCAGCGTCCCAAAGTCAATCTCCTGCACCCACGCCTCCGGCACGTACTCGCGCAACAGGTCCGCTACCATGTCGGGAAAGGAGAAAAGTTGTTTGTAAGCAGCGTCCTGGTCCACCGATAGCTCCTCTTGATATGTTGCGGATATCTTACTCCACAACCGATCGGAAGGCAAGCTAACGCCTAGCTACCAAGCGACAGCGATCATCTCTCTGTGTGCGCTGACCTCAGGGAGCTCCGAGCACTCGGAGCACATGAATTTGGCACAGCGCGGCGGGCTGTGGTAAAATAGGGCCTGTCGGTGGGGAGTCGTCTAATTGGCAGGACAGCTGACTCTGGATCAGTAAGTTGGGGTTCGAGTCCCTGCTCCCCAGCCTGACAACCAAAGCGGCCCGCTTGATTGCGGGCCGCTTTCTTTTTCCGAGGCCGACCCTCCCACCGCAGGGACACCTCGCCCTGCGTCCAACGGGCAACGGCGCCTGGCCCTTAGCGCCGCACCCAGTCCACCCAGTGGCACGGGTTGTCCCCCGCTTCCCCTTGGCGATGGGGCACCTCCACCCGCGGGCTGATGGGCACCCCGGCGGCGTCCACCACCTGCACGTAGTGCACGTTGGGCGTGTCGCCCAAGGGAAAGTCGTATCGTCCCACCTCGCCCGCCGCCGACTTCGTCTCCACCGTCTGTTGGTTGCCCCACTGGTCGTACCGCCACAGGCGCACGCCGGCCAAGCCGTTGCCCGCCGCATCGCGCACCACGCCGCGAACGGAGGGCCCCGGACAATCGCCGCTGGTATGGCGCACCGGACCAGCCGGCATAAAGGGATAAGCCGCCTGCGCCGTGGGCGTGGGGGTTGGCGGCGCCGGCGTGGGCGTGGGCCGTGGGTTGGGCGTGGGAGGCGCTGGGGTGAGTCCTGGCGGCGGTGTCGCCGTGGCGATCTCCGGCGGCGGCAAGGTCTCGACGGAGACCTCCGGAGCTGCCGCTACCGGTTCAGGAGTAGGCGTCGGCGTGGGCGCCGAGGGCAGGGCGGTGGGCCTGGGCTGCTCCGTAGGGCGGGGCGTGGCCACGGGGGGCAGCAGGGCCAACGGGTCAATCTCTGCTGCCAGGGCCAGCGCCCGATCCACTACGTCCACGCGCGGGACCTCCACCGGCCCCACGCGGCGGGCAGTCCACAGAGCGCCCCCCACCGCCGCCGCCAACACCAACAAGAACGCTAAACTGTACGGTAAGCGGTGTCTTTGACGCATGGCGAACTTGCTCGTTTTCGAGAGCGGTGCTATAATCTGCTCTGCAACGGGCGAGTAGCTCAGTCGGTTAGAGCGCTGCGCTCACATCGCAGAGGTCAGGGGTTCGAGTCCCTTCTCGCCCACACTCTTCATAGGCCGGCTTCCTCAGGGAAGCCGGTTTTGCTTATCCGGCCGGAGGGCCGCAGCCGGCTCCTCGCCGTTGGCTCTCCACAGCAGCCGCTCGCCGTCCGTTTTCAGCCCACGTCGCTATGCCTTCCCACCCCTTCGACCACCTCGGCCAATGGTGGGCGCTCCAGCGAGATCCCAGCCAGGCGCCCACGCTGTGGGTGCTCTTGTCCATGCTGGTCGGGATTGTTGCGGCCCAGGCGGGTTGGTGGGTGGAGACCAGTCCACGGCCAACCGCCGGCCGAGCAAGGCGCCGACTCGCCTCGCCCACGGGCCGCTGGCTTGGCTGGTGGCTGCGCATGGCCTGGCTGGTGGGGCCGGGGTACGCAGCGCTGCTGAGCGGCGTGGCATCACCGCGGCGGATGGGCTTGAGCCAAATTGACTGGGGAGCGAGCTTCGGCTATGGCCTGGCCTTGGCCGGCCTTGCCCTGGGCGTCCTGCTGCTGGCGGGGATCACCGTGCGGCGCAGCGGCCCGGCCGACGGCGCGTGGTCTACGCCGTCTGCGGCCGTGGTGGGCAGCCTGTTGCTGGCGATAGAAGCGGGGGCGCTGCAGTTTCAGTGGGCCTTCTACCGTGACGCCGCCATTCAGGCAGCCGAGGCGTGGGGCGTGGCCGCGCCCACGCCGGCGGGCACGTGGATCGGCGTCGGGCTGGTAGGCCTTCAGGCCGCGCTCAACCCGGCCCTGCGCCGCGACCTGCGCTCGCCCACCGACGGGGCTGTCCGGATGTTGCGCCTCTCCTTGCTGCTGGTCACGGCCGTGCTCTACCTCCTGAGCCGCAACTTCTGGCTAGGGTGGGCGCTGCACGCCGCAGCTGCGATCCTCCTGGAGCCAAGGCTCCTGACGCTGGCCAACGAAAAGGGCTCCCGACCGGCCACCTAGCCGGCAGGAGCCCCCATAGGGCTTCATCGGCTGTGCACCGCCGGCCTAGAAGGCCTGCAGCGCGAAGTTCGCAGCGACCAGCAAGGCCAGCAACGCCACCGCCAGGATGAACGTGCGGCGTAGGTCCTTGAACACGTAGCCGTACTCCGCTTGCCAATCCACCGCCGCCGGGGCGGGCGCAGGCGCCGATGCGGTGGCCGGCCGGCGAGCAGCAGGGGCAGGCGCAGGGGCCGGCCGCTTCTCGGCCTTCGGTGTTGGCTGCCCGACGGCGGGGCCGCCGGACAAGTTGGCCTGCGCGTAGGTGCGGGGGCTTTGAGAACGGGGCTTGCGCACTTTCTTCGCCATGAGTGGACGTTTCCTCTCTGTCTGATCTGCGCGGCATTATACTTCATGGGCGACGGCCTGGTCAATTCCTCCGGCGGGGCACGCCGCGACGCAGCCGCCGCAGCCAGCGGTCGGCCATCAGCGCTACCTCCTCGACCCCCAGCCGGGCCGCCAGGGCAGCGTAGATCAGCGCGCCGGCGGCCGTCGAGACCACCACGATCACCAAGTTGCCCTCGAAGCCGGCAGGAAGCACCCTGCCCAGGCCGCGCGCCAACAGCGCCACGGCCAGGCCCATGACGCCGGCCGCCGCCAGGGTTCGTGCCAGGGTGGCCGTTCCCTGCAGGTCGCTCAGATCGCCCAGCCGACGCCGCAGCAGCACCCACATGATCAACACGTGGCCGGTGTGCTTGGCTGAGTCGGCCAGCACCAGCCCCAGGTAGCCGTAGCGTCCCACCAGGGCCAAGGCCACCGCCAGGTAAATTAGCACCGACGCCACGCCCACCAGGGCCGGCGTCAGCGTGTTGTTGCGGGCGTAGAAGGTGTAGTTGAGCAGCCAGTCCACCGAGGCCGGCACCAGCCCCAGCAGGTAGAGGTTCAACGCGGCCACCACCGCCTCCGTGTCGGAGGGCATGAAGGCCCCGCGCTGGAAGATGAGCTGAACGATGGGGGTGCCCAGGGCCCACAGGCCCACGGTGGCCGGCACGCTGAGCATCAGCACCGTGCGCAGACCTCGGCCCAGCACCTGGCGGAAGGCCCGCTCGTCCTCCGCTGCGAAGAACTGCGCCAGCGAGGGCAGGGCCGCCATGCTGATGGCCACGGCGATCAAGCCGTGGGGGAGCTGGATCAGGGTGGTGGCCCCGCGCATCCACGCCAGGCTCTGCTCGCCCGTGCCGGAGGCCAGCCGGCGGTCAATGATCACCTGCACCTGGCTGATCACCAGGCCCAGCAGGATGGGCAGGTAGAGCCGCCACACGCGCGGCAGCACGGGGTGGCGCAGGTTCAGGCGGATGCCGGGCTGGGCGCGGCGCAGGTCGTACCACTGGAGGCTGAGCTGGAGGACGCTGCCCAGCAGCACGCCCACGGCCAGCGCGTGAATGCCCAGCCGCGAGGCAAGGGCTACGGCCGCCGCGATGATCCCGAGGTTGTAGACGGCGGCCGCGAAGGCCGGAAAGGTGAAGCGCTGCAACGCGTAGAGCAGGGCAGTCATCACGCCGGCCATAGCCAGGAACCACACCGCCGGCGTCATCAGGCGCAGGAGCTGCTCCGTCACGGCCAGCAGGTGGGGCGGCAGGCCGCCAGCCACCAGCCGCGCCACAGGGCCGGCCAGCACCTCCACCAACAGCACCAACCCCGCCACCAGCAGCCCCAGGGCCGCGAACACCGCGCCGGCCGCCTGCCCCAGCTCGCGACGGCGGCCCGGCCGCGCGTAGTCGCTGAAGGCCGGCACCAAGGCTGCGCTGAGCATGCCCCCCACCAGCAGGTCGTAGATCATGGTGGGGATGGTGCTCGCAGCTTGAAACGCGCTCACCAGGCCGCTGGCGCCGAAGAAGTAGGCGATCACCGTCTCGCGCGCCAGGCCCAGCGCGCGACTGGCGATGTTGCCCACGGCGATGATGCTGGCGGCGAAGGCCAGGGAGGGGGTGGTTACCTCCGGTAAGGCGTCGGTGCTCACCGGCTCTTCCATGACAACAAAGAGGCTACAGGTAGAAACTCGGCGTTGGCGATCTCAAGGATGGTCAGCCACGGGCCCGGGGGCGCCCTCACGGGGACGCATCCACCTGCCCCTCGCGGATGCGCGCCACCAGGCTAGAGGTGGAGCGGCCCGGCAGATAGGGCAGGTACACCACTCGGCCGCCGTAGCGCTCTACCACTGCGGCCTCCGGCGGCCGGCGGTCGCCTGCGGCCCAGTCTCCACCCTTGACGTAGACATCGGGCTGAAGGGCCGCCACCACCGCCTCGGCGGTGAGGTCCTCGAAGATGACCACGGCGTCCACGGCGCGCAGGGCCGCCAACACCGCCGCGCGGTCCTCCGCAGGCACCAGGGGTCGGCCGGGCCCCTTGAGCGCCGCCACGGAGCGGTCGCCGTTGAGGCCCACCACCAGGGCGTCCCCCAGCCGGCGGGCCTCGCTCAGGTAGGCCACGTGGCCGCGGTGCAGCAGGTCGAAGCAGCCGTTGGTGAAGACCACCCGCCGACCCTGACGCCGCAGCTCGGCGGCCCAAGCGGCCGCCTCCTCCAGGGACAGGATCCGTCCTGCTAGCTCCGTCATGTCCTCGCCTCCAGGTCGGCGGCAGCCAGGCGGCCGTCCTCGGCCAGGGCGGCCACCAGCTCGTCCGGCGAGACCACTGCGTTGCCCAGCCGGCGCACCACCAGCCCGGCCGCAGCGTTGGCCAGGTGGGCTGCGGTGACCAGGGACAGGCCGCCGGCCAGGGCCAGGGTCAACACGGCCACCACCGTGTCGCCGGCGCCTACCACGTCGTAGATGTCGCTCACCCGCAGCGCCGCGCTGTGGACCACCGGCCGGCCCTGCTGCCACAGCGACATGCCCTCGGCCCCGCGGGTGACCACCAAGGCCCCGACGCCCAGCCGCGCAGCCAGCCGCGTCAGCCCGCGCTCGAAGTCGGCGTCGCTGACCAGCGGAAAGCCCAGCGCGGCCTCGGCCTCAGCGCGATTGCACTTCACCAGGTCGTAGCCGGCGAACCGCTCCAGGTCCGCCTGCGCGTCGGCCGTGATCAGGGCGCCATGCTGCCTGGCTGCCTGGCGAGCCCGGTCGGCCAAGGCGGGGGTGACCACGCCGCACTGGTAGTGGGAGACGATCACCGCCTGTGCGGCGGCCACCAGCGCCTCCAGCCGTCGAGCCAGGGCCTCGGCCAGCGGCGGATCGGGCGGGCGGCGGTCCAGGCGGTCCAGCCGGGCCAGGTGCTGCGGCACCCGCAGCGCGCTCTCGGCGACCAGGCGGGTCTTGGTGGTGGTGGGCCGGGAAGGGTCTACCACCAGGCCGTCGGTGGCGACGCCAACCTGCTCCGCTGCGGCCACCAGCCGGCGGCCAGCCTCGTCGTCGCCGATGAGGCCCACCAGCGCCGCCCGGCTGCCCAGGGCGACCACGTTGTGGGCCGGGTTGCACGCGCCGCCCAACAGGTGGAAGCCGTGGGTCTGCTCCAGCACAGGCACCGGCGCCTCCCGGCTCAAGCGCACGGCGCGGCCGATCAGGTACTCGTCCAGCATGCAGTCGCCCAGCACCACCACCCGATGGCCGGCCAGCCGGGCGACGATCTGTGCCAGCTCAGACATGGAAGGTCTCATGGCGACCAGGGCGGCTCCGAAGCACCGCCCAGACGAAGCGAGGCAGGGCCAGCTGGCGACGCCAACGCCAGGGCTGGGTGATCAGGCGAAACAGCCACTCCAGGCCGATGCGCTGCACCCACACGGGGGCGCGCCGGCGCACACCCGCAATGTGGTCGAACGCGCCGCCCACGCCCATCATCACCGGCACCTCGAGCCGCCGCGCGTGCCGGGCGATCCACAGGTCCTGAGCCGGCGCGCCGTAGGCCACAAAGAGCACATCGGGCTCGGCGGTGCGCACGGCCTCGATCAGCCCGTCGGCCTCGCTGTCGGCGGGCGAGCCCTCGGCCACGCCGACCACGGCCAAACCGGGGTTGCGCCGGACCAGGATCTCCGCCGTGCGGCGGGCCACGCCGGGCCCGGCGCCCAGCAGGAAGAGACGCCAGCCCTCGCGCGCCGCCCGCTCGGCAGCCATGGGCACCAGGTCGGATCCGGTCACCCGCTCCGGCAGCCGATAGCCCAAGCGGCGCGCGGCCCACAGCAGCCCTACGCCGTCGGGCACGCACAGGTCGGCGGCGTTGAGCACACTGCGGAAGCGCGCATCCCTCTGGGCTGCCATCACAAACTCCGGGTTGACCGTGGCGATCTGGTGCGGGCCGCGCTGGGCAATCCAGGCAGCCATCAGGTCCAGGGTCTGGGCGTAGGTGACGGCGTGCACCCGAACGCCTAGAATCTCAACGGCCGGTAGGTCCATACGTTCACGACGCCGCAGGAGAGCCCTCGGTCCGTACAGGCTCCAGCACGCCCAGGCCTTCCACCGCGGCCAACACTCGATCGGGCTCCAGGTCGGCCATGCAGGAGCGATGCCAGCAGCCATTGCGCCGGCCGACGGCATGGCCCACGTAGCTGCACGGCGAACAGCTCAGGCCCAGGCGCACCACCGTCGCAGGGCTGGACGGCGCCCACGGCCCCCAGGCCAGATGGTTGGAGGGTCCGAAGAGGGCCACCACCGGGACGCCCATCGCCGCTGCCAGGTGCATGACGCCGGAGTCTGCGCCCAGGAACAGGGCGCAGCGGGCCAACAGAGCGGCCAAAGTGGGCAGGTCGGTGCGGCCGGCCAGGTTCAGGGCCGGCCGGGCCATGGCCGCCGCAACCTGCTCTGCGCCGTCTGCCGGGGTGCCCACCAACAGGATAGCAGCGCCGTAGCGGTCGGCCAGGGCGTCGGCCACGGCGGCCCACTTGGTCGGCTCCCAGCGGCGGGCCAGCGCATAGCCGCCGGAGCCGGGGTGAACGGCCACCAGCGGCCGGCCGGCCAGCGGCTCTAACTCGGCGGCCAGCGGCTCCAGTCCGGCCGGGTTAGCAGCGGCTGCCAGGCGCAGGTCGGGCGGCGGCATTGCGCCCAGCCGCTCGGCCACCGCCAGGCCGTAGGCCACCTCGTGCCTGGCGCCGAAGCCCAGGTCAGGGGCGGCATGGGTGAGCCAGCGCCCCTTGCCGTTGTCGAGCCCGGCGCGCACCGGCGCGGCCGTGGCTGCGGCCAACAGCCGGTACTTCGCTACGCCAGAGGCCAGGGTCAGGTGGTGAAAGAAGGCCACGGCGTGGTAGCGCCCCCGGCGCAGTTGCACCAGCAGCTGCGCCAGTCGCGGCAGGTCGGCGGGGCTGCTTGCCAGGTTGCGCGGGGCAGTGAGCACGTGGTCGGCCAGGACGGCGGGCAGGGCGCGGGCGGCGTGGGGCGTGGTCAGCACGTCCAGCCGGCCCAAGGGGTAGCGCAGGCGCAGGCTGCGCAGGGCCGGCGTCGCCGTCAGCAGGTCGCCGATGTCGGCCAGCTTTACGGCCAGGATGCGGGCGTCGGGCGGCAGCTCAGCCGGGGCCGGGGTTGTGGCGCCTCCGCCGGCCGGCGGGGGTGTCTCCACGGCGCTGCGGACGGGGAGGACCATGCGCCTCACCTCCTGCCGTCCGCTGGGCGTCGGTGGCCCACGGCTTCCAGCACGGCCAGGGTCTCCTGCGCGCAGCGCTGCCACGAGAAGCGCCGGAGGTTCTGCTGGCCGGCTGCCACCAGGGACGCCCGCAGATCGGCGTCCAGCAGCAGCCGCTGCAGGCCGGCGGCGATGGCGTCCACGTCCAGCGGGTCCACCAGCAGCGCGCCGTCGCCGGCCACCTCGGGCAGCGAGGAGGTGTTGGAGGTGAGCACCGGCACGCCGCAGGCCTGTGCTTCCAGCACGGGAAAGCCGAAGCCCTCGTGCAGCGAGGGAAAGGCGAAGACCAACGCCGCGCTGAGCAGCGCAGGCAGGTCGGCGTCGGCCACGAAGCCGGGAAAGAGCACGCGGCGTTGCAGGCCCAGGGCCTCGACGCGACGCAGGATGCCCTCGGCCAGCCAGCCCACGCGGCCGGCCAGCACCAGCTGCAGTCCGGGCCAGGCTGCTTCGACCGCGGGCAACACACGAGCAAAGGCCTCGATGAGTCGCTCCAGGTTCTTGCGCGGCTGCAAGGTGCCGACGTAGAGCACGAAGGGGGGGTCCGGCCGGCCGTCGCCGATGCCCAGCCGCTGCAGCACGGCCCTGCGTGCCTCCCGCTCCAACACCGGCGCCAGCGTCTCGTCGCGACCCAGGTGGACCACCGTGATCCGGCCGGGATCCACGCCGTACCAGCGCACCAGGTCCCGGCGGGTGGCCTGGGAGTCGGCCAGCACGTGGGCGGCGGTGCGGGCGCTGAAGCGGGTAGTCAGGTCCAGGTACCAGCGGTCGGCCCGGCGGTGCGCCTGGGGGAAGTAGCGGTAGCCCAGGTCGTGGACGGTGACCACGCTGGCGCGAGGGTGCAACAGGGGCAGGGTGTGAGCCGGCACGAAGAAGACGTCGGGCGGGCGCCGCATGACCTCGACGCTAAGCCGCACGTGGGTCCACAGGCGAGGAAACGGGATGACGCGCAACTCTGGCTTAGCAGCGCTGCGGTCCCCCACGGCCGAGAAAAGGTCCCCCGGCGGCGGCTGATGGCAGTAGAGCCGAAAGCGGTGGTGTGGGGCGACGGTCAACAGGTGGCGGATGACCTGCAGCGAGTAGTGCTCGGTGCCGGTGCGCTGCGGACGCAACGCCCGACTTGCGTCAATGCCGATCAACATGGGTGGAGCCGCACGAGGGCGTGCGCCCGGCATTATAGCACGCCGGGAGTCGGCGGTCAATCCCGGTCGGCTGGAGCCTCGACGCACCGGCCGAAGCCTAATGGCAGTAGGATATGGCCTCAGGGATTTGGCCGCTGGTTCCGTCTATGCGGGCGGAGTTGAGGCTTTAGCAGGGTCAAAGGGAGGGCTGGTGTTCAGGTATGACCTGCTGAAGCCTCGAATCCGTGGAGGGGGATGAGGGAGGACGAGAATTGACCGGCTGAAGCCCAATGGCACGAAGACATGCCTCCTGTCACCCAGAGGCTCGAGTCCGGGATGCCTAGAGTGGGGACGAGGCTTTTGGCCGGCTACCGGTGTCGTGGTAGAATGCCCCTCACCGTTTTCCCGGCCCTTGCAGCACCTTCCCCTTGCCTGGAGAAAGCACCATGCGCGCTGTGGACATCATCGAGAAGAAGCGAGACGGCTACGAGCTCACCGCTGAGGAAATTGAGTTCTTCATCCGCGGCTTCTCGGAGGGCGCCATCCCCGACTACCAGGCAGCCGCCCTGGCCATGGCCATCTACTTCCGGGGCATGACGGACGCAGAGGCCACCGCGCTGACGGTGGCTATGCTGCGCTCCGGCCAACAGCTCGACCTGCGCGCAGCCTTCCCACCGGGCACGGTGGTGGTGGACAAGCACTCCACCGGCGGCGTGGGGGACAAGACCACCCTGGCAGTGGCGCCCATTGTGGCCAGCCTGGGGCTGCCGGTGGGCAAGCTCAGCGGCCGCGGGCTAGGCCACTCCGGCGGCACCATTGACAAGCTGGAGAGCATCCGCGGCTGGCGGTGCGAGCTGTCGCAGGAGGAGTTCGTGCGCCAGCTTCGAGAGGTCGGGCTGGTGGTGGGCAGCCAGACGGCAGAGCTGGCCCCGGCCGACGGCAAGCTGTACGCGCTGCGCGATGTGACAGGCACGGTGCCGGCGCTGCCGCTGATCGCCTCCTCGATTATGTCAAAAAAATTGGCCACCGGCGCGGACGCTATCGTGCTGGACGTCAAGGTAGGGCAGGGCGCGTTCATGCGCACGGAAGCGGAGGCGGAGCGGCTGGCGCGGCTGATGGTGGAGATCGGCCGCGGGGTGGGCAAGCGCATGGCCGCAGTGATCAGCGACATGAACCAGCCGCTGGGCCGGGCGGTGGGCAACGCCCTGGAGCTGATCGAGGCCATCGAGACCCTGCAGGGCCGCGGGCCAAAGGACTTCGTGGCCCTGGTGCTGACTCTGGCCGGCGAGATGCTGTGGCTGGGGGGCAAGGCGCCGGACCCGGCGGCCGGGCAGGCCATGGCGCAAGAGCAGATCGCCAACGGCCGGGCGTGGCAGAAGTTCCGCCAGTTCGTGGCTGCGCAGGGGGGCGACGTCAGCCAGGTGGACGACGTGAGCCGGCTGCCGAGCGCGCGGCTGGTGGAGCCGGTGCTGGCGCCTGAGGACGGCTGGGTTGCGGCCGTGCGGGCAGACCAGATCGGCGCCGCCACGGTGCACCTGGGCGGCGGCCGCGCCAAGAAGGGAGATCGCATTGACCACGCGGTGGGCGTGGTGTTGGCAGCCAAGGTGGGGGATCGGGTCGAGCGCGGCCGGCCCCTGTGCTGGGTACACGCGTCGGACGAGGCGAGGCTGGTTGCGGCGAAGGAGGAGGTGTTGGCGGCCTACGCCTTCAGCTCAGAACCCGTTTCCCCGCCCCCCTTGATCCACCAGGTGCTCCACTGAGCCGAAACACAAACACAACAGACGCTGCGCTGGGCGCTCAACCCTTGGAAGGCTGGCACGCCCTCCCCTCCCCGTGTTTCCCTGCCTCCCCTACTTACCTTCCGGTCCCTCGTTGCCCGCCCATCCCTCCTCTCACGCGCCTAAGTCCGCCAGGCTTTGCCCGCGCAGCTGCCGCGCCACCCACACCATGAGGCGATCGGCCACCTCCTCCTTGGACAGCAGCGGCCAAGGCAACACGTCGCCCCAGCGGTCCAACAGCGTCACCTGGTTGGTGTCGGTGCCGAAGCCGCTGTGGGGGGCCGACACGTCGTTCACCAGGATCAGGTCCAGGTTCTTGGCCTCCAGCTTGGCCTTGGCGTTGGCCAACAGGTCCTCGGTCTCTGCCGCAAAGCCGACCATGATGCGCGGGCGGCCGGTGGCCTTGCGCTGGCGGCCCACCTCGGCCAGGATGTCGGGGTTGCGCACCAGCTGGATAGTGATGTCGTCCTTCTTCTTGATCTTCTGCTCCGCCACAGTGGCCGGCCGGTAGTCGGCCACGGCGGCCGCGCCGATCAGCACGTCGGTGCGGGGCAGCAGGTCGAAGGTGGCTTCGCACATGTCGCGCGCCGAGGTCACCGGCACGCTGTGGACGCCGAAGGGGATGCTCACCTGCAGCGGGGAGTGGATCACCGTCACCTCGGCGCCGAAGTCGCGCGCGGAGCGGGCGATAGCGATGCCCATCTTGCCGGTGGAGCGGTTGGTGAGGAAGCGCACCGGGTCGAGCGCCTCTTGGGTGCCGCCGGCAGTGATCACCACGTGCACCCCGGCCAGGGGGCCCTTGCGGCCCAGCACCTTGCGCACCATCTCGATGATCTGCGGCGGCTCGGCCATGCGCCCCATGCCCACCGCGCCCGAGGCCAGGCGGCCAGGCATGGGCCCCACCAAGGTCGCCCCGCGCTCCACCAGCGTGGCCACGTGGGCTTGGGTGGCCGGGTTCTCCCACATCCCTGTCTCCATCGCCGGGGCCAGCAGCAGCGGTGCGCGCGTGGCCAGCGCCGTGGCCGAGAGAGGATCGTCGGCCAGGCCCAAGGCCAGGCGGGCGATGGTGTTGGCCGTAGCCGGCGCCACCAGGAAGAGATCCGCCTCCCGCGCCATGGTGACGTGTAAAATCTGCCCTTGGCCTTGCCCCCACATGTCCGTCGTCACCGGCCGGCCGGTGATGGCTGAGAAGGTGAGCGGGGTGACGAACTTTTGCGCCGCGGCGGTCATCAGCACGTCAACGATTGCGCCGGCCTGGGTCAGCCGGCTAGCCACCGTCACGGCCTTGTAGGCCGCGATGCCGCCGCTCACGCCCAACAGCACACGCTTGCCGCGCAACACTCGCACATGGTGAGCTTCGGCGTCTGACATGGAGCTCCTTCCAGAGCGCGCTTGCCAGCAGCGCGCTAAAGCCAGGAAATAAAGCCGAGATGGCGCTCGGCCCTCGGGAACGGTTGGCGCAGCCCATTCTACCACCAGCGCAGTCCAGCCGCAAGCAGCGTTGACGTCGGTGCGCACCGGTGCTATAATCTCGGCGCCGCCGGCCGGCCACTCCGCCACCCCCGGCGGTGCATCGCTTAGCCGCCTTCAAGCCAGTCTGCCTAGCCGTCGCTGTAGGGAGAGCCTTCCGCCATGTCCAATCCGTTCGTCGAGCGCTACCGCGTGCCGCCCGGCCAGCCTGTGCGCCTGGCCGACTGGGACCCCAACGACAAGAGCCTCTTTGAGGGGGACAAGAAGGAGGGCAAACAAGCCCTGCGCCGCCTAAACGAGCGGCTGGCGGAGCTTCAGGAGCTGCTATATGCCGAGGGCAAGCACAAGCTGCTGATCGTGCTGCAGGCCATGGACACCGCCGGCAAGGACGGCGTGATTCGCCACGTGTTCAAAGGGGTCAATCCCCAGGGCGTCGAGGTGGCCAACTTCAAGGTGCCCACCCCCATCGAGCTGGCCCACGACTACCTGTGGCGCGTCCACCAGCGAACCCCTGCCTCCGGCCAAATCGTCATCTTCAACCGCAGCCACTACGAGGACGTGCTGGTGGTGCGGGTGAAAAACCTAGTGCCTCCGGAGCGCTGGAGCCGCCGCTACCACCACATCGTCGAGTTTGAGCGGCTGTTGGCCGAGGAGGGCACCACCATCCTCAAGTTCTACCTGCACATTGACCAGGAGGAGCAGAAGAAACGGCTGGAGGCCCGCCGCGACGACCCCACCAAGCAGTGGAAGTTCAACCCCGGCGACCTGGAGGACCGCAAGCTGTGGCCGCAGTACATGGAGGCCTACGAGGAGGCCATCAGCCGCACCAGCAGCGAGTGGGCGCCCTGGTTCATCGTGCCCGCCAACCGCAAGTGGTACCGCAACTTGGTGATCAGCCAGGTGATCATTGACACCCTGGAGGGGCTGGACATGCGCTACCCCGCCCCCAAGGCGGACCTCAGCCAGATCGTCATCGAGTAGCGCAGCGCTCTCGCCGCAGGAGCCCCTATGGCTGTCCCCTTTCGCGCTTACGCACAGCCTGACCCGGCCACCGGCGCCACCCGCCTGTGGCTGGAGTTCCCTGCGCCCGAACCGGATGACACGCTGGTCTGCGCCGAGGCCTCTCTAGAGGTCGGCGGTCGGCCGGCCTTGCCGCTGGGCCTGGTCTGCGCGCCCACGGCCGTCACCTGGCACGCCCAACACCGGCTGGAGCTCGGCCTGCACACCCTGCCGGAGGATGGGCAGCTCGATGTGCGCTGGGGAGACCAGACGATGCCCGTCCGCCCCGCGCCTCCTGATCCGCTGCTGCCTATTCTGCGCCATGTGACCGTGGAGCCCCAGGGGACGGGCAGCGCCATCCTGCGCCTGCACGCCGAGGACCTCCCGGCCGGCCAACGGCTGCGGGTGGACGGCGGCGCCGGCCAGGTGCGCTGGACCATGGCCGGCGAGGGCCGCGAGGTGGCCGCTGCCTGGACCTTCGATTATGTCAAACCTGGCTCCTACACCGTTGCTGTGGACCTGGTAGATGCCGAGGGCTTCTGGCTGGCTACCTTGGTGGAGCGGTCCATCGAGGTGTCGGCGCCCACGGTGTACGTCGAGCCGGCAGAGGCAGAGAGAGCCGAGGTCGCAGTGCTGGTGGGCGAGGCGCCGGCCGAGGTGCCCTCGCCTGCGTCGGTGTTGCCGCCGTGGTTGCCCTTCCGCTACCTGCGGCCGCTGTGGGCCGGCTCGCGCACCTACACCCGGCCCGGCGGCGACCAGGTTTCTCGCGTCTTGGCGGCCGGCACCTACCTGGCCACGGATCAAGAGGCGGTGGTGAACGGAGCACTGTGGTATCGCTCCACCCACGGGGATTGGATCCCGGCCAGCGCGGTGGCGCTGCTGACGCCGTCGGAGCTGCGCGGGGTGGAGCTGGGCCAGCCGAGCGAGCCGATCCCTCCAACGCCCTCTGCCCGCCGCGGGGTGGTGACAGCCACCTTGCTCAACGTGCGCGCCCGGCCGGGCGTGCGGGCGGACAACCCGCCGGTGGATCGACTGCGCCAGGGGACCGAGGTGCAGATCTTCGAGCAACAAACGGTGGAGGGTGCGCCGTGGTACCGCATCGGGGTGGACCGCTGGGTGCACGGCGGCTATGTGCGCCTCGCCCCAGGAGAAGCGCCTAGCCCCGGCCAGCCGGCCGCCTCTGGCCTCCCCGTCGGGTGGGTGTCGGCCTCCAGCCTCAACGTGCGCCAACGGCCCGGAACCGACGCCACCATCCCTGTGGTGGGCCAGGTGAGACGCAACCAGCGGCTGGACATCCTGGAGACGCGCACCGTGGACGGCCAGCGCTGGCATCGCATCGGCGAGGCGCAGTGGGTGCTGGGCCAATGGGTGGCAGTGGCAACCTACCAGCCGCGGCCGGCCGCCATCGCCGCCGACGAGCTCTGGGTGGGGGTGAACCTGGCCCAGCAAACCGCAGTGGCCTACGCAGGAGACCGGCCGGTGTACGCGGCGATGGTGGCCACCGGCGCGGCGGGCACGCCCACAGTGCAGGGGATCTTTCGCACCTGGCGCCGCCTCCCCTCGGGCAAGATGTCGGGCCCCGGCTACTACATCGAAGGGGTCACCTGGACCTGCTACTTCTACGACGGCTACGCCCTGCACACGGCCTACTGGCACGACAGCTTCGGCCGGCCGCTCAGCCACGGGTGCGTCAACCTGAGCCCCTACGATGCGTGGTGGATCTACCAATGGAGCGCCCCAGGCGGCAGCCGCAGTCCCACCGTGTTCGTCTATCCGGGCTGAAACCCGGAGACGACGCCTTAAGCGATGCCAACCTCCCGCTAATCCTCCAACAAGGGGAAGAGGGAACGCCACCAATCCACGGCAAGGCGCCGAGGAAGCGACCAAGGCCCCTGGCCACACGGGTTCGTCGCCCGCACGCGCCAGAGGTAGCTCTGGCCGGGCCGCAGGCCCGCAGCGACGTACTGCGGCGCGGTCAGGCCCCTCTCGTCCACCGCCAGGTCGGCGAAGCCTGCGTCTGCCGCCACCTGCAGGTCGTAGGTGACGTTGGCGCCCGCGTCGGCCCACTGCAGCGCCACAGGCCCCGGCCGCACGACGGCCTGGTCCGCCGGGAACAAGGCACCAGGCGGCCCCGGGGAGGCCGGCAGGACGGAGAGCGCCACGGGGCCTGTCCGTTGGACGCCCTCTGCGCCGACACCCACCACCGCCAGCTCGTAAGCGCCCGGCGGCGTCTCGTCGGTCAGCGCCAGGTGCAGGCTGGCTGCGGCCGGTGGGATCACCTGCGTGGGAGTGACGGTCGCCGTGGCAGCGGGCGGCGTTCCCCGGACAGACAGGCTCACCCAGGCGTCGTACCGGCCGAGGACGGGGGTCACGCTCACGGCCAGGTCGGCCACGGCGGCCGGGCATAGGCTCAGCCGACCCGGGTCGGCCTGAACCGCGAAGTCGGGCCGCGCCACGTCCAGCCAGGTCGCCGTGGGCGGTCCCCAATGGCCGGCGGCGTCCCGCGCCCGCACCCACACCAGGTAGCGGCCCGGCGCCAGATCGGTGATGTCCAGCTCGCCCACCACCCCCTCGCGCGGGGAGTCGAAGCGGCCGTCGGCCGGCCGCAGGCGCACCGCCGTGCCGCCCAGCCAGGGAGGCGCGCCGACGTAGGCCTCGGCCAGGGTGATGGCCTGGCCGCCGGTGGCGCTGTCGGTCGCCGTGGCCGTGACCACCAGCGGCTGACCCGGCCCGACCGGCTGGGGAGAGAGGACAGGCGTCAGCGTCTCAGGGCCCTGGCCGCGCACGTAGGGCATGTCGGCCATCTTGGCCGCGTAGAAGAGGGCCGGCCGGTTGGCCCTCCAGATGTCGGGCACTTGGGGACAGGGCTGAAAGAACTCCGTGCCCAGCTCGAAGGTGAAGGCGGGGATCCCCAGCTCGCCGTAGGCCCAGTCGTCGGTGGATCCGCTCACGGGGTAGAGACAGCCGGGCGCGCCCGACTGGCAAGCGACGTAGCCGTTGTAGCTGGCAAACTTACGGCCGATGGACTGCAGGCCGGCGGCGTTGGGCGCCGGCGCCTCCCTGTTTCCCCAGGGCCACAGCACCAGCTGGCCATAGGAGTGCAGGGTGATCATGATCCCCGTGGCGCTCAAAGGCGCCGGGTCGTTGAGTCCCGGCCCGCGCTGGTCGGGGAACAGGGCGCGCATGAGGGCCTCCAGCGCCTGAACCTCCGGCTCCGAGGCAGCCGAGGGCCCGCGGTAGGTCTCGGCGCACGCGTTGGGGCTGGCGCCCGTGCCGCCCCACATGAAGGAGTGGTTGCGGTTGAGGTCTACGCCGTAGTACTCGAAGTCGTAGATGGGATAGGTGGTGTCGTAGTCGGAGGTGCAGCCGTCGTCGTTGTCAGTGTTCTTGCGCCACAGCTTGTTCTGCTCGGCGCGCTGGCGGCCGTCGGGGTTGGTCACCGGCGCGATCCACACCTCGTGGTGGTCCACCACCCACGTGATGTCAGGGTCCTGGCCGTAGTTCTCCAGCAGCCAGTCGGCGAAGAAGAGCGCGATCTCCGGCGTCACCAGCTCGCGAGCATGGATGGCGGCCATCAAGAAGAAGCGCGGCTTGCTGCTGCGGCCGGCCGGCGGCGCCACCTCTCGGTTGGTGATGCGCAGCACCCACAGGTCGTGGCCGGCCCCGCCGCCGCGGGTAGCCTTCTCCCAGCTGTCGCCGAAGTCTATCAGCTCAGCCAGGGTGGGATACTGTGCGGCCAGGAAGCGCAGGCGAGCCTCGACGGTGGGCACGTCCCGATAGCAGGCGAAGCCGGGAGGACCGTCGGGCTGCAGGGCCCGGCGCAGGCTGGCGGTCTGCACCGGGTCGGTCTCGATGCGGAAGCCCTGGGCCGTCAGCCACTGCCGCTGGCCAGGGCGCAGCAGTGCCACTAGGTAGTTCGGCCCACGCGCCTCCAGCAGGTCCAGCCCGGCGTTGGCCAGCCAGGCTACCTGCTCCTCGCTCGCCACGTAGATGCGCGCGACGGCCGGCTCCTGGCCGACCGCAGGCGGCGGCGTCGGCGCAGCCGCAGCGGACGGCACGGGCAGCAGGGCGAGGAGGAGCAGGAGGGGGAGAAACGGTTTCACGGGGGCGTATCGGTCGAGGATGGCGCACTGCGCAGCGCGCACCTTGCTCAGGGCAGGAGGAGCGTCCCTGTGAACGGGGTCGGGTTTTCGGGTTACGAGCTACTCCCTTCCCGCCCGATCATCCGCAGCAGCGTCGCCTCGTCCACCACGGGCACGCCCAGCTTGCGCGCAGCGTCCAGCTTGCTGCCAGGTTTCTCACCGGCCAAGAGGTAGCTGGTCTTCGCGCTGACGGAGCCGGTGACCTTGCCGCCGTGGGCCTTGATCAGGGCCGTGGCGGCCTCGCGGCTGAGGGTGGGCAGGGTGCCGGTGATGACCCAGGTCTGACCGGCCAAGGGCTGTGGGCCGGCGGCCTCGGCGGGCGGCTCCTCAGCCAGCCGCACGCCGGCCGCCGCCAGCTTCTCGATCACCCGCCGGTTCTGCGGGTGGCTGAACCAGTTGCGGATGGAGCTGGCCAGCTTGGGGCCGATACCGGGGATGGCGGTGATCTCCTCGGGCGTGGCCTCCATAAGACGCCAGACGCTGCCGAAGTGATCCGCCAGCGCCTCGGCCACGGTGCCGCCCACCCCGCGGATGCCCAGGGCCGTCAGCACGCGCGCCAGCGGCCGGCTCTTAGCGGCCTCGATGGCGGCCCGCAGGTTGGCCACCCGCTTCTCACCGTAGCCCTCCAGCTGCAGGATCTCGTCCCAGGGCAGGTAGTAGATGTCCGCCAGATCCTTGATATACCCCTTCTCCACGAAGAGCTCTGCCTGGCGGATGCCAAAGCCCTCGATGTCCATGGCCCCGCGGCTGACGAAGTGCTCCACCCCCCGCACCAGCTGGGCCGGACAGGCGGAGTTGGTGCAGTAGAAGGCCACCTCCCCCTCAGGCTGCACCACCGGCTCGCCGCACACAGGGCAGCGGCTGGGCATCTCCCACACCTGCTCCTGGCCGGTGCGCAGCTCCACCAGCGGCCGCAGCACCTGGGGGATCACCTCGCCGGCCCGCTTCACCGCCACCATGTCGCCCACGCGGATGTCGTTGTCGCGGATGTAGTCCAGGTTGTGCAGGGTGGCATGTTGCACGGTGACGCCGCCCACGCTCACCGGCTCTAGCACCGCGTAGGGGTTGATGGTGCCCGTGCGGCCGACGTTGACTCGGATCTCCAGCAGCCGGGTGATGGCTTCCTCGCTGGGGTACTTGTAGGCCACAGCCCATCGCGGGTCCTTGCCCACGTAGCCCAGCCGCTGCTGCAGAGCGAAGTCGTCCAGCTTGATCACCAGGCCGTCGGTCTCGTAGGGCAGGCTGTGGCGCTGGTCGGCCCACGCCTCCACGAAGCGCACCACGGCGGCGAAGTCGGTGAAGCGACGGCTCTGGGGCGTGACGGGGAACCCCAGGGCATGCAGAAAGGCCAGGGCCTCCCACTGGCTGGTCGGCGTGAACTCGCTGTCCTCCACCACCACCACGCTGTAGGCCCAGAGGTGCAGGGGGCGGCTGGCCGCCACCGACGAGTCCAGGTTGCGCAGGGCGCCGGCTGCGGTGTTGCGGGGGTTGGCGTACACCTTGCCGCCGGCAGCCTCCTGCTCGGCCTGGAAGCGCTGGAAGTCGGCCAGGGTCATGTAGGCCTCCCCGCGCACCACCAACCGCCGAGGGGGACGGGCAACGGTCACCAGGGGAAGGCCCTCGGGGCCGCCCGGCGGCCGCTGTCCCGGCGCCACCGGGATGCGCAGGGGAAGGTCGCGCACGGTGCGCAGGTTCACGGTGATGTCCTCGCCCACGTAGCCGTCCCCCCGCGTGGCGCCGACGGTGAACACGCCGTCGTGGTAGTGCAGCACCACCGTCAGGCCGTCAATCTTCGGCTCCACCACGTAGGCGAGGTCAGCGGTCAGCTCCTCAGGCAGCAGGCGCAGGAAGCGCTCGCGCCAGGCATAGAGCTCCTCGACGTTGAACGCGTTGCCCAAGCTCAGCATGGGCTCCGGGTGGGGCACCTTCTCGAAGCGGTCCAGCACGGCGCCGCCCACCCGCTGCGTCGGCGAGTCGGGGGTGCGCAGCTCGGGATACTGCTCCTCCAGCCGCTTGAGCTCGTTGAACAGCGCGTCGTACTCGGCGTCGGAGATCTCGGGGGCGTCGAGGACGTAGTAGCGATAGCTGTGGTAGTTGAGCAGGTCGCGCAGGCGGGCCGCGCGGGCCTGTACCTCGTCTGGGATGGTCACGGTTGCGTTGCCTTAGGTGTGGGCGTGGGGGTGGGAGTGATCAGGGGCGCCGGCTTCAGGTAGTTCTCCACCGTCCACCCCTCCTCGCCGGCGGGAGAACGCAGCCGCCACCACAGAAAGCCGTTGGAGGCCATGGGATAGACCAGCTCCTGGCCGGTGCCGGGCATGACGAAGAAGATCTCGCCGTCCTTGGCCAAGCGGATGGTGGGGTAGTTGAGGCCGGGGCCAGAGCGCAGCCGCAGGCCGCGGCTGCCGGTGCCGGCGATGGTCACCCGATCGCCGATGTTGAACTTGCCGAAGGGCGTGGGGGTGGGCGTGGGCGTGGGGGTAGGCGGCGCCGGGGTGGCTGTGGGCGTGGGCGGAAGCTGGGCCAGGGCGGTGGCGGCAGCGTCGGGGGTCGGCGTGGCAAGGGGGGTGGGCTCGGCCACTGCCGGGGCCGGGATAGTGGGCCCCAGCAACAGCAGGAGCACCGCTGCCACCACCAAACACCCCGCCAAGAAGGTCAGACACGTCCAGAACGGGAAACGGCGTCCCCTTCCTGCGTCGGGGCTCGTCTCGTCCAGCGTTCCGTACAGCCACTCGACCTTGGCCGGCTCCAGCTCCTCTGGGGTTTGGGGGGGCAAGTGCGAAGTAGGGTAATCCGACATGGCACCAAGGGCGAGATGCGCCGGACAACAGCACGGGCCTGCACGACACGATCGAGGCCAGTCCCACCGCAGCAGGGCGATCACCCGACGTTGACGTCCAGAATTATACTGCAAACCCAACGGCTCGGCCAAACTACCCGGCCGGCAGGCGAGATGGCTGGCCACGGCCTTGCCCTTTGCAGCTCTCCACGGCGCCGTGGAGGGGATGTCCGTCCCTCGATCGTGCCAGGATGCACTCAGTTTGGCAATCGGAGCTTACCTTGGTATAATCGGCCCAGGGCAGTTATCGCGGCCCGATTTTTTATGTCGTACATTCATCCGAGGTAAGGAAGCGTGTCATCGAGGCCTAGTCAGAACCCCGCCTACTGGACGACCGACTTTGAGCTCACCCCGGACGACATTCAGTTCTTGCTGGACTACCTGGTGGAGCGGGACAGGCCGGTAGCCGATGTAGACATGGTCAAGGCCCTCATCGAGCACCGCCTTCGCCGGGAGGAACAACGAATCCAGCGCCAGCTGGCCCAGGGGCGCGTCTACCAGCCTCAGGAGGACTACCGAGAGGGAGAGACGGTGGTCTTTCCGCTCCTGGACTACGCCGTGGGCACCGTGGTGGGCAAGCGTCCGGGCAAGAACCCAGAGCACGGCAGCTTCAACGTAATTCAGGTAAAGTTCCCAGGTCAAAGCCAGCCGCGACAGTTCGCGGCGGCCCTCAAAACCCCTCACAAGCTGAGCCAGACGGGGGGCAACGCCACACAGCCGCCCGCAGAGAACGCCGAGACGATCTTCAAGCGCTACGGCGCGCAGGTCCGCCAGGCCATGGCCAACCAGCTCCAGGCCAAGGCGCCGGCGGACTTCGTCCAGCTGGGCCATTTCTGGTTGCCGACCAAGTCGCTGGCCGACGTGCACATTGGGCATTTGAACATCGTCGAGGCAATGATCGAGCTCAACAACCGGCCCATGGCCACGGCCGAGCTGCTTCCGGAGCTGGGGCTGCCCAAGGAGATCCCCCAGTCCATCGTGGCCTTCTCGCTGGACCGCGGCTTGGCCAACGATCCCCGCTTCGTGGACGTGGGCGTGGACAGCCGCCAATGGTATCTGCAGCGGTTGTTGCCGGAGGAGGCGGTGGCCATCCCTCGTCGCCTCCAACACTTCCCCGACGTCTTCGATCGCTCGGTGCTCAGCGTGCCGCTGCTGGAGCTGGAATGGGAGCTGGACGACGAGTGGACCGAGGGCGGCCCGACCAGCGTCTCCACCACGCAGCAGCAGCGCGTCACCCTGGCTCTGATCTATCCCCATCGCCGCTCCGGCACGCTGCCCTTGAGCAGCCGTACTCGCAGCTTCTTCCCGGTGCGGGAGGGCAAGCGCAGCCTCATCACCTTCATAGACGGCCGGTGGGGCAAGCGCTTCCCCGGCTGGGTGATGCCCGATGGGCGGTACGTGTGCGGGCTGGGCGCCTGGTACGAGGAGCACAAGCTGCCGGTGGGCGCTTACATCCTGTTGGAGCGCACCGACACCCCCGGCGAGGTGGTGGTGGACTTCCGGCCCCACCGCTTGAAGCGAGACTGGGTGCGGGTAGCCCGGGTGGAGCGCGGCCAGCTCATGTTCACCATGCTGAAGCACGCCATCTCCGCCGACTACGACGACGACCTGGTGATCGCAGAGGCGGATCCGGCAGCCACCGACGACCTGCGCCGTGAGCTGTACACCCGAAACGTGCCCCTGGCCAGTCTTGTGCACGACGTCGCCGTCCAGCTGATGGGGCTGAGCAACCAGGGAACTGTGCACGCCAAGACGGTCTACAGCGCCGTCAACCTGGTGCGCCGCACGGCGCCGGGCCCGGTTTTCGCTGCCCTGGTGACCAACCCGCGCTTCCAGGCCCTGGGCGGCAACCTGTTTGCCCTGGCCCGCGGTTGACCCCCACGAACTGTTGCGAGGACTGGCATGCCTGGCTGGACGAAACCAACTGTCGACACCAAGTTTCACATAGACTACTCCTGGTGGGAGCAGAGCGGCCGCAACTTCCGCCTCTATCTGCTGGAGCAGCTCTGCGACGAGTGTCGGAAGCGCTTTTCCACCCACCGGGAGACCGAGACCGTAGACTGGGTGGACCCCGAGACCGGAGAGGTTACCGAGGCCGACGCGCTGTTGCAGTGCCTCCGCAACGAGTGCGCTCAGCGACCAGATTTCATCAACGAGCGGACGCCGCTGGCCACGGCGGTCTTTCGCCTCTTCTTGCTCAACGGTAACCGGCCCCTCTCCCCCCGCGAGATGCACGCCACCATTCGCTGGAAGCAGCCGCAGGTGATCCTGGCCACCATCGGCGGCCCGCAGACGTATCTCGGCATTCGGCCGCTGAGGGACTGACGCAAGGTCGAAGCCAACTGGCCCAGCCTCCCTAGCTGGGCCAGTTTCTTTTCGGAGGCGCTGGGGCGCCGGCTTCCCTACGCCTCGGCCTCCTCCGCCCACAGCGCCGCGATCAGCTCCTCCGGCGCTCGGCCGGCCGACCCGCCTCCCGGCCGCAGCAGACAGAGAAACTCCACGTTTCCCTTGGGGCCCGTGATGGGGGAGCGGATCAACCCTTCCACCGCCCAGCCCTGCTCCACCGCCCAGCCCAACACATCCCGCAACACCTGGCGGTGCACCTCGGGGTCCCGCACCACGCCCCCCTTGCCCACCCGGCCGCGGCCGGCCTCGAACTGCGGCTTGATGAGGGCGACGATGCGACCGCCAGGGGCCAGAAGCCGGGCCACGGCCGGCAACACCAGCCGAAGGCCGATGAAGGACACGTCCACCACCGCCAGATCGGCCAGGCGCCCGTCGGGCAAGGCCTCCAGATGGCGGACGTTGGTGCGCTCCAACACCGTGACCCGCGGGTCGGCGCGCAGCTTCCAGGCCAGCTGCCCATAGCCCACGTCCACCGCCACGACGTGGGCCGCCCCCCGCTGCAGCAGGCAGTCGGTGAAGCCGCCGGTGGAAGCGCCTACGTCCACGGCAACCATGCCCGTGGGGTCCAGGCCGAAGGCATCTAGCGCCGCCTCCAGCTTCAGCCCGCCACGGCTGACGTAGGGCAGCCCCTCCCGCACGCGCACGTCGGCGTCCGCTGCGACCAACATGCCCGGCTTGGTGGCCGGCGCGTCGTTCACCAGCACCTCGCCGGCCATGATCAGGCTCCGCGCCCGCTCGCGGCTCTCGGCCAGGCCGCGCGCGACCAACAGGGTGTCCAGGCGTTGTTTTTGCATTGGGACCAACAGGGCGACGCTAACCGCAGGGGCGGCGAGTTGACGACGGCCAGAGGTTACGGTATCATGCCCACGGCCCGGCGCCCCATGGGCATCGGTCGAGCCAAACCAGGGCTACGATCTGCGGAGACGGTTGAGACGAGAATGAACCACGACACGAGCATAACGAGGGTCTCGGCGCAGCGGGGGTCCGCTGCCCGCACCCTGGCTGCGCTGTTCAAGGCCATGCGGCCTAAGCAGTGGACCAAGAACGTGGTGGTGTTTGCGCCGCTGGTGTTCGACGAGAAGCTGTTTGTGCTGCCGCTGCTGCTGCGCACGAGCCTGGCCTTTGTGCTCTTCTGCCTGGTGTCCAGCGCGGTCTACCTGATCAACGACCTGGCCGACATCGAGAAAGATCGTCAGCATCCCGTGAAACGCCATCGGCCGTTGGCCTCGGGCGCGCTGGCGCCCTCCGTGGCCACAGCCGCGGCCATCGGCATCATCGCCCTCAGCCTGCCCGCTGCGTTCTGGCTGAGCCGGAGCTTCGGCCTGATCCTGCTGGGCTACCTGCTGCTGAACATCGCCTACTCGTTCTACCTGAAGCACGTGGTGATCGTGGACGTGCTGGTGATCGCGGCGGGGTTCGTGTTGCGGGTGGCCGGCGGGGTGGCCGTGGTGCAGGTGGAGCGCTTCTCGCCGTGGCTGTACCTGTGCATCACCCTGGGCGCGCTGTTCATCGGGTTTGGCAAGCGCCGTCACGAGCTGATCACCCTGCAGGAGGAGGCCAGCAACCACCGCGCCATCCTGGCCCAGTACACCGTGCCCTTCCTGGACCAGCTGATCGCTCTGGTCACCTCCACCCTGGTGATCGCCTATTCCCTCTACACCTTCTCGGCGCCCAACCTGCCCGAGAACTACTCCATGATGCTCACCATCCCGCTGGTGCTGTACGGGCTCTTCCGCTATCTCTACCTCATCCACGTCAAGGGAGAGGGGGGCGCGCCCGATGAGCTGGTGTTCCAGGATCGGCCCCTGCTCCTCACGGGAGTGTTGTGGGTGGCGGCCGTGATCCTGGTGCTGTATACCGGCAGCTAGCGCAGGAAGGAGCGCAGTTCCCCGGAAGCGCTGAGGTATCCGGGGAACTGCGCCAGGCGCGCGGCCGCGCTATTCGCCGTTCTCCCCGCCCGTATCGGCGTCCTCGCCCACCAGGAACTGGCGCCAGGGGCCCTCGCAGCCTTCCTCGGTGACCCCGTAGTAGACCACCACCGTGCCGTCAGGGAGGCGCTGAACGAAGTCGTACCGCTGCTTGCCCGCCCGCTTCTCCACGCGGAACAGCCCGATGTCGCCGCTCCAGGTGATCTTGCCGGAGGTCGGCGAGAAGGACTCGTGCTGGGCGATGGCGTAGCGCCACAGCCGCCGGGCCGACTTGCGCGTCACGTTTTGGACGATGTTGCCGTTGCGCAGGTCGCGGATCGCGTAGTAGCGCGTTCCCCCGCGATCGGCAACGCCGACGATCTGCACCCCGACCTTGGGCGGAGGCACGGTTGGGGCCGCCTCGGCGACAGGGGCTTCGCCGGGCTCGGCGGGTTGACCATCGGAGGAGGGGGCCACGGGCT
Organism: Caldilineales bacterium; assembly: GCA_025055015.1. GTDB lineage: Bacteria > Chloroflexota > Anaerolineae > JAAEKA01 > JAAEKA01 > JANWYQ01. Next base: position 25,267 of record JANWYQ010000124.1, read on the forward strand.
CTGCCTCAGGCGCAGCGATGGCCTCGGCGACCAGCGGCGGCAGCTGAGGTTGAGTTGCCAGCGCTGGGGCGGGCTGTGCCTTTTCGATGCCGCGCTTTTCCCCGCGCCCCTTGCGACCGCCGTTTCTCGCCGTCGTCTCCAACGCGCCCTCGGCCGGCGCTGCAGGCACCAGCTCCCCGCGCTGGATCAACGCTCGTCGCACCACCTGCACGATCTCGTCCCGCACGGCCAGCTCGCTCTCGGCCTCGTGGCGGACGTAGATACGGCTGTTGTCCAGGCAGTAGGGCTTGTCGGCACCCTCGGGCACCCGGATGCGCACCACCTGGCGGCCCTGGCTCTCCAACGCATCAATCTCCACGTCCAGCTGCGGCGTGATCTTTCGTTCGATCAGATCGCGCAGCTCGGCGATGGTCTCGTTGACGTTCTCCACGCCGACCGGCGGGCCGGGCTTGGCGCTCGCGCCCACGTAGACCGTGCCCCCCAGGGTGTTGGCGAAGGCCACCACGTCGGTCAGGATAGCAGTCTGCCGCCCACCCGGACGGCCCAGGCGCTCGTGGAAGGACTGGACGATGCTGGGGCCCTGCTCGCGCGCGGCGGCCACGAAGTCGAAGGGCTCGTCCTTGCGCCGATAGGGCCGCACCAAGGCCACGTCGCCCGACTCCAGGACCTCCTTGATCTCCTCGAAGCTGGGCTCGCTCAGCCTGATCTCGGTCACCCGGTCGCCGATCCCCAGGCGATTGGCGTCCTTGGGATCGCGGGTCAGACGGTGGGCGTCCGAGCCCTGGATGCACATCATGCGCCGGGGGTACTCCGGCTTGGAGCCGTTGAAGAAGCGAGCCGTGGCCCGCGGGCTGCGGCTCTCCAAGTCGGTCACCTCCAGGGCGTGTAGGTTCAGGTCCTGGGTATAGGCGATTTTGGTCTGCCCGCCGAAGGGGAAGTCGCGCATGGCCACGCCGTGGGTGGAGTTGGCGTGAGCCGCAATCACCAGCCCGCCCGCCTGCCGAATGATCCGGTAGGCCGTCAGCACGTCGGTGGTGGGTCCCACCTCGGTGGAGCCCAAGTCCAGCTTGTCCGGCGGCACGTTCAGCTGGAGCAGGATGAACTCCAGCTGCCGCACGGTGGTCTCGGGGGGAAAGATGGCGAGGATGTGGAACCCAAAGGTGGCCGTGAACTCGAAGCCGGGCAGCACCAACAGCTCGTTGCCCAGTCTGCGGTACTCGTCGAGGTCCCGCCGTTCCTGCGGTCGCAGCCGCCCCTCCCGCTCCAGCCACTGCAGGCGCTCGATCTCCTGGCGCAGCCGCGCAATGCCTGCCACGGTGTTGTGGTCGGTGATAGCTACAATGTCCAGGCCGCGCTGCTCCGCCTTGTGCAACCAGTCGAGCCAGGTGACACCCGGCTCCAGCCAATCCGACGACGCCGGGGTGTGAAGATGGAGGTCCATCTTCCACCACTGGCGCTTACCCCGGTTCTTCTTTTTCTTGTTCGAGTTGGACACGCGTGAATTGCTACTCCTTGTCCTGAGGAGCAACGTCGGCAATGACTGAACCCGAAGGGGTGGAAAAACAACGAAACCGCGCGGGAACTTAAGACAAGGCCCCGGAGTGAACAACCTAGTGGTCAAACCGCAGCCAGACGACGCTGACCGCCAATCCGACGCTGGTCCGTGCGACGACCCCTCGTCCGCGGCGTTCCAGCCACTGCTCCTTCTGTTCGTTCAACCTGCCAGGGGGCCGGCCGTGACCCGGCCCGATGGCCAATACGCCTCGGTTGCTCCGTTCAAAATCTGGTCCCACCATGTGGGACTTTGTGCACAAGCGAAATACGTGCGCACACCGCTATTCTAGCACGGCTGTCATTTTATGTCCAATTATTCCCCTGGTTCGTGCGGCGCCAGAAGTCGCATCCCTTGCAGGGCCAGCAACACCTGATAGAGCCGCGCCAGGAGGACCAGTTTGCCAGCCGGGGACAGGCTGCCGTCGAGAAGCGGACCCGTCAGCCGCTGGACCAAGGCCAGCCTCGCCTCGGGGTCCATGTTCGGCTGCCAAGCCAGCGAGACACGCCAGAGGGTGTCGCGCAGGGACCAGGCCGCGCGCAGGTCAACGCCCTGTAGCTCTGCGCTCCAGGCCTTCACGTACTGTCGGCTTCCCACCGCCATCAGGGCCTCCGACAGGGCAGCGGTGGCGAGCTCGCTCCAGGCGCGGCTGCCCGCGGTGACGTGCTCCAGCGCCACCGCGCCCACTGCCGCCATGTCCAGCCACGAGGCCAGCTCGCTGAACTGCCGCGCCGAGAGCCGCGCCTGGAGATCCACCAGATAGCGGTAGAAGTCACCTGCGACGGCCAACGCCTCGTCCACTCGCGATCGCTCCTCCGGCGGCAGCGCGGCCCTGTGCAGCCACAGGGCCTCCTGCAAGCTGACCAGATGTTGCGGCTCAGGGCTGCGCAACACCGCCTCCAAGGCAGTTTGCAGGGCGGTCATGGGACGTCTTCTCCAGGGGATCGCTCCAAGCCGTCCCCTTCGGACGGCGGCAACACACCCCAACGCTGCAACACAGCTATCGCCCGCTGAACCACCGCCGGCAGCACCGCGGCGACCGTGGGGCTCAAGTCCACCCCTAGGCTTAGGTCGGCCGGCTGGACGCCGATCAGGTGCAGGCGAGCCGGCAGGCGTCCCCGTAGCCCGGCCAGGGCCAAGACCTCCTGAAAGGTCACCTGGTGCTGCGAGAGCTTGACGCCGCTGTACAGGGGGATCTCGTCGTCGGCCAGCTCCACCACTGCGCCGGGAGGCAGGTGAGCGTCCACTGCGTCCAGGATCAGCAGGTGGGTGGCGTCCTCTACGACGGGCAACAGCGCGAGGCCCAGAGTGCCCCCATCCAGGAAGGTGACGGCGCCTGCGGCCTCGGCTGGCGAGAGAGCCGCCTGAAGCGCGGCCAGCGCGTGCACGCCCACTCCCTCGTCGCGCTGGAGGGTGTTGCCGATGCCAAGCACTAGCACATTCGCTGCCGGAGCCATGAGCGTGACGCAGATCGAGGCGAGGGTGGCATTGCACGTTGGCCGACGGTCCGAGTATAATGCCGGTCGGCCAGACCTCCAAACTACGTTTCGCGCCGGCTGCGACGGAGGGTGACTTAGGCCGCGGCCGGTGTCACGAGGATCGTGCTACCATGAAGCGTTCGTTCTTGCCTCTCTTGTTGGTCGGCGACCTGCTGGCGCTGCTGGCCTTCGTGTTGGTGGGCCAGGCCGACCATCGAACCCTCAACGCCGCCAACCCGGTGTTGGGCGCGCTGCCCAACACGCTCTCCCTGGCTGGGCCGTGGCTGGTGCTGGCCTGGCTGCTGCGAGCCTATCCCAGGGTCGGGCGGCAGCCCACGGCGCCCGCCTTCTTGGGCCGGTCGGCGCTGGCATGGCTGGTGGCGGCGCCCCTGGGCCTAGCGATCCGCGCGCTGTGGCTGGGCCGCGGAGGCATTCCGGTGCCCTTCTTGCTGGTGACCCTGGGGGCCGGCGGCCTCTTCCTCCTCGGCTGGCGGCTGGTCTTCTGGGCGCTGGCTCTGCGCCGCTGAACAGGCAGCGGCTGTGGGCGGCTCGAGGCTGCTCGCAGCCGCTGCCGGTTGCTTGATAACCCCGGCCCGCCGGATCACGGCTGGGGCGGCAGGCCAGCGTCGGGGGGAATGGGCGGGCCGTCGGGCACGGCGCGCAAGTCGTCGCAGGCTAGGAAGTGCACATCGTTCCACCGGAAGCCCTGGGCCTCGAAGGTGGGGATGTCGCGGATCCACCGCTTCTGACCATCCTCCAGGGCGTAGATGTGGGGGCTGCCGTAGCACATGAGCAAAATCGGCTCGGGGAGCTCGTACACCAGGCGACGAACCGACACCGGCAGGGTGGCCGGCACCGCCGTCGGGCTGCCTCGGAACACCCAAGGCAGCCCTACTAGGGTTAAGGCGGCCCAGGCCACGTAGAGCGCCGTCGCCAGGGCGAAGGCCTTGTGCACAGCCTGGAGCCATCGGCTGCCCGCCCGCCGTTGGTAGAGCAACAACGCAGCCAGAGCGGCGATGTTGACCACGCTCCAACCGATGAACGCCAGCCGATTGACGGTGAGCCGGCCGACAGCCGTGCGGTAGACGATGGCCGCCAACGCATACACGCCGACCACTAAGGCCAGGGCGGCCAGGGCTATCACACCGGCGCGCAGCCAACGCCGTCCCCGCTCGCTCAACCCGCCATCGGCTACGGGAACTACGCCCACCAACAGCGCCAGCACAGCGAAGAGCATGGCGTTGGCGGCAGCCAGTGCGTCGCGGCTCCGGAAGGGCTCCTGCCAGTAGAAGGGCACGAACGCCAGGTAGACCACCAACACCCCGATGGACAGAGGCAACAGCAGCCGCATCAGCGTGGCCACCAGCCGACTAACCCCGTCGTCGAAGGGCTGCTCCGTGGGCGACCGCCGGGGATCATAGGCCAAAGCCACGGCCACCACCGCCAGCGCGCCGCCACCGCCGGCGACGAAGAGCCGCTGGACCCAGCCAGGCGGATCAATGCCCAACACCGAGAATAGCCCAAAGGTCACCGCCGTAAACAGGCCGAGGGCAATCCCTAACAAGCCCGCCACCACCGCCACCTCCAGGGACTTGGCCAGAAAGGCAAAGCGCGCGCTGGGATCGCTGCGCCGACCCAGCACGACATAGCCCACGGCCGCCAACGCCAGCACGCCGCCGGACAGGGTCATCAGGTTCAGGTACTGCGTCTGGAACAGCACCGGCACCATCATCCGGTAGGCCACCAAGGGGTAGACAACGGCGGCCGCCAAGCCGGCGGTTGCCATCAACACCCGCTGCCAGCGACCGCCGCCGGCTCCGCGCAGGAAAAGGGCGATGCACAGAGCCGTGACAGGGGCAGCCAGCAAGGCGATCAACGGCACCCAGCCGCCGAAGCTGGGGTCTAGGGGATGGATCGGCTTCACCTGGAAGCGCTGATCGTCGGAGAAGAACCACAGCAAGAGCCCGTTGAGCAGGCCTGCAGCCACCACCCACAGCCAAGGGATGCTACGCTGGATGGCAGGCTGCGCAGACTCGGCCAGGCGGTAGTGCCATGCGGCGTAGAGCAAGTTGTCAGGCTCCGCCGCGTAGGCTGCCTCCATGGCTGCGGCGAAAGCCACCTGGTCGCCCGATCGGATCGCCTGGCGGTAGACCTGCTCCAGGCTGCCCGGATCGGTCCCCAGCTCGCGCACTAGCGTCTCAAAAGACACGCTCGACATCACGGAACTCCTTTCGGCGAAGGTTGCATGGCGCGGCCAGCACCACGGCCAACGAGACCGCGATTTGACCACGTGTCAAGCCGGCAGGACCCTACCTGCCAGGCTCAAGGGGGCGCCCCGCCCCGCTGCGCCGTCGCATCACGCCAGTTACAGGCGCCTTGCGGGTTCCGGGTTCATCCCGGTCCATCCGGCGCGCCATCGCCAGGGCTGGGTTGGCGGGAACGCGCTGGTTGCGTTTTTGACATGGGGCGCACCGCTGGATACAATTTATTTCGTACTCCTAAATATCTTGCTCGAGGAAAACCCCATGTCCAGCTTTGACCCGCGTCGCCGCAGCGACACCCCCGCCGCCGCCATCACCCAGGCATTGTACCGCATCAGCCAGGCCATCGGCCACCTGATGCGGCTGCGCGGGGAGGCGCGACAGCTCTCGCCCGCCCAGATCCAGGCCTTGCTCTTCCTGCGCTTTGCCCGGCCCGGCGCGCGCACCGTCGGCGGCCTGGCCGAACGGCTGGCCACCACCTACGCCACAGCCAGCGGCGTGGCGGACGCGCTGGAGCGCAAGGCGCTGGTGACGCGCCAGCCGCTGCCCGAGGACCGCCGCACCGTCGCCCTGGCCCTCACCGAGGCAGGTCAACAGGAGGCGGCGGCAGTGGAAGACGTGCTGGACGAAATCGAGGCCGCCATTGCGTCGCTGCCGGACGCGGATCAAGAGGCGTTGCTGCGCGGCACACAGGCAGTGGTGCGCCGCCTGCAGGAGGCAGGCTACGTGCAGGTGTACGAGATGTGCTGGGGATGCCACTTCTTCCGCCCCAACGCCCACCCCGCCGACCCGCGCGGCCCACACCACTGCGCCTACGTGGACGCTCCGCTGCCGGAGCCCAACACCTTCCTGGAGTGCCCGGACTTCGTGCCGCGCGGGGCGATCGAGCCGCGCGTCGTTCGTCTAGCCGAAAGCCGCAAGCAACAACGTAGGAGGAGGTGACGCCTATGGCCCTATCCCTCACCCTGTACGGATCCACCGACTGCGACGACACCGAGCGCACCCGTCTCTGGCTGGAGGAACACGGGGTTCACTTCTGCGAGGTCAACATTGACCACGACGCAGAGGCGGAGCGCTTTGTGATCTTCATCAACCGCGGCTATCGCAGCACGCCCACGCTGGTGTTCGGCGAGGGCAAGCGCCAGCTGGTCCTCACCGAGCCCACAGACGACGAGCTGGCGGCCGCGCTGGCCGAGTTTGGAGACGGTTGAAAGGTCGGCAGATCACGGTCACGCCCAGATGGTTACACCCGCGGCCTGGCTCACCGTTGGCTCGTGCCGGCCACATCTCACTCTATATCGTCCATCAGGAGGTGCTACCATGTCGGCCATCCCAGGCTACACCTACGGCTCCACCACAGCCCGGTCCCCCCTCACGCCGGAGGAGTTCGAGAACCTGAAGCAGGCGGTGCTGTTCGGCCCTGAGGACGAGCGGGCCCTGCGCGCTGCCGGCCAGGTGCTAGCCGACCAGATCGAGGACGTGCTCGACCTGTGGTACGGCTTCGTTGGCTCCCACCCCCACTTGGTGTACTACTTCACCGACGGTCGGGGCAACGCCGATGCGAACTATCTGATGGCAGTGCGCAAGCGCTTCGGCCAGTGGATCCTGGACCTGTGCAACCGTCCCTTCGACCAGGACTGGCTGAACTACCAGCAGGAGATCGGTCTGCGCCACCACCGCTCCAAGAAGAACCAGACGGACGGTGCGGCCTCGGTGCCCAACGTTCACCATCGCTACATGACAGCCTTCATCTACCCGATCACTGCCACCATCAAGCCCTTCCTGGCCAAAAAGGGCCACAGTGCCGAGGAGGTGGAGCGGATGCACCAGGCCTGGTTCAAGGCAGTGGTGCTGTCGGTGGCGCTTTGGAGCGCGCCCTACGTCAAAGAGGGCGACTTCTAGCCTGCGGCGCTGAGCTGCCGCTGCGGCAAAAGCACCGCGGACCAGCGGGGAGCCGGCGCAGTTGGTGCGTCTGAGGTCAGCGCAGACGCGGCCAGTTTCGCCGCTCTCCTCCGTTGATGGAAGCGCCGCTCGCGCGTCCTTCCCGTTTCCTCAGAAGCGCGCCGTCCACGCCGCAGCGCCGTAGACCTCACGCTGCAGCCTCTCGGCCGTGGCCAGCTCGGCGGCAGTGAGCTCCCCCGGCGCCAAGTGGATGTTTAGCGCCTCTGCAAAGCCCGCGGCCAACGCCTCGGCTGCCTCCTCGAAGGATACGACACGGCCCAGTGCAGCCTCCACCGTGGCGGCGCGCTGGGCCAGCGCGGCCCGCTGGCTAGCCCGCTCCGCCTCGTCGGCAAAGGCGATCACCTCCACCAGCCGCGTGATGTCGCCCACCAGAGGCAGCGCGCCGTGCTGCAGCACCCACCCCTGCCGCCGGCTCTGCGCGCTGCCGATCAGCTTCTGCGGCAGCGCGCCGTCTCGGCTGGACGCCGCCAGGATAATCTCGTAGGCGCTGGGCACCTCAAAGCACACGGGGCCGGCCTCGTTGGGGCTGCGAGAGACAGGCGGGGCCTTGGTGGCGCTCAGGCCCAGTCGAGCCAATCCTGCCAGCAGCCCCTGGCTCAGCCGCAGGTAGCTGTCCAGCACCGCGCCGGACAGGATGGGGTTGTCCTGGGGCCCGACCACGGCGTAGGTCAGCTCATCGGTGTGGAGGATGGCGCGGCCGCCCGTGGGCCGGCGCACCACGTCGTAGCCGAGGGCAGCGCAGCGGGCCAGGTCAATGTCGGCCAGGGGCTGGTGGCGGCCCAGGGAGACGCATGGGGGCTGCCACCGGTAGAAACGCAGGGTAGGCGGCGCCTCTCCGCGGCCGGCGTGGACCGCCATGGCCTCGTCCACGGCCATGTTCCACGCGCCGGGCGCAGGCGGGGTGATGATCAGTCGCCAGGTTGGGTGGTGGGTCATGGTGTTATTCGACAGACTGGTCCAGTCTTTGAGACTGGACCAGTCTGGTCTGTCTAGCGAAGCGCATTATACCACATCCACCCCACTTGTAGAGCCGAAAACCAAGAGGAGCGCTACAGCGTGAACACTTTGGTTAGCACCCTGGTAAAGCCGGTGGCGTGTTCGATCACCTCATAGGCATAGCCCTGCGACTCCAGATAGGCGGCCCAGCGCGGGTTGACCACCGTCTCCAGTGCCACTCGCGCCGAGCGGGCGCCGGCCTGCCGCGCTGCCTGGATGGCCGCCTGTTCGAAGGCCGCGTGCATCAGCCGCCCCTGACCGGCCACCCGGCCCACGTTGACGATAGCACCGCGGCTGACCACGAGCTCGGCACCCTCGCGCATGGCGACGCGCACGCTGCCAAAACCTACCCCCTCCACGGTAATGGCCTCGGTCGCGCCGGTGCGCAGCAAGCGCAAGAAGAACGTCGTCAACGTGCTCTGGGCCCGACCCAGCACGCCGGCGGCAGCGGTTGCGCCCGCCCTGCCCGCCGCAGCCCGGCCGCCGGCTGCCCGAGCGCCGCCTCCCGCCAGCCCGCCCACCAACGAGCTGAGGATGATGATCCACTGCAGGGCTTCCAGGATCTCGATGGCTCCCTGCGCCATCTCGTCGAAGCGGCGCACGTACTCCGCCTCGGCCTCGCGCAGGGCCTGACACAGACGAGGCGCGGTGATGGTGTTGACCTCAGTTGGCACGATGCGGCCGTTGGGGTGATGGGTAAAGCGAATGGTGCGGCTCAGCTGTTCCACCACCTGTCCCACGGTCGCGCCTGGGGGTGTTCGCGCTTCACGGCCACGGGGAAGGAAGCGAACAGAGCCCGTGCCCAAACTGGGGGGTGTCGAGGTCACGGGCACGTGGACGCTGCGCGGGGTGCGGTAATCAACAGCCTCGAAGGGCGCTTCGATTTGATCCGGCACCAGCCCCAACCGGATCTGCGAGCCGTCGCTGTAGTGGAGGATGGCCAGCTCGGCGCTGAAGAACTCGATCCGCTGGATGCCGTTCTCGAAGTAAGTGGGGTCGGCCATGATCTGCTCGACCGGCGTGTTGGGGAGCTGGTCCTCGGCGATGTCGCGCTGCACCATGGGGGTCCCAGCCTGGCTCTGCTGCACCACGTGGGTCAGCTCGTGGGCGAGAAGGCGCTGGCCCTCGGCCGTGTGCGGCGCGTATTGGCCCTCGGCGAAGACGATGTCGTGTCCAACGGTATAGGCCCTGGCGTGGATCGCAGCGGCCGACTGCGCGGCTGTGGTGTCGGTGTGGACCCGCACGTCGCCGAAGTCCTGCCCAAAGCGCGGCTCCAACGCCTGCCGCGCCCTCGCCTCCAACGGTTGACCGGGCGATTGCAGCGCCTGCTGCACAAGAGGCGCTACGACCGATCCGCCAGCAACCGTACTGTCAGCTGTCAGATCTGGGGACGACACGACACCTGCTGTTGCCGGGTTTTCTCCTGTGTGCACAATGAGTTCCGCCATGCGATCGGCCTGCTGCTCGTAGACGTCGCCAGGACGGCTCACACGGAGCTTCGGCTGTAACAACAAGGCGGCACGGCCGGCAGGAGGAGAAGAGCCAACCTGCTGAACCCATAGAGGTTGCTGGAGTGAATGCCGGCCTCGTGAGGACGCCGGTTGAGGCTGCTCGGCAGAGGTATCCGTGCTGCGACCGAGTGGGGTTTTTCGCTGGTGCACGTGCATAGCATGAAAATCCGTTTGTCTCACAGACCTCGCAAAGGATCGGTGACTTGGCTGGTCTGAGCCTGGGCAGCCCGGGCCCGTAGCGTGGCGTTGGAGCCTTGCGCGGTACAACTGAAGTTGCCGCCGTTCAACACGACGATGTGGCTCATATAGGCCGGCGTTGGCGCAAAGACCACCTGCAAGCCAGGCCCGCCATGGCTGCTGGAGAGAGCAGCGTAGCGTCGTGTCGCCACATCGCTGATGGCGCCGCTGAGAGCCGCAGCCGCGCGTGGAATGTTGCCGGTCCACTGCACGGCTGCCCAACGTCGAATCGCCTGGTTCCTGTGCGCGTGCATGACCAACAAATAGATGCTCTCCGGGCTGGTCGCACTCTGCACGGGCAAGACCCAGCCCAGGTTCAGATAGAAGCGCAGCGCAGCGTTGCTGTGGCTCAGTTTGGCGCTGACGGCCTGTATGAAGGGATCAACAGGCGCCAACTGGGTGCGCAAAGCTTGTTGCAACGATTGGAGCTCTTGCTGCAGTTGCGCAGTCGTCACAGAGGTTCCCGATGGGGGAGCTGCGGGAGGGCCCGCGGTTGGGGCCGAAGGAGACGGCACAAGAGAGGTAGCCGCTCCTGCCGTCGCCGGTGTCACCTGCTGGCGAAGCGCTGCCAGCTCTTGTTGGAGTGCCTGGAGATCCGTCTGGTCCGGCGTCGCCTGGCTTTGCAGGGCCTGAAGACGGCCCTCCGCCTGTACCAATCGCTGCGCAAGAGGCTGTTTTTGCTGGAGCGCCCTGATCTGGGCAGCGTTCGGACGCGCGCTGGCAGGCACCTCGAACACATCGGCCAGACGCTGCAGCACTTGCGCAAACGAAGCGGTGCTAAGATCGCCCAGTCGAGACTCCATCTGCAGGGCCGGTAGACTCGATCTCCAGTCCATAGCGACAAAGGCCTCGGAACCGGCAGCAAAGAGTCTGGTCCAAAAAGCCAGTTGGGTGCCAGCACCGGAAAGATCGGACCAGGCCTGAATGGCCGTCTGCACATCGCTTCCGGTTAGCGTGTCCGTTCCCATGCTGAAGCCAGAGCTGGCCGTGCTATCGATGGCGGCTTCGTCGGCCAGGGCTTGGAAGCCGAAAGACGGGAAGCTTTGGAACCACTCTGGCGCTGTGACCGTTGGCAGATCGCCGCTGCGGCCGAAGAAACACTGCACGCCGCGCAGATAGTCAGGGTTCTGACCCACCCGACATCCGCGGATGTCAATGGTGCTTCGGCTGTTGAAACGCGCCTTCACTGCGGTCAATTTGCCGCGCAGCCCACCCCCTATCGCGGTACTGGCCGCGCTCAGGTCCTGCAGCGTCTCGGCCGGCAAGGTGATGCTGGCGTTGGCCCAGCCTAGGTCGGACAGTGTCAAGCCGGCGATGGCACTTAAGAGGGCCTGGACGTGTTGCGCCGTGATCGTCGCGCCAGCGGGCCCAGGCGGGCCGGCAGGGGCAGCCGTCCCACCACTCGCCGTGATGCGCCCGCTCAAATCCGTCAGAATGGTAGCCATGGCCGTGCTCAGGGTAGCGCGCTGAGCTGGCGATAAGGCCACAGCCGGGGCACCGCCGC
>JANWYQ010000145.1 GCA_025055015.1 Caldilineales bacterium
GGCGAGCCCGCCAAGGTCGTGGCCATGCCCAGCGTGCCGGTCCGCCCGCCCCGCAACCTCTCCAAGCGCGCAACGGACATCACCCCTGAGGAGGAAGCCGAGGCCTACGCCGAAGAGCCGCCGGAGGACTTCGACCTGGCCGCTTGAGCGCTGCGCTTCCCTGCGGGCCGGCATCGTCGGCAAGGCGTCGAGCAGACGTCGGGCAAACGTCCTGCGCCGCAGCCTCGAGGCCGGTAAGATGCTCATCAGCAAAGACGGCCGACCACGCCCAGGGCTCTGGGTGCTTGGGAGGCCGTCGTCCATTTGTTAAGGTTGTGCTTTGACAGGGCATCGGCCGGGTGCTACAATCGCAGCCGATGACCGAACCAACCGGGCGCTGCGCGCAGGTCGTCGGGGCAGCGCAGCGTCCTGGCCTCCGCCCCTGTCGCCTGAGCGATCCCCGACACGGTGCCCTTGGGGAAGGAAGAAGGCCGACCTGCCGCTCCTCGGCCCTGCGCGGCCGGGCGCGGCCGCGGCGCTTCTCCGTGCTCCTTGTCGCCCTGCTGACGACGCTGGCCCCTGCGCTCACCGCCTGCAACCCCCTGCCGTTGCCGACGCCGGACCGAGCGGCCCTGGCCAGCCTCCCCACCGCCACCCCGACCGCGCCGACCCCGTCCACCACGGCGCACCTGCCGCCGCGGCCCACCGAGACCCCGTCGCCCACACCCACGGCCACGCGCACGGCAACCCCGACCCCCACGCCGACCCGCACCAGCACGCCAACCCCGACCCCCACGGCCACGGCCACGCCGGGTCCCCTGGCCCTGGCCTTGGCCCTCCCGCACGACCCCCTGGTGGCGCAGCTGGACGCCCAGGGCTACCGTGTGGCGGAGCAACAGGCCACCGGGCCCGCCGAGAACCAGGTGGTCGCCTACCTGCTGGAGCCGCCCGAGGCCGCAGACGACCCGTCGGCGGCGGTGCTCGTGCCGCGGCTCTTGATCTTTCAGCGCCGCGCCGGCCAGGCCCCTCGCCTCATCTTCCAGGACGAGGGCAGCGACGCTGTGCTGCGCTTCGCCGGCCAGGGCTATCGGCCGTCTCAACCTCCGCCCTTGGGCTGGAGCGACCTCAACGGCGACGGCCGGCTGGAGCTGCCCATCTACGCCTACAACGGCGGCTACTGCTGGGCCTGCGTGCGGCTGTACGTGCTGCAGCTCGTGGAGGACGCGGCCGGCCAGCCCGCCGTCCGGGAGATCACCGGCGCCCATCCGTCGCTCAACCTGGTGCTGAACCCGTTGATCCCCCGTTGGCTCAACAACCTGGACGGAGACCCGGCCCTGGAGCTGGAGGTGTTGGACGGCCACTTCGAGTACGCCTTCGGGCTGAGCCAGGAGCACTCGCCCGGCCTGTTCCGTCCCTTCGACTGGGACGGCCAAGCCTATCGGGACGCTTCCCTGCGCTTTCCCGGCTACTTCGACGTCCAGATCGAGCGCGCGCGGCAGGCGGTGGAGGCCACCTACGGACAGCCGCTGCAGGGGGAGCCGGAGATCGGCAGCGCCGTGTTGGTGCTGTTGGCCTACACGGCGCGCGGCCAGCGGGACGAGGGATGGGCGGTCTTTCAGGAGCTGACGGAGCCGAGCCGCTGGACCGGGGAGGCGACGCCGGGCGCGGTGGCCCGGCTGACGGCCGTGCGCGATCACCTGCGCGGCCAATATGAGCGGGGAGAGCCATTTGCGTCCTGGCCAAAGCAGGTGCCATCTCCATACCTTCCCTCAGACCAGGCGCCTGCCGCCGAGCAGGCCTCGCCTACCCCTCAGCCGTAGCGTCGGGCACGCTTTGATCCAATCTTGACACCGGGGGAGGGGGGTCGCCGAAAGCCTACGGCGCTAAGCCGGAAAAACTTGTATTCACGCGCCCCAGAAAATAGGACGGCGGCGTACATTGCCTTCTGCGGGCAAAACACTCCGTTTTTCTGAAACCCCACAGCGAAGGATTTGCCATAGGACGCGTTGGTATTCCGACACATGGTTCCAAGAACCCACGCTATACAGCGGGCACGGAGGTTGCTAAAATCGGGCTGGGCAAAGGATAGTTCAAAAAAAGCATCTACCTTCTTCAGCTTGGTTAGTTTAGAGGAGATCGGCTTATGCAGCGCGCCACGTCGCTCCGTCGCATCTCGCAGCAAAACAGACGTGTCGTCATAGCGTGGCTGTTCATCCTAGCGCTCATCTCCGGCGTGGGACCCACGGCATGGGCCGAGCCGGCGAGCCTCACCGTGTGCAACGGCGGCTGCGCCTACACCTCGATTCAGGCGGCCATCAACGCAGCGCCAGCCGGTGCGACCGTCATCGTCAGCGCCGGCACCTACCGGGAGCGGCTGCACATACGCAGCAGTGTCCGCGTGATCGGCGCCGGCCCTGACCTGACGATCGTTCAGGGAGACGGAAACGCCACTGTGGTCAGCATCAGCGGCGTTGACCGCAGCACGGTGTTGGAGGGGATGACCATCGCGGGCGGCGGCGGCTCAGGGGGCGGTGGCGTCCACATCTCCGGCGCGTCGCCCACCCTGCGCCGGCTGCGGATCGTGAACAACACCCTCAACAGCGGACCCACCGGGGGAGGTCTCCTGATCGTCGGCGGCGCAAACCCTTTGCTGGAGGAGGTCGAGGTGAGAGGCAACCGGGCGACGGCCGGTGCCGCCGTGGGAGTCTGGGACGCCCAGGCCACTCTGCGGCGCTGCACGGTGGCAGACAACGTCGGCCAGGGGCCCGGCGGTTCATACTTCGGCGCCATCTACGCCGACAGCAACAGCACCGTGGTCATCGAAGAGAGCACGGTGCGCAACAACACGGGCGCCCTCGGCGCCGGCCTCTCCCTTGTCGGAAACTCGACGGCGACTGTTCTGAACAGTCGCTTCGAGGGCAACCAGGCCCAGGACCAGGGGGGCGCCATCCTGGCTACCGGCCGCTCTCGGCTGAACTTGAACGGCGTAGAGATCGTCGCCAACCGCTCGGCCAGGGACGGCGCAGGCGTCACTGTCCACAACGCCACGGCCACGATCGTCAACAGCCTCTTCACCGGCAACAGCGCAGCTCGCGATGGCGGCGCCCTGAACATCCTGGAGGGCAGCACGGCCACCGTGCGCAGCAGCGTGGTGGAGTACAACCAGGCTGCGCGCTTCACCGGAGGCATCGGCGTCCAAGGGGCTTCGCAGGCCACCATTGAGCGAACGCTCATCCGTTACAACGCGGTGTCAGGCGCCGACCCTGACCCATCGGGCGGCACCAGCGGCGGCCTGAAGATCTTCGGTGCGGGCACGCGCGCCACAGTCCGCTTCAGCCGCATCGAGGGCAACGAGGCGCGCGACGGCGCCGGCGTCTACGTGGAGACCCAGGCGTCGGCGATCCTGGTGGGGAACGAGATCGTCGGCAACTATGCCCGGCAGCGCGGGGCGGGCATCGTGGTCAACGATCGCGCCATCGCTACCATCGAAAACAACGTGATCTCCAACAACCACGCCAACGAGAGCGGCGGCGGGCTGTGGGTGCTCGACCGCTCCACCGCAGTGGTGCGCCAGAACATCATCGGATATAACCGAGCGAACCAAAGCGGCGGCGGCATGATCTTGTTGCAGGACACCAAGAGCTTCATCGAGCACAACTTCTTCGTCGGCAACGAGGCAGGCCAGCACGGCGGCGGCCTGCTGCTGGACTCCACGTCGGCGCGCGTGGCCCACAACCGCTTCCGCCAGAACGTGGCCGGCGGCATCGGCGGCGGCGTGCTCTTCCAGAGCAACGTGACCTCCCTGTTCGCCAACAACGCGGTGCAGGGCAACCGCTCTGGGCTCACGGGCGACGGCGTGGCGGTCTACTTCTCGTCCCCCGCGGTGGTGGGCAACCTGATCATGGGCAACGATCCGGCGGGCGGCGGCGAAGGCATCTACATGTTCCACAGCAGCGTGGCCGTGTTGGCCAGCAACCTAATCCTCCACAACGGCGTGGGCATTGGCGCGTCCGGGAGCGCGTGGCCGGGTCTGTACGCCCGCAACAACGTCTACGGCAACCACTGGGCCAACTACCAAGGCATCGGCCCCGGCGCGGGCGACGTGAGCGTGGACCCGCTGTTCGTGGAAGGGACCTATTTCCTGAGCCACGTCGACGCGGGCCAGGCGCAGAACAGCCCCCTGATTGACGCCGGCCACACCACCGCCCAGGCCTTGGGTCTGCACACGCTGACCACGCGCACCGACGGCGTGCCGGACCAGGGCATGGTGGATATCGGCTTGCACTACGTGGCCACCTCCTCCTTCGACTCCAGCAAGCGGCACCACTTCCTCCCGGTGGTGCAGCTCTCCCCCTGACCGGCGCGGCTCCCCCACCGCCGCCCCATAAACAGCGGACCGGCCTCCTTCCTGAGCGCCGGTCCGCTTCTTCTTTCCGTCAGCTACGCCTTACTCGCTGCGCCTGGCTCCTCACCCCTCGCTGGCCCCGTTGCTGCCGTTGCTTCCCACCTGGGCCTTGAGCCAAGCGACCATGAAGCCGTCCAGGTCGCCGTCCAACACGCGTGTGGGGTTCCCCACCTCATAGTCGGTGCGCAGGTCCTTCACCATCTGGTAGGGCTGGAGCACGTAGGAGCGGATCTGGTTGCCCCAGCCCATCTCCACGTGCTTGCCCTTGAGCCGGGCCAGCTCCTGCTCTCGCTTCTGCAGCTCCAGGTCGTAGAGCTTGCCGCGCAGCACGCGCATGGCCGACTCGCGGTTCTGGGTGAGGCTGCGCTCGTTCTGGCACTGGACCACGATGCCCGTGGGGATGTGGGTGATGCGCACCGCGGTGGCGTTCTTCTGCACGTTTTGGCCGCCGGCGCTGCCCGCGCGGTACACGTCAATGCGCAGGTCCTCCGGCTTGATCTCCACCTCGATGTCGTCTTCCATGAGGGGCAGCACCTCCACCAGGGCAAAGGAGGTGTGGCGCCGCGCCGACGCGTCGAAGGGGCTGATGCGCACCAGCCGATGCACCCCGCGCTCCGCCTTGAGATAGCCGTAGGCCCACGGCCCCTCGATCTCCACGGTGACGCTCTTGATGCCCGCTTCCTCGCCATCGGTGCGGTCGGTGATGGTGGCGGTGTAGCCCTTGCGCTCGGCCCAGCGCAGGTACATGCGCAGCAACATCTCGGCCCAGTCCTGGGCCTCGGTGCCGCCCGCGCCGGCGTGGATGGAGAGGATCGCGCCCTTGCGGTCGTGGGGGCCGCTCAGGGCCAGGTGGAACTCCTTCTCCTCCAGCTCCTGCGCCAACGCCTCGGCGTCGGCCGCTATCGCCTCGGCCGTAGCCTCGTCCTCCTCTGCTTCGGCCAGCGCCAGCAGGTCCAGAGCGTCCTGGACCCGCTGCGCCAGCCCGTCCCAGCCGGCGACCTCCTCCCGCAGGTCGTTGAGCTCGCGCATCAGCGCCTGGGCGTTAGCGGGGTCATCCCAAATGGCGGGGTCGGCTACCTGCTTCTCCAGCGCTGCCAGCCGAGCCTGTTTGCCCGGCAAGTCAAAGGCGCCTCCTGAGCTCGGCAATGCGCGTGCTGAGCTCTTCTAACTGCGAACGGGTTTCGACAACCATGTTCTGTCAACACCTCTTCTTTTGGTTTGGATGCCGTGTAGCCAGCGCCAGCCGGCTCGGCGCCGCGTTGCTCGCCTGGCCTGCAGCCGCGCTCCGCTCCACGTAGGCTACTTAAACAGCGACTCTACAAACGTGCGGGCATCGAAGAAGGCGATGTCGTCCACCTTCTCCCCGGTGCCCACGAAGCGCACGGGCACGCCCAGCTCCTTGCTGATGGCGAACACGATGCCGCCCTTAGCCGTGCCGTCCAACTTGGTCAAGATCACGCCCGTGATGTCCACCGCCTCCTTGAAGTGGCGGGCCTGGCTGAGGCCGTTCTGTCCGGTGGTGGCGTCCAGCACCAGGAAGACCTCGTGGGGGGCCTTGTGCACCTGCCGCGCCGCCACGTTGCGCACCTTCTCCAGCTCCTTCATCAGGTTGTACTTGGTGTGCAGCCGGCCGGCCGTGTCCACGATCAGCAGGTCGGCCTGGCGGCTTTCCTGGCAGGCGCGAATGGCGTCGTACACCACGGCGCCGGGGTCGGCGCCCTGGCCCTGGGAGATCACGTCCACACCCACGCGCTCGCCCCAGATCTCCAGCTGACGGACCGCCGCCGCGCGGAACGTGTCGGCGGCGGCCAGCACCACCTTGCGGCCGTGGTCCTTGTACAGCTTGGCCAGCTTGGCAATGCTGGTGGTCTTGCCGGAGCCGTTGACCCCCACCACCAGCACCACGGTGAGCAGCCGCGGCTCGTCCAGGGCCATCTCCGCAGGGTGGTCCAGCAGCGCCAGCATCTCCTGCTTCAGCACCGCCTGCACCTGGTCCGTGCGCTTGAGGCCCTCCTGCCGCGCGCGCTGGCGCACCTTCTCCACCAAGGCCAGGGTGGTCTCGACGCCCACGTCGCCCATGATCAGAGTCTCCTCCAGCTCCTCCCACGTCTGCTCGGTGAGCTCGTTGGGCTGGAAGAGGGTGCTCAGCCGGCCCATGAAGCCGGAGCGGGTCTTCTCCAGGCTGTCGTGGAGGCGCTGCTGGTCGGCCAGCTCTTCTTCCTTGGTTCGACGAAACAGTTTCAGCACAGCGAGAGGCTTGCTCCTTCGGCAGAGATCGTTGCTGGCAGCCATTATACTGCGCCGAGCGAGAAGAGGGAAAACCGCAGGACGGACACGGATGGCCGTGGGCACGTCGGATCGCGGCCGACCGTTGCCCTGCAGACACCGCGCCGGGCGCGTGTTCGCCGCCCGGCCCGGCTCGGTCCTCACGCCGTGGCCCCCCGCATCCCCATCAACCGGTTGGCATCCCCTCGGCCCTGTGCTATAATCCGCGCGGCCCAACGCTGTGACCAGAGACACCAACACCTATGGCTGATACCACCGTCACCACCGCCGACCTGCTGCGCCAGGCCGCCTTTCAGTTCGAGGAGGCCACCGGCCTCCGCTTCCGCGACAAGACCCTGTTGCAGCGGGCCCTCACCCACCGCTCCTTCCTGAACGAGACCCGCGAGCTCCTGCTGGCCGACAACGAACGCCTGGAGTTCCTGGGCGATGCGGTACTGGGCTTCGTGGTTGGGGAGTACCTCTACCATTGTTTCCCCGAGCTGCGGGAGGGACCTCTCACCAACTTGCGGGCGGCGGTTGTGCGCGAGGAGACCCTGGCCCACTTCGCCGAACAGATCGGCCTGGGAGATCACCTGTTGATGGGTCGCGGGGAGGCGGAGAGCGGCCGCCGGCGCCCCGCCGTGCTCTGCGCCGCCTTCGAGGCCATGGTAGGCGCGGTCTACCTGGACCAAGGGCTGGAGGCCGTCCGCCGTTTCCTGCTGCCCCTCTTGGAGCCCCTTCTGCCGAAGCTGGTGGAGTGGGCTACCTTCAAGGACGCCAAGAGCCGGCTGCAGGAGTGGAGCCAGGCCGAGCTCCATGCCACCCCGCGCTACCAGACCGTGGCGGTGGAGGGGCCCGACCACGCGCGCACTTTCACCGTCACCGTCACCATCAACGGCGAGGTCTACGGCGTTGGCCACGGCCACTCCAAACAGAAGGCCTCCCAGGCCGCGGCAGAGGACGCCTTGCGCCGGATCGAGGGGGCATGAGCGCGGCGGTGTCTGCCGGCGGGCTGCTGGTGACCGGCGCAGCCGGCTTCCTGGGCAGCGAGGTCGTGCGTCGGGCCGTGCACGATCCGCGCTTCGCCGCCGTGTGGGGCACCGTCTACTCCCAGCCTCTGGCCGCGGCCGGCGTGCAGGCGGTGCCCTTGGACGTGACCCAACGTCGCCAGGTCCATCAGGTTCTGGCCGACGTCCGGCCCCAAGTGGTGATCCACACGGCCTACAACAAGCGGGACGAGCACCTAGACGCTGTGGTGGTGGCAGGCACGCAACACGTAGCCGAAGCGGCTGCGCTGGTGGGCGCGCGGCTGGTGCACATCTCCACGGACCTGGTGTTGGACGGAGAGCACGCGCCCTACGACGAGAGCGCAGCGCCCAGCCCCATCCAACCCTATGGCCGCGCCAAGGCCGCGGCCGAGGCCATCGTGCGCGCGACCGCCCCCAACCACGTGATCGTGCGCACCTCGCTCATCTGCGGCCTGGAGCCCATGGACGCCGCCACCCGCTGGATCGTGGAGACCCTGCGCAGCGGCCAGCCGATCACCCTCTTCACCGACGAGCTGCGCAACCCGGTGTGGGTGGCCGACCTAGCTGCGGCGCTGTTGGAGCTGGCCGCCGGCGACTTCGTCGGCCTGATCAACGTGGCCGGCCCCCAGGTGGTCAGCCGCTACGAGATGGGCCTGCGGCTGGCCCGCCATTTCGGCCTCGACCCCAGCCTGATCCGCCCCGGCCTCAGCCGGGAGAGCGGCCTGATCCGCCCGCGCGACTGCCGCCTCGACACCGGCCTGGCCCGTCGGCTACTGCGCACCCGGCTGCGCGGCTACGACGAAGGGTTTGCCGACTAGCGGCTACCCTGCGACGAGCGCCGCGCCCGCCCATGAAGAAGCTCTGCTCACCATGCCAGACCAACCCTTGGAACCTCCCGCCATCAACCCCGACGGACAATCGCCGGATCTCGACCTGGCCGACGTCCTGGAAGAGGATGAAGCGCCGCCCGCCGACGCGGCCACCTACCGGGTGCTGGACGACCCCCTGGTCTACCCGGTGATCGCGCTGGGCGTCGCGCTGACTACCGCTCTGCCGGTGTTCCTAGGCCAGCGCCTCTGCCTGCCCCTGCTCAACGCCCTGGTGATCTTTCCCTTCCTGGTCGGCGCGCTGCGCACGGGCCGGCTGCGGCGAGGGCTGCGGCTGGCCGCGTTCTGGGCCATCTGCCAGGCGGCGGCCGCACTGCTGGCCTCCCTGTTCTTGAGCGCCCGGGCCGACTTCGCCATCCTCAACGCGCTGGAGCTGCGCACCCAGCTCTACACCCTGGTGGCCACCGGCCAACTCCAGCCCGGCTTCGTGGTGGGTGTGCCTCTAGACCTGCCCAGGCTGCTCCTCCAAGCCCTGGCCGTGGCCGGCGGCTCCCTGGCCACCGCCGGGCTGGCCGGCCTGGTCCTGGACGCCGCGACCATCAACGCCACCAGCTACGCGGCGGCCTCTTTGTTGCGCGAGGCCGGCCGTCCGCTGCCGGCCCTGCTGCTGGCGTGGCCCCTCTGGACCGTCCTGCGCCTGGCCGGCTATCTGGCGCTGGGCGCGGCCCTGGCCGAGCCGCTGGCAGCGGGCGACCCCGAGGGGATCGGCCTGGCCGGCTGGTGGCAGCGTCGGCGGCGGTTGATCGCGGTCGGCGCCGGGCTGGTGCTGCTGGGCATCCTGCTGCAGCTCCTCCTGACGTCGGCGTGGGCCGACCTCTTGCGCCGCCTGCTAGGGTGGTAACGAGCGCTCACCGATCTCCTCTATGCGCCTCAAAGAGCTCGAGCTGCAAGGCTTCAAGACCTTCGCCGCTAAGACCCGCTTCGTCTTTCAGGGCGGGTTGACCGCTATCGTGGGGCCCAACGGCTCCGGCAAGTCCAACATCGCCGACGCCATCCAGTGGGTGCTGGGGGAGCAGAGCTACAGCGTCCTGCGGGCCAAGCGCAGCGAGGACATGATCTTCAGCGGCACCAACGAGCGGCCCCGCATGGGCATGGCCTCGGTGAACCTGGTCCTGGACAACAGCGACGGCTGGCTGCCCATTGACTACCGCGAGGTGGTGATCAGCCGCCGCACCTTCCGCTCCGGCGAGAACGAGTACTACCTCAACGGCAGCCGGGTGCGCCTGCGGGACATCACGGACCTCCTCAGCCAGTCCGGCCTGGGCCGCCGCACCTACACTGTCATCGGCCAGGGGCTGATTGACCAAGCCCTCTCCCTGCGCCCCGACGAGCGCCGCGCTCTGATCGAGGAGGCCGCCGGCATCACCGGCCACCAGAGCAAGCGCGCGGCCGCTCTGCGCCAGCTGGAGGAGACCCGCCACAACCTGGAGCGGGTCAACGACATCCTGCAGGAGATCGAGCCGCGGCTGCGCTACCTCAAGCGCCAGGCAGAGCGGGCCGAGGAGCGCATGCAGGTACAGGCCGAGCTAGACGCCCTGCTGCGGGTGTGGTACGGCTACCGCTGGCACCGCGCCCTGGAGCACCTACGTCAAGTGACCCAGGAGGAGGCGTCTGCCCGCAGCGCCGTGGAGGCCCGCCGCAGCGCCCTGGCCCACCTGGCCGAGCGGGACGCCGCCCTGCGCCAGCGCCACACCGACCTGCGCCATCGGGTGGGCGACTGGCACCGAGAGAGCAGCCACCTGCACCGCCAGGCCGAGGCGGTCCAGCGGGAGCTGGCCGTGGGCAGCGAGCGGCTGCGCCAGCTCCACGAGCGCCGACAGGAGCTCCTGGCCGAGCTGGGCCCCCTCCACGACCGCCTGCAGGCCCAGGCGCAACAGGTCGAGGCCACCGAGGCAGCCCTGGCCGCCGAGCAGAGCGCGCTGGCTGCTGCGCAGGCGGCCGTCGCCGAGGCCCAACGCCGCCTGGACGCTCTGGAGGCGCAGGCCGCTGCGCAGCGGGAACGGCTGGCGGCAGCGCAGCGCCGGATCGCCGCTGCCCAGCGGGAGCTGGCCGGCCACGAGCGCCGGCTGTTCGAGCAAGAGGCTCGCCGCCGCGGCCTGGCCGAGGAACGCCAGCGGCTGCGGGCTGAGCTGGAGGCGGCGCAGCACAGCCACGCCGACCTCAGCCCTCAGGTCGCCCGGCTCCAGGCCCAGCGGGACGAGCTGGAGCGCGAGGGCCAGGCGCTGGCCGACCGCCGCCAAGCGCTGCTGAAGGCCATGGCCGAGGCAGAGGCCGCACTGGCCGCCAAGTTGGAAGAGGTGAGCCGCCAGCGCCGCCAGCTGGACCGCCTGCAGGATCAGCTCGACCTGCTCCAACGCCTGCGCGACGAGGGCGAGGGGTTCACGGGCGGGACCCGCGCTATCCTGCGCGCTGTGGCTGACCGTAGCGGCCGCGCGCCCGACGGTCTGCCCGTGAAGGGCATCGTGGGCACGGTGGCCGACCGGCTCCAGGTGCCAGCAGAGCTGGACCTGGCCATCGAGACGGCCCTGGGCGGCCGGCTGCAGGATGTCATCGTGGAGCGGTGGGAGGACGCAGAGCGGGCCATCGAGTGGCTGAAGCGCACCAACGGCGGCCGCGCCACCTTCCTGCCTATGGACACCCTGCGCGCCGGCCCGCGGCTGAGGATCCCCACCATTCCCGGGATGCTCGGCGTCGCGGCGGACCTGGTGACCGTGGAGAGCCGCCTCCAGGGGGTACTCGAGTACCTGCTGGGGCGGGTGGTGGTGACGCGCGACCTGGCCACGGCCCGCCGCGTGCTCAACACTGCCGGCAGCGGCGAGCGGCCCACGGTGGTCACCCTGGAGGGCGACATCGTGCGGCCGGGCGGCAGCGTGAGCGGCGGCAGCCAGGCGCCCCGCCGGGACCAGAGCGTGCTGGCCCGGGAGCGCGCCCTGCGCGAGCTACCGGCCCAGATCGCTGCAGCCGCTCAGGCGCTGGCCAAGCTGGAGCACCAAGCAGCCGAGCACCAGGAGGCTGTGCAGGCCCGACGCCGGGAGCTGGCGGAGCTGGACCAGGCCTTGGCCGCCGTGGCCCGCCAGGCCCAGGTGCTGAGCGCGGCGCAGGCGGAGCTGCAGGGCCGCGCCGGCCAGCTGGCGCAGGAGGTGAGGCGCCGGGAGGAGCGACTGGCCGCAGCCGAGGCCGACCTGGCCCGGCTAGAGGGCCAGACGTCCGACGAGCAGAACCGCCTCCGTCGCCTTTCGGAGCAGATCCAGGCGGCCCAGGCCGAGGCCGCCGAGGCGGAGGCCATCCTTGCCGGCCTCGACACCGCCGCGTTGGCCACAGCGGTCGCCGAACAGCGCAGCGCGGCCAACGTGATCGCGGCCCGCGTCGGCAGCTTGCAGGCAGTGTTGGCCAACCAGCAGCGCGGGCTGGCCCAGCTGCAGGCCGAGGCCCGCCACAAACAGGAGCGCAGCGCGGCCCTGGCCGCCGAGCACGAGGCCCTGAGCCGGCAGCTTCAGGCCCTCCACGAGCAGAACGCCGTCCTGAGCGCCCAGCTGGAGGACTACGCCCGGCGCATCGAGCCGGCAGAGGCGGAGCTGGCGGCCCTGGAGGCGGAGCGCAGCCGGCTGGCTGCCGAGGAGGCCGAACAGCGCCGACGCCTCCAGGGCGAGGAGGAGGTCTACCACCGCAGCCGGCTGGCCCTGCAGCGCGCCCACGACGAGCTGGCCCACCTGCGCGGGGAGATCGAACACGACGTCGGCCTGGTGGAGCTGGAACAGAGCGAGGCGCTCAACGACCAGCCACCTCTGCCCCTGCGCCCCCTGGTGGAGCGCCTGCCCTCGGTAGAGACGTTGCCGGAGGACATCGAGGCCCAGATCCGCCACCTGCGGGGGCTGTACAGCCGCCTGGGCGCGGTCAACCCCAACGCGCCGCAGGAGTACGCCGCCGCCCTGGAGCGCTACCAGTTCCTCACCGGCCAATCGGCCGACCTGCGGGCTGCCGCCGCCAGCCTGGAGCGGGTGATCAAGGAGCTGGACGAGGTGATGCAGCGGGAGTTCATGGTCACCTTCCGGGCTGTGGCGAGGGAGTTCAAGGAGCAGTTCGCCGCCCTCTTCGGCGGAGGCGTGGCCCGGCTGGAGCTGACAGACCCCGACGACCCGATGCAGAGCGGCATCGAGATCGTGGTGCGGCCGCCTGGCAAGCGCGTCCAGCCGCTCCCCCTGCTCAGCGGCGGCGAGCGCAGCCTGACGGCGGCGGCCCTGATCCTGGCCATCCTGAAGGTGAGCCCGCCCCCCTTCTGTGTGCTGGACGAGGTGGACGCCGCGCTGGACGAGGCCAACGTCAGCCGCTTCTGCGCGGCCCTCCGGGAGGCGGCGGAGCGCACGCAGTTCATCGTCATCACCCACAACCGGGGGACCATCGAGGCGGCCGACACCATCTACGGCATCTCCATGGGCAGCGACGGCGCCTCTCAGGCCCTCTCCCTGCGCCTGGAGGAGCGGGACGGCCAGCGCGAGCTGGTAACGGCCTAGGCGTCTGGCCCGCCGGTTCGCACCTGGGGATGGTTCGCACCTGGGGGTGCGAACTCCGCGGACGAACCCCCCGTCCGTGGAGGCAGGCGCCCCCAGGCGCCGGCGGGTTCGCACGGGTGCGTGTGGGTTCGCACCTAGGGGTGCGAACTCCGCGGAAAAAACCTCTCGCCCGTGCAGGCAGGCGCCTCCAGGCGCCGACGGGTTCGCGCGGGTGCGCATGGGTTCGCACCCGGGGGTGCGAACTCCGCGGTTGGCAGGCCGCCCTCGGCGGACCGCCGTTGACCGTTCACCGTTGACCGTTCACCGTTCACCGTCTACCGCTCACCGTTCACCCTTCACCAACATGCGCTGGCTCAAGCTCTACGCCGTGCTGGTCCTGTGGGCCGGCAGCTTCATCCTGAACGAGGTGGCGCTGCGCAGCCTGGGGCCCGCGGCCGTGGTGGCCGGCCGTTGGAGCCTCACCGCGCTGCTGGTGTTGGCCCTTACCGCCCGCCGGGGGGAGCTGCCGGCCTTGCGCCGGGGCCTGCGCGCGGAGTTCTGGAGCTTTCTGGCGCTGGGCGCAGTGGGCATCGCCCTGCTCTACGGGCTACAGGTGGCCGGGCAGTCCCTGACCAGCGCGGTCAACACCGGGCTGCTAGCCAACATGGTGGGCATCTTCACCGCGCTGCTGGCCGCCCTCTTCCTGGGCGAGCGGCTGCCGCCGGCTGCCTGGGTCGGCATCGTGGTGGCCCTGCTGGGCGCGTGGGTGGTGAGCGCGGGCGGCCTGCGGCTGCAGATCCGATCGGAGACCGCGCTGGGCGATGCCCTGGTGCTCACCTCCTCCCTAGTGGCAGCCCTCTACTTCGTGATGGGCAAGCGGCTCCTGGCGCGACACTCCCCCCTGGTGGTCACCTCGGCCGCGTCGGCCTTGGGCGCGCTGGTGCTCCTGCCGCTGGCCGCTTGGGAGGGGAGCTGGCGCACGGCCACCTGGCCGGCGGTGGCGTCGGTGGCGGTGTTGGCCATCGGCCCCGGCCTGCTGGCCAACCTGTGGTGGTGGGAGACCGCTGAATGGCTGGAGGCCAGCCGCGCCGCAGTGTACATCTACCTGATCCCGCTGATCACCATGGCCATGGCCGTCGTCCTCTTGCACGAGCCGCTGAGCCTGGCGCAAGGGGCAGGTGCCGGGCTGGTGCTCTCCGGCGTGGTCCTGGCCGAGCGCAGCCGTCTCGGTTGAGCGGGACTGGACTTTCTGGGGGGATGGGAGTAGAATGGCGAAGGCATGAAGCGCATCCTGCTTGTGGACCTCGCGCCCAGCCCCGGCGGCTCCATCGTCAGCCTGCTCCAACTCGTTGCCCACCTGGATCGCGAAGCCTTTGCGCCAACGATGGTGCTCTCCCATGTGCTGCGCCACCCGGCCTTGGACGCCCTAGGGGTTCCCCTGGTGCGCCTGCGCACGCCGTGGTGGGAACAGCCGACGAGCTCCCTGGTGCAGCGGGTGCGCCGCAGCGCCGTAGGCGACGCCATGCGCAGCCACCCGGCCCGCGCCTGGCTCTGGCATCGCCTGGGCGACCTGCGCCGTCTTGTTCGCGACCTGCTGCCGGCGGCCTGGTCCATGGTCAAGGTGATCCGCCGCACCCGGCCCGACCTCGTGCACCTCAACGACGCCCTGCCCCTGGTACGGCCGGCGCTTCTGGCCTGTCGTCTCACCCGCACCCCCGCCCTGGCCCACGTGCGCTCCTTCCTGCTGCCCTCCCGCCTCGACGCTCACCTTCTGGCGCCGGGCCTGGTCGGTTTGATCTTCAACTCCCAAGCCGTGGCCAACGCCCAGCTCGCCGCCCTCCCCCGTCCGCCGCTGCACCAGGTGATCCCCAACGCCGTGGACCTGGCCGAGTTCAGCCGGCCGGTGGACTGCGGCCGGGTGCGACAGGAGCTGGGCGTGCCGCCGGATGCGCCGTTGGTGGGCATGTTCGGCCGCATTGCGCCCTGGAAGGGACAGACGGTGTTCGTGGAGGCCATGGCGCGCGTGGCGGCGCAGCTTCCCACCGCGCGCGGCTGGATCGTCGGCGGGGCCGAGGGAGAGAGCGGCGCAGCCTACCTGCAGCAGGTGCAAACAGCCCTGGCAACCCACGGGCTGACCGATCGCGTGCGCCTGTTGGGCCATCGGGACGACGTGCCTCGGCTGATGGCCGCCGTGGACGCCGTGGCCCACTGCTCCGTGGAGCCGGAGCCCTTCGGCCGGGTGATCATCGAGGGCATGGCGGCCGGCCGGCCGGTGGTGGCCAGCGCGGCCGGCGGCGCCGCCGAGATCGTCACCTCCGGCGTGGACGGCCTCCTGACCCCGCCCGGGGATGCCGGCGCGCTGGCCGACGCGCTGCTGCGGGTGCTCACCGACCCTGCAACCGCCCGGCGGCTGGCCCAGGCCGCTCGGCGCACCGTCGCCCAGCGCTACACCGTGGATGCCCACGTGGCCGCCGTCCAGGCCTTCTACCGACGCCTCCTGGCCTAGTCCATGTCCCTGCGCGTCGCCATGCTGGGCTGGTACCCGCTGGAGCCCAACCGCATCGCCGGCGGGCCCGAAGCGGTCATCGTTCAGCTAGTCCGCGGCCTGCTGCGCCAGGGCGACGTGGACCTGCACATGGTGATCTGCGACAGCCGGGTGGCCGAGGACTTCGTGGAGCGCCGGGACGGCCTCACCCTCCACGGCCTGCGGCTGCGGCCTGTTCCCCGCTGGACCCTGCTGCGGGTCAACCCGCGGGCAGTGCGCCGGGCCGTGGACCGCATTCAGCCCGACGTGGTCCACGGGCACGGCTCGGGCCTCTTCGCCGACGCGGCGCTGCACAGCGGCCGGCCGGCGGTGATCACCTTGCACGGCGTTATCCGCCGCGAGGCCGAGGTCTTTGCGCAGCACGGCCTGAGCTGGCGCGAGCGGGTAAGCTGGGCCTACGACCTGTGGTACGAACGCTGGCTGCTGGCCAAGGCGCAGCACATCATCGCGATTAGCCCTTATGTCGAGCAGGTGTACCGCCCCCTCACTCAGGCGGTGATGCACCCGATTGACAACCCGGTGGCCGACGAGTACTTCTGCCTGCCCAACCGCGAGGAGCCCGGCACGGTGCTGTGCGCGGCGCGGGTCATGCCCCGTAAGAACATCCTGAACCTGATCCGCGCCTTTGCCCTGGCACGGCAGGCTGTGCCCCACGCCCGGCTGCGGCTGGCCGGCGAGACCCACTCGGCGCCCGACTACGTGGCCCAGTGTCGTCGGCTGGCAACGGAGCTGGGCGTCGCCGACGCCGTGGAGTTTTTGGGCTGGCTGGACGAGGCAGCCGTGCAGGCGGAGTATAGCCGCTGCAGCGCTGTGGCCTTGGTGTCGTGGCAGGAGACGGCGCCCATCGCGGTGGAGCAGGCCATGGCGGCCGGCAAGGCGGTGGTGGCCAGCGACGTGGGCGGCGTGGCGGACATGCTGGGCCATGGCCAAGCGGGGCTGCTGGTGCAGCCGGACGATGTGGCGGGGATGGCCGAGGCCCTGCGCCAGGTGCTGCAGGACGAGGCGCTGCGCCGTCGCCTGGCGGCGGCCGGCCGCGAGATCGCCCGGCGGCGCTTCCAGGCCGACGCGGTGGCCGCCCGCACCCGCGAGGTCTACCGGCAACTGGCGGCCTGAGCCATGCGCGTCGCCCTGCTCTGTCACTATCCGGACGACGAGACCGCGCCGGCCGGCGGCGTGTGGGCCGTGGGCCGCAACCTGGCTGCGGGGCTGACGGCAGCGGGCGCCGAGGTGCACGTGGTGCGCTACGTGGCCGTGGCCGGGTCGGGCCCGGCCCGGCTGGCGACGACCGGCTGCCCGCCCCTGACGGTGCACACGGTGGAAATCCCGCGCAGCCGGCGCTATCCCGTGCGGCGGCTGGCTGCGGTGCCGGCCCTGGCCGCGGCCCTGGCCGAGATCCGGCCTGACGCCGTCACTGCGCACGAGTCGGAGTACGGCCTGGCCGCGCTGCGCAGCGGCTTTCCCACTGCGGTCACCATCCACGGCATCCCGCGGCGGGAGTTCTGGGCCTTCCGCACGCTGCGCAACCGCCTGGACCTGGCCGTCACCGTGTGGCAGGACGAGCTGCTGGCCCGCCGGGTGCGGCACATCGTGGCCATCGCCGACTACGTGGTGGCGCAGTACCGGGGCCGCACCAAGGCCCAGTTCCACCGCATTGACGTGCCCATCGGCGATGTGTTCTTTGCGGCGCCAGAGCGCTCCCCCGACCCGCGCACCCTGCTGCTGGTGGGCGGCATGAACGAGCGCAAGGACCCCATGACCCTGCTGGCGGCGCTGCGCCTGCTGGTGGGCGAGCCCGACCTGGCCGACCTGGAGCTGCGCATCGCCGGCCGGGTGAGCGAGACCGGCTTCGGCGCGCGGCTGCGGCGCACCATCGCCGACTACGGCCTGGCCGAGCGGGTGTGCTTCCTGGGCTCCCTGGACCAGCCGGCCCTGGCCCAAGCCTACGCCGCCAGCGCGCTCACCGTGCTCAGCAGCCGCCAGGAGACGTCGCCGGCGGTGCTGATGGAGGCCATGGCCGCCCGGCGGCCGGTGGTGGCCACCGACGTGGGCGGCGTGCGGGAGATCGTGGAGCACGGCGGCAGTGGGCTGGTGGTGCCGCCCGGCGACCCGCCGGCCCTGGCCGCAGCCATCGCCGAGGTGCTGCGCCGGCCGGACAGCGGCGCTGCTATGGGCCAGCGCGGCCGTGCGCTGGCCGAGGCCCGCTACCGCCGAGCACGGGTGGGCCGCCAGTACCTGGAGCTCCTCCAGCGCCTAGCCGAAAGCCAGGACGATCGAACCTTTTGACGCTGCAAGCGGTGTAGGAAACAAAGGCGCGCCATGACAGCGAGCGACGACGGCCACCTCATCGAACAGGTGCGAGCCGGCGACGGCCGGGCCTTCGAGGCCCTGTACGAGAAGTACAAGGCGCCGGTGTTTCGAGCGGCGCTGGCCATCACCGGCGATCCCGCTGCGGCCGAGGACATCCTGCAGGAGTGCTTCTTGCGCCTTCACGCGCATGTGGACCGCCTGGACGGTTACCAGCCCCTCTCCCCCTGGCTGCATCGCGTGGCCGTCAACCTGGCCTACAACTTCGTCGCCCGCCGCCGTCGGACCCAATACCTGCTCAGGACGCTCTGGCAGGGACGAGCCGACCGCTCGACCCCATCCTTTGAGGGGGTGGTCGAGCGCGCTGACCTGAGCCAGCGCCTCCATGTGGCCTTGAGCCACCTCAGCCTGGAGCATCGGCTGGTGGTAGTGCTGTTCTACCTGAGCGAGTTCAGCCTGGAAGAGATCGCCTACATCCTCGACTGCCCGGTGGGCACCGTCAAGTCGCGGCTGTACTACGCGCGGCAGAAGCTGCGCGCCGAGCTGCTAGGCGATCGCCCGAGCGAGCCCGAGAGCCTCTATGGATTGGCACGATCTCCCGCCTGAAGCCGAGGACGAGCTGCTCGATCGGACCATACGCCGGGCGTTGCAGCGCAGCCTGGGCTCGGTTCAGCCGCCGCCTCACGTTTGGCCTCGCTTGCGGCGTCAGATTGCGGGAGGCCCGGCGCGGCGGCCGAGGCGGCCCGTGGTCTCTGCCAGCCCCTTCGCACCCCTGGTCCAGAGCCTGGCCGCCCTCTGCCTGCTGTTGCTCCTTGGCGCCGGCCTGCGCTCGTGGGACTCGACCTACCCCTTGCACGCGCTGCAACGTCGCGCCCTGGCGGTGGACCGCAGCCTGGTCAGCCCTGCCGGGGCGGTCAGGCCCTCCGCCCAGTCCTGGGACGACCTGCAGGGAGCCCGGCCGGGCGGGTCCGGAGGCGTCAACCGCTTGCCGGCGCACCCTGCGCCGCAGCGGCCGGCGGCGCACGCGCCGCGGCTGGCCGCCCTGGACAGCCGCGACGACCTGGTCTCCTTGCGAGACGTGGCGGTGATTCCGTCCTCCCCGCCTGCGGCCGGCCGTGCTCCTGCCCTGCCGGAGGTCAACCCCGAAGAGCGCCTGCAGCCTGAGTGAGGCGGCCAAGAGCTTGCGGCTTGCTCCCCCGTGCGTCAGCCTGGCGAACGACCTGAGCACGGGTTGACTACAGGAGCGGCCGCAGCAGCGCTTTTTCCTGTGATGCTTGCCCTGTAATTAATCTGGTAGCCTCGGAGGTCTGGATGGGAGCTTTGTTGGAAGTCAAGGACTTGCGCACCCAGTTCTTCACCCAGGACGGCGTGGTGCATGCGGTGAACGGCATCTCCTACACGGTGGACGAGGGAGAGACCTTGGGCATCGTGGGCGAGAGCGGCTGTGGCAAGAGCGTGGGCGTCATGTCGCTGATCCGCCTCATTCCCTCTCCGCCCGGCAAGGTGGTGGGCGGAGAGGTGTGGTTCGAGGGCCGCGACCTGCTGAAGCTCAGCGACGAGGAGATCCGCCAGGTGCGCGGCAACCGCATCGCCATGATCTTCCAGGACCCCATGACCTCCCTCAACCCGGTGCTGACCATCGGCCGTCAGATCACCGAGGCGCTGGAGCTGCACCTGGGCATGACCAAGCAGCAGGCCCGCGAGCGGGCCATCGAGCTGCTGAAGCTGGTGGGCATCCCCGGCGCCGAGCACCGCATCAACGACTACCCCCACCAGTTCTCCGGCGGCATGCGCCAGCGCGTCATGATCGCCATGGGGCTCTCCTGCAACCCGCAGCTTCTGATCGCCGACGAGCCCACCACGGCGCTGGACGTGACCATCCAGGCCCAGATTGTGGACCTGGTGAAGAAGCTGAAGCGGGAGATCGGCATGGCCATGATCTGGATCACCCACGACCTGGGCGTGGTGGCCGGGCTGGCGGACCGGGTGATCGTGATGTACGCCGGCTTCATCGTGGAGGAGGCGCCGGTCAAGGAGCTCTACGCCAACCCGCGGCACCCCTACACCATCGGCCTGCTGGGCTCCCTGCCCCGGCTGGACGAGGAGCGGCCGGAGCGCCTGCGCTCCATCGAGGGGCTGCCGCCCGACCTGATTGACCTGCCGCCCGGCTGTCCCTTCTACGCTCGCTGCGCCTATCGCATCGAGCGCTGCAAGGCGGAGAACCCGCCGCTGGAGACCGTGGGCCGCGGGCACAAGGTGGCCTGTTGGGTTGATGTGAACGGGGTGAAGGCATGAGCGACGCGAGGACTAACGGCAACGGCCGCCAGAAGCTGATCCGCGTGGAAGGCCTGAAGATGTGGTTCCCCATCACGGCCGGCGTTCTGCAGCGCACGGTGGGCTACGTGAAGGCCGTGGACGGGGTAGATTTTTATGTCTACAAGGGCGAGACCCTCGGCCTAGTGGGCGAGTCGGGCTGCGGCAAGTCCACCACGGGCCGCGCCATCCTGCAGCTCTATCGCCCCACCGCCGGCCACGTCTACTTCGAGGACAAGGACCTGGTGGCCATGAAGGGGGAGGCGCTGCGCCAACAGCGCCGCCGCATGCAGATGATCTTCCAGGACCCATACGCCTCGCTGAACCCGCGCATGACCGTGGGCGCCATCGTGGGGGAACCCCTGGAGGTGCACGGCCTGGGCAACAAGCAGGAGATCCGCGAGCGGGTGCAGGAGCTGCTGCGGGTGGTCGGCCTCAACCCCTACTTCGTCAACCGCTATCCCCACGAGTTCTCCGGCGGCCA
>JANWYQ010000155.1 GCA_025055015.1 Caldilineales bacterium
CTCAGGACAGCGCTCAGGACGTCCAAGTCCTCGATCTTGCGGATCTCAGGCAACAGGCGCAGGCCCTCCGTGCCGAACTTTAGATCCAGAGCTACCTCGATGCCGGCCAAGACGCCCTGCTGTGTACCTTCATGCAGGCCCTGCTGGAGGCCCTGCTGGAGGCCGCGCTGATATCCACGCTCCGTCCAGATCTCTGCCAGTGTAGGCATCGTGACACCTCCTTGGGTTGCGATCTCGTCCGTAACCTCTTGCAACGTGGTTTCTCCCAACCTATCGGTACCTTGCGACAGATATCGTAGCAGAGTTTCCAAGAACTGCAAACCTGTGGATTGAGCCGCTAGCTCGACCAACAAAGGAACCATGCTGCGCAAGGCGAGGTCGAGGTCGTCCTGCAGGATGTGCTTCAAAGTGAGCAAGACGACCCTCGAAAGCACCATCCCCTTGATGTCGGCGTCCTCCATCGCCGAGAGGTCCACCAACCAGTAGCGAAAGTCGGGGCAGAACTCGGCCAGCGGCGGCGGCAGGTCAAAGAGGGCCGAGAAGTTGCGTGGCAACCGCCAAGGCGCTCGGCCGTGGTAGACCACGATCGGAATGATCGGCACAAACCGACTCTTCTGGCGGACGCCCAGGTCCCAAATCTGCCCCATGTAGCGGAGCAGCTGCAGGGAGGTTAACGGATCGGCGTAGCTCTTGTGCTCGAACAGCACGTAGACAAATGCGGGCTGGCCGTCGGTGCGCTTGACGAGATATAGCAGGTCGGAGAACTGTGCTCGCAGCTCGGCGTCTACGAAGGACTCCTTGGCCAGCTCTAAGCTGGTCAAGTCCAGCAGGCCCACGACCTCGGCCGGCAGATAGTTGCGCAGAAAGTCGGCCGCCACCGCTTGCTCAGCGAAGACCTGTTTGAAGAACCGATCGTGGACGTTGAGAGCTGGCTCGCTCACGGCTGGCTGCTCCGCAAAGCGCGGATCTGGTCCACCACCTCGGGGTTCACCAGCGCGCTGAGGTCGCCGGCCGGCTCGCCTAGGTAGGCAGCGCGGAGCACCCGGCGCATGATCTTGGCGTTGCGGGTCTTGGGCAGGTCCGGCACGAAGTAGACCGCCTTAGGGCTCATGGGCTTGCCCATCTCCTCCGCCACTAAGCTGCGCAGCTCCTCGGCCAGCCCGTCGGTGGCGGCATAGCCTGGGGCCAGCACGCAGAAGACCACCAGCGCCTGTCCCTTCAGCTCGTCGGGCACGCCGATCGCGCCGGCCTCCGCCACGGCGGGGTGCTGCACCAGCACCGTCTCCACCTCAGCCGGGCCCAGCCGTTTGCCGGCGATCTTGATGGTGTCGTCGGAGCGGCCCAGGATGTACCACAGCCCGTCCTCGTCCACCGCAGCCCAGTCGCCGTGCACCCACACGTCGGGCCAGCGGCTCCAGTAGGTCTCGATGTAGCGCTGCGGGTCGCGCCAGAAGCCGCGGGTCATGCCGATCCACGGCTCCCGTACCACCAGCTCGCCCACCTGCCCGCGCACCGAGCGGCCGTTCTCGTCCAACACGTCTGCCGCCATGCCCACGTTGGGGCCGGAGAACGCGCATGGCTTCAGCGGCAGCATCACGTTGCCCATGACGATGCCGCCGGAGATCTCGGTGCCGCCGGAGTAGTTGATGATGGGGCAGCGCCGGCCGCCCACGGTCTCGAACAGCCACATCCACGGCTTGGGGTTCCACGGCTCGCCCGTGCTGGCCAGCAGGCGCAGGCTGGAGAGGTCGTGGCGGCGCACCGGCTCCTCGCCGTGCTGCATCAGGGAGCGGATCAGGGTGGGCGACACCCCCAGCGCGGTGATGCGATGCCGCTCCACCAGGCTCCAGACGCGGTCCACGTCGGGATAGTCGGGCGCGCCGTCGTAGAACATCATGCTGCTGCCCAGGATCAGCGTGCCGAAAACCTCCCACGGCCCCATCATCCAGCCCATGTCGGTCATCCAGTAGAGTAGGTCCTCCCGGCGCAGGTCCAGCCCCAGGGCCATGTCCATGGCCGCTTTGAGGGGAAAGCCGCAGTGGGTGTGCACGGCGCCCTTGGGCCGGCCGGTGGTGCCGGAGGTGTAGAGGATCATCAGCAGGTCCTCGGCCCCGGTGCGCTCTGTCGGGTACAGCCTCGGCGGGGTGGAGCGATGGGGCAGGAGCAGGTCGTCCCACCACAGGTCGCGGCCCCTGGTCCACGGCACCTCTTGCCCGGTGCGGCGCACCACGATCATGTGCTTGAGGCTGGGCACCTGGGCTACGGCCTCGTCCGCAATAGGTTTCATGGCCACAGCGCGGCCGCGTCGCGGTGCAGCGTCCACGGTGAACAGGGCGCGCGCGTCTGCGTCGGCCAGACGGGTGGCGATAGCGCCGGCGCCGTAGCCGGAGAAGAGGGGCAGGATCACTCCACCGATCTTGGCGATGGCCAGCAGAGCGATGGCAATCTCTGGGATCATAGGCATGTAAAGGCCGATGACGTCCCCTTTGCCCAGGCCCAGGCGACGCAGGCCAGCGGCCACCCAGCTCACCTCGGCGTGTAGCTCCCGGTAGGTCAGGGTGCGCACGTCGCCCTCCTCGCCCTCGTAGCGCAAGGCCACGGCGTCGGCTACGGGGGTGTCCAGCCACTTGTCCAAACAGTTGTGGACGATGTTCATCCGGCCGCCGACGCACCAGCGGGCCCACGGCTTGCCCCGGGAGAGGTCCAAGATCTGCGTGTAGGGCTGGTAGAACTGGATATCCAGGTAGCGGAGCATGGCCTCGGTGAACCAGGCCACGTCGGCCACCGAGCGCCGGTGCAGCTCGTGCCAGTCGCCGATGCCGTGTTGTTGCATGAAGCGCTGCAAGTGGCTGCCCTCCACGTACTCCGGCGTGGGCCGCCACACGATCTCGCCGCCGAACTCGAACTCTGCCATAGAGCGCACCCTCAACGTTCTGTTACTCGCCGATCAACAGCGGTGTGCCCCACACCGCCCAGTTCCAGCGCGAGTCGCCCAGCCCGTCCGTGACGAACTGCACGGTGATGAACTCGCCGGCCACGCTGGGCAGCTCCACC
Organism: Caldilineales bacterium; assembly: GCA_025055015.1. Classification (GTDB taxonomy): domain Bacteria; phylum Chloroflexota; class Anaerolineae; order JAAEKA01; family JAAEKA01; genus JANWYQ01. The sequence goes on from JANWYQ010000155.1 coordinate 3,055, forward strand.
GTGACATCCTCCCACGTGGTGGTGTTCTTGGTAGCGCTCCACAGCCGCACGCCGTTGACGTAAAAACGGAAAGCGACGTAGTTGTCCGGCGTCTCGCCGATCAACGAGCCGTTGCGGATGCCGATCTTAGTGCGCAGCCGAAGCCGACCGGCGTCGGGCGGCACCGTGAGCTGGTACTGCACCACCGACGCGCCGGCCACCGGCGGGTGTTGCCAGATGGCCAGCCGCTGCTCCAGGCCGCACATGGCCGCTCCAACGCGCACTTCCATGCCGGCAGGCGACTTGGTGGCCGTCACCGTGGCCTCGCGGATGTGCTCGATGAAGTCGTACACCCAGCGGGCGTGCGCAGGAGGGCGGGACGCGGCGGCAGGTGGACCTTGAGCGTCCGCCGGCTCGTCTGTCGGGGGAGCGTCCTCCGGCCACTCGCGCCACTGCTCCTCCTGCCATTTCAAGAAGGAGATGTACTGCGACAGGAGCAACAGGCTGTCCTCGCCCAGGTCGGCGATGCGGCGGACGATGGAGCTGTACAGGTCGGTCGGGGTCATAGGGGCTGGATCAACGGGCGGGGGATGGATGCTACTGGGAGGCTACCGTAGCCGGTTCCATTTTACACGGAAGAAAGGGGATAGGCAACTGCTTGGCTTGAGGGTGGGGGACGGTAAACGGTGAACGGTGAACGGTGACTGAGCCGTCTGACGGCCTGTCAGGCAGCCCAATCGGTGATCGGTGGTCAGGGGCGCACGGCCTCGGCCAGAGCCTGCAGCGCGGCGGCCAGGTCCTCCTCCGACGTGAAGAACGCCAGCGAGAAGCGCAGCGCGTTGAACTCGCGGATCACGTTGGTGACGATGCGATGCCGCTCCCACAGCCGGGCTTGCAGCGCCTCGCACGGCCAGCCGGCCACGCGCACCGTCACCAACCCTGTGCCCAGGCTGCTTTCGGTCGGGCTGAGCAGCTCGACCTCCCCCACGGCGCTCAGCCCGGCAACGAACCGCCGTCGCAGGTCGCGCACCCGCGCCTCGATCGCCTCCCAACCCACCCCTTGCACGAACTCGATGGCCTTGCCGAAGGCCAGGTACAGCGGCCAGGCGCGGGTGCTCTGCTCGAAGCGCGCAGCCGTGGGCGGCAGGGTGTAGGCGCGCGCTGCTCGGTCGAAGGTCTGGTGCACGTCCCAGCCCAGCCACGCCGGCCGCAGCCGCTCCACGTGCTCCCGACGCACGTACAGCATCCCCACCCCCTGCGGGCCTAGCAGCCACTTGTGGCCGCACGCCGCGTAGAAGTCGCACCCCAGCGCCGACACGTCCACGGCGAACTGCCCCTCGGCGTGCGCGCCGTCCACCAGGGTTAGCACGCCGGCCTCCTGAGCCAGCCGACACAGTCGCTCCACCGGCAGCCGCAGGCCGGTTAGGCAGGAAACGTGGCTCAGCTGCGCCAGGCGGACACGCGGGCCGAGCAGCGCCTCGAAGCGCTCCACAATGGCGTCGGGGTCGTTCGTCAGCTCCAGCCAACGCAGCTCAACCCCGGCCCGTTCGGCCAAGGCCAGCCAGGGCACCGTGCCGCTGGGGTGTTCGTGGTCCGTCAGGATCACTTGGTCGCCGGGCCGCCAGTCCAGCCCGTGCAGCACGATGTTGATGCCGTCGGTGACGTTGCGGGTGAGAGCGATCTCGGCCGGGTCGGCGTGGAGCAGGGCAGCTACCTGCCGCCGCACCGCCTCGAAGCCTGCCACCTCCAGCTCATAGAAGACGGGAGGAGCAAAAGTGCCCTGCTGCTCGATGCGGTCGTACACGCGACGAATTTCGTTCGCCACTGCGGTGGGCAGCGGGCCAAAGGTGCCGGTGTTCAGGTAGACGCACCGCGCCAGAGCCGGTATCGCTGCGCGGATGGTGTCCAGGTCAAAGGAAGCGGTCACGGTTGTCTCCGACAGGACTGACCACTCATCCATGCCCGAGGGCGCAACGGCGAAGGAGTAAAAGTCGTCGTCCGCCGGCCGAGCCGGGCGATTTTCAGGACACACACAAAGCTGAGCGGCGACCAACGGCCGCCGCTCAGTGCTGCACTTGTCCATGCAGCCTCGTCAAGCCGCGGCGCCGCCGCTCCCGCCTCCGTCGCCGGTGGTCGCAGCGCCACCCGACGTCTCCGGCTCCAGCGGTATCAGGAAGGCGAGCGCCACGTACAACAGTATTGCCGTGCCGAAGGAGATGAAGCCCAGGATCACCGCCAGCACCCGGATCAGCACCGGGTCTACCCCGAAGTAGGCGCCCAGGCCACCGCACACGCCGGCCACCACGCGCTCGGTGCGCGAGCGATACAGTCGCTTGTCCATACACGGAACCTCCTGTCGTCTTAGGTAGCGCCTCGCCCGCCGCGGTGCTTGCGAGGCGTCCACGAGGTGATACGAGCGGCCACCCGCTTGGTTTCATGCCCACGTCCCAAGGCTGCTTTTGACAGAGGGTGACAACGCGTGCATACTCATAGGCCGTGGACGCCCTCTTGCGGGTTAACAGCCCGGCAAGAGGGTTCATGCTGTTAAGCGCAACCACCATTATATTCCTGTGTTACAAAGGATAACAACCACGGTCAACGGGTGTCCATAGACACCCGTTGTTACCATCATAGCAAGGTTCCTCCCATGAAAATAGCCCTGGATGTAATGGGCGGCGACTATGCGCCCGAGGTGACCGTGGCCGGCGCCGTGCAGGCAGCCCGCGAGTTCAACTTGGCGATCGCTCTCGTTGGGCAAGAGGAGGTGGTGCGCCGTGAGCTGGCAAAGCACGACACGGCCGGGCTGGACTTGACCGTCGTCCACGCCGATCAGGTGGTGGACATGCACGACAAGCCCAGCGAGGTGGTGCGCAGCAAGCCCAACTCCGCGATGCACGTGGGCATGGACCTAGTACGCAACGGGCAGGCTGATGCCTTTGCCACCATCGGCAACACCGGCGCAGCCATGGCCATCGCGCTTTTCAAGCTGGGTCGCATCAAGCTCGACGGCCAACGGCGCATCTATCGGCCGGCCCTGGCTACCCCCTTCCCAACTCGCCAAGGCGCTTGCCTGCTTCTAGACGTGGGGGCCAACACCGACTGGCGACCCGTTTACCTGCAGCAGTTCGCCGTCATGGGCGCCATCTACGCCGAGAACGTGATGGGCCTGGCCAACCCGCGCGTGGGCCTTGTCTCCATCGGCGAGGAGGAGGGCAAGGGCAACGAGGCTGTCCGCGAGGCCTACAACCTGATCAAGGCCACCCCCGGCCTTAACTTCGTCGGCAACGTGGAGGGCAAGGACCTGCCCGCCGGACTGGCCGATGTGGTGGTCACCGACGGCTTCACCGGCAACGTGATGATCAAGCTGGCGGAGGGCGTGGCGAAGCTGATTGCGGACACCCTGCGCGCCGAGATCACCAGTCGCAAGCTGGCTACGGTGGGCGCAGCCCTGGCGCGGCCTGCCCTGCGAGCCGTGGGCGCCCGGCTGGACTACGCTGAGTACGGCGGCGCCGTGTTGCTCGGCCTCAACCACGTGTGTGTCATCGGCCACGGCCGGTCCAACGCCCGCGCCGTGCGCAGCACCATCCGCGCGGCGCGCGACGCGGTGGCCGCCGACGTCGTCGGCAAGATCCGCCAGGGCTTGGCCCAGCGGCCGGCCATGCTGGACGTCGGAGCGGAGGAGTGAGGTGGCGTCGTCTTTGGGCCATGACACGGCCGGTTGACGCCCCGCTGTTGACCTGTCTCCTTGCGCGCTGCGCAAGCTTATCCTTCTTACCGCCTGGAACCCCCTATGACAACGCTTCGCCAAACCCTCGAACGATTACCCATCGGTATCCGCCACGCGCTCATGGAGGAGCTGCAAGCGCTGAACGGCCGCGCCTCCGCTGAGGCTGAATTCCCTAGCGACGATCTCCTGTTGGCCGCGTTGAAGTCGCTGTTGGCGCCGGAGCGCCCCAAGCGGCGCCGGGTAGTCATCACCGGCCTCGGCGCCATCACGCCGGTGGGCAACACGGCCCCGGCCACCTGGGAGGCCCTGGCTGCCGGCCGCTCAGGCATCGCTGCGGTCACCCAGTTCGACGCGACCCCCTTCGCCAGCCGCATTGCCGGCGAGGTCAAGAACTTCGACCCTACGATCCGCATCGCCCACAAGGAGGCCAAGCGCATGGCCCGCTGCTCGCAGCTGGCCGTAGTGGCGGCGTGGGAGGCCCTGGAGGACGCCGGACTCTCGCCCGACCGCTTGGACAGCGAGCGGGCAGGGGTGGTGATGGGCACGGGCGTTGGCGGCCTGGACCTCTTCGGCGCCATGATCCGGCAGTCGCTGACCTCCGGCGATGGCCGTATGCGCAGCCGGCCGCTGGAAACCATCAACGGCCTGGCCAACATGCCCGCCTTCCACATCAGCAACACCTTCGGCCTGCGGGGTCCCCTCAACACGGTGGTCACGGCCTGCGCCGCCGGCACCCAGGCCATCGGCCATGCGGCCGAGTCCATCCGCCGTGGGCTGGTAGACGTGATGTTCGCGGGTGGCGTGGAGGCCATGATCAACGACCTGTTCTTCGCCGGCTTCGAGGCCATGCGCGCCATCACCACCCGCAACGACGAGCCGGAGCGGGCCAGCCGTCCCTTTGACGCCCAGCGCGATGGCTTTGTCATCAGCGAGGGCACGGCCGTCTTCGTGCTGGAGGGGCTGGACCACGCGCTGCGCCGCGGGGCTCGCATCTACGCCGAGGTGCTGGGCTGGAGCGAGACCGCCGACGCCTACCACATCGCCCAGCCTGACCCCACCGGCCGTGGGGCGGCCCTGGCCATGCGCACCGCCCTGGCCGACGCCGGCCTCACCCCCGACGACGTAGATTACATCAACGCGCATGCCGCGGGCACGCCGCTGGGCGACGCCCACGAGACCCATGCTATCAAGGAGGTCTTCGGCCCGCGCGCCTACCAGATCCCGATCAGCTCCACCAAGTCCATGATCGGCCACCTGTTCGGCGGGGCCGGTGCGGCCGAGGCGCTGGCTTGCGTTTTTAGCATCCATACGGGTATCATACACCCAACCATCAACTACGAGCACCCGGACCCGGAGTGCGACCTGGACTACGTGCCCAACGTGGCCCGGCAGCAGGAGGTCAACGTGACCCTCTCCAACTCCTTCGGCCTGGGTGGACAAAACGCCAGCCTGATCCTGGGCAAATATCGCCCCTAGTCCATCAATGCGCACCTACGTCAACGAGCCCTTTGTACGACGCCGAGCCAAGCTGGCCAAGATCTTCAGCTGGGCCGGTCTCGGCATTCTGGCCATCGGCATGTTCCTCAGCCTGCGCGCCGACCCCGGCGTCCTGCGGGTGGCCAACAACAACGACGCCCTCGTGCGCGGTGTGGCCCGCGACCGCTCTGCCATTGCCTTCTGGGACTACAACCTGGTGTCGGCCATCGCCGACCAGGTGCGGCTGGTGCCTGTGGATGGGATCCTGCCCACTGCGGAGACCGTCGCCGACCGCAGCTACCCCCTGGCCGGCGACGACGTGACGGTGGCGGTGGTGGTCAGCCCCTTGAGCACCTGGTTCCCTGAGGCCGGCCTGACCAAGGCGCAGCTGGCGCAGGTCTTCTCCAACCTGCAGTACCGCTGGTCCGAGGTGGAGGCAGGCTGGCCGGCGACGCCGATCAAGCGCTTTGGCCCCGACTCGCGCACCGCAACCTATGCGGCCTTCTTGGATCGGGTGATGCGGCCGGTGTTCAGCGACGAGGCGGAGTTCCGCTTGACGGGACCGGCCAACGCGAACTACCGCTGGATGATCCTGGGCTCCTTTGCCTGTCTGATCTTGGGGTTCATCGCGGCCAACCTGGGCGGCTACAACATGCGCCGCTTCGGCCGCAGCCCTCGGCCCGACGAGCGGCTGGCCCAACAGCTCAAGGGCTTCGACGACCGCTATCAGCTCTACGCCTGGGTCCTGCCCGCGCCCTACGTTTTCGTAGGCCCCAGCGGCATCTACACCATTGCGCTGCGGGAGCAGGCCGGAAAGGCCACCAACATCGGCGACAAGTGGACCCAGCCATTCTCGCTGGCGCGCCTGTTCCTGGCCTTCAGCAACGAGGGCATCGGCAACCCCACGGCTGACGCCAAGCAGGACGCCCAACGCGTGCAGCAGCTTCTGGCGGAGCACATGCCCGATCTCCAGGTTACTGTGCAGCCCATCGTCATGTTCACCAACCCGCGCGCCGAGCTGGAGCTGAAGAACCCAGAGGTCCCGGTGGTGACGCCCCAGGGGTTCAAGGCGCTCCTACGCCAGCGCAAGCGGGAGGCGCAGCTCACCAACCAACGCCTGGAGGAGCTGCGCCGGCTGTTCGTCGGCGAGCAGCAGCCTGTCAGCCGTGAGGCTCCTGAGGCTTCTTGATCGCTTCCCGACGCCGGGTTTCTCAGACTGGGCCAGTCTTCAAGACTGGCCCAGTCTTTGTGCGTCCCCCATGCGCGTGGCCCCCGCCCATTCCTCGTCTTCTCCTTGACAATCCCCTCTCCCTCTGGCATCATAGGGCAGCGGAAAAGGAACCCCGAAGTCGAGCTTCGAGGCTAACGCCATCGCCTACCGTTAGTCGGCTCAGGCCTTGTCTGCCTGGTGCAAGGCTTATGCCCTGCGAAGCTATCCTGTGGCGTAGGCCGGCTCAAGGCTCAGTTCCCGGCGCATTCGCCCCTGTCCAAAGTCCGGTGAAAGGCTCAAATGGACGCAGCGGCCCTCACGGCGCTGGTGCAACAGGCCGCCCTCGACCTGGGCTTTGACGCCGTGGGCGTGCTGCCCGTCGGCCCCAGCCCGGACCAGGAGCGCTTCGGCGCCTGGCTGGCGGCCGGCTATGCCGGCGAGATGGCCTATCTGGCGCGGCGCAGCGCTGAGCGCAGCGATCCCCGCAGCCTGCTGCCGGAAGCCCAGTCGCTGATCCTGCTGAGCGCTCGCTACTCTCCTCTCGACTTGCCTCCCAGCCTGGCTCGAGACCCCTCCCGCGGGTTGATCGCGGCCTACGCTTGGGGGCTGGACTACCACAAAGTTCTCAAGCCACTGCTGTTTCAGCTAGACGGTGTTCTGCGCGGCGCCAGCGGCCGCGCCACCCTGGGCTACGCGTTTGTGGACACAGCGCCCGTGCTGGAGCGGAGCTGGGCGGCTGCGGCCGGCCTGGGCTTCATCGGCAAGAACACCTGTTTGATTGACCCTGACCTAGGCTCGTGGCTGTTCATCGCCGGCCTGCTGGTGCCGGAGGCGCTGGCTCCTGCGCCCTGGCCAGGCTCGCCGAGGCGGCAGTCGGCCGACACTGACCTGGGGCTCCGTATCTCGGCCGATAACGTGGACGCCAGCCGGCGCCGACGTCGTAGCACCTGCGGCGCCTGTATCCGCTGCCTGCAGGTCTGTCCCACCGGCGCCTTCCCTGCACCCCACGTGCTGGACGCCCGGCGCTGTATCAGCTACCTCACCATCGAGCTGCGCGGGCCGATCCCCGTAGAGCTGCGGCCGCTGATGGGCAACTGGGTGTTCGGCTGCGACCTGTGTCAAGCGGTGTGCCCATGGAATCGGCGCTATGCCCGGCCCCCGCGGTTAGCGGCCTTCCAGCCTGATCCCGACCGCGTAGCGCCCAAGCTGCTGGACCTGCTGGCGCTCGACGAGGCAGGCTTCCGTCAGCGTTTCCGCCGGTCACCCGTGCTGCGAGCCAAGCGCCGCGGGCTGCTGCGCAACGTGTGTGTGGCGCTGGGCAACTGGGCCGACCCCTCGACGGTCCCTGGGCTGAGGGAGGCGCTCCACGATGCCGAGACGCTGGTGCGGGGTCATGCGGCCTGGGCCTTGGGCCGCATCGCCACGGCCGACGCCGTCCGAGCGCTCGAACAGCGTTTAGATGCGGAGGCCGACCCCTGGGTGCGCCAGGAGATCTTATCCGCCCTCGGAGCGCACTGAGGAAGACCGGTGCGCGCTCCGTCTCAAGCCCTTCCGGAGGTGATCTATGAAGACGAAGGCGATCGTGGTGGCGGCCTTGGCGACCGTGATGGCTCTGGCCCTGCCGGCCGCAGCAGCGCCTGCGACCGGCAGCGTAGTCGGCTGGGCGCGCGTGAACACGCCCGGCTTCGGCGACCCGCGCAACGCCCTCGGCCCTCTAGCTGTGTTCAACGGCCAGCTCTACGCCGGCACCTGGAGCAACGCCGACGGCCACCCCGTCCAGGTGTGGCGCACGGCCGACGGCAAAACGTGGACCGCGTTTCATCCCCCGGTTTCCTCGGCCACAGAGTCGCTTTACGACCTGCAGGTACACGAGGGCTACCTGTATGTCGGCCTTGACCGGGACGACGGCGCCGGCGGCGAGATCTGGCGCACCGACAGCGTGACGTGGAAACGGGTGGTGGCCGGCGGCTTCGGCAACGCCGCCAACGTTGGCGTCAACGCCTTGGCCTCCTTCGGCGGCCACATCTACGCCGTCACCGTGAACAACAGCACCGGCCCGGAGATCTGGCGCAGCGCGTCCGGCGACGTGGGTGAGTGGAGCCAGGTGAGCACCCCCGCCCTCAGCAGCGGCGTGATCGCCCAAGACGTCGTCCTGGAGGCGATCAACGGTCAGCTTTACCTGGGCCTGGGCCGGCGGCTTGGGCCGAACCTCTACCGCGGCGAGCTGTGGCGCAGCGCGGACGGCCAGACCTGGACTGCGGTGTTCACCGACGGCCTGGGCAACCCCAACAACAGCATTGTCGGCGGCCTGGCCGAGTTCCAGGGCCAGCTCTACGTTGGCATCCGCAACGTGGTGCAGGGCGGCGAGGTGTGGCGCCTTGCGCCCTCCTCCACCTGGCAGCCGGTGGTGACAGGCGGGCTGGGCGACGTGGTCAACGGCCGGCCTTACGGCCTCTTCGCCTTCCAGAACCGCCTCTACCTGGTCGTCAGCAATCTCGTCAGCGGTGCGCAGGTGTGGGTGTCTGACGATGGCTCGAGCTGGCGCCAGGTGGTCAGCGGCGGCTGGGGCAACCCCACCAACTGGTTCGCCGACTACTTCGACAAGGGGTCGGCCGTTTTCAACGGTCGGCTCTACATCGCCACGCTCAATCGGGTGAGCGGCGGCGAGGTGTGGCTGCAGCTGGACCAGACCGTCTTTCTGCCGGTGGCGCTGCGCTAGGCAGCAAATGACTGGGCCAGCCTTGAGCGTGGGCTGCGGGCGTGGCCGGCTCGGCAGGCTGGCCCAGTCTTGCGGTATGCTTTGCCGGTGGAAAAAATCCGTCCTATGGACGCAGAACGTGACCTGGTCGCCAGCCTCATCACTCTAAACCAGATCGCCGACGCGCTGAACCGGGCCAGCGACCTGTCCTCAGCCCTCAGCAGCGCGCTGGCCAAACTGGTGGCGCTGATGGGCCTGGAGACCGGCTGGATCTTCCTCAAAGATCCCACGGCCAAGAGCCAGTGGGCCGGCCGCGGGTACGTGTTGGCCGCGCACCATAACCTGCCGCCGGCCCTCGCCCTCCGCCGAGCTGCCGCCTGGAAGGGCGACTGCGACTGCCAGGAGCTGTGCAACAAGGGACTGCTCGCGGCGGCCTACAACGAGGTGCGCTGCTCCAGGCTGGCCAGCGGGGACGACGTTGACCGTCGCGGGTTGACCGTCCACGCGTCTGCGCCGCTGCGCTCCGGCGACCAGGTGCTGGGCATCCTCAACGTGGCCGCCCGGAGCTGGGAGGCCTTCAGCCCGGAGGCGCTGGCGCTGCTCACCAACGTGGGCAGCCAGATGGGCATCGCGGTGGAGCGCTGGCGCCTCTTCCACATGCTCCAGGAGAAGCGCGTCGGCGAGCAGGCGGCGCTCCTGGAGCTGTCCAACCAACTGCTCAGCCGACCGCGGCTGCCCGACCTGATGAGTTACCTCGTGGCAGAGGTGCGCCGCTTGCTGCAGGTGGACGCCTGTGCGCTGGTGATGCCGGCCGAGGAGCCGGGCATGTTGGCCTACGCCGCGGCCAGCGGCTGGCGCATGGACCCCGTGGCGCGGCGACGGCGCATCCCCGACGACGAGAACAACTCGGCCAGCCTGGCCATGCGCACTCAGCTGCCGGTCGTGGCTGAAGACATCGCCGAGGATCCCCTGGCGCCCTATCTGCCCGGCTGGCTGCGGGCCGAGGAGTTCCGTGGGCACGCAGCGATGCCCTTGCTGGTGGAGGGGCAGGCCATCGGCGCGCTGGTGATAGACGCCCGCCGGCCGCGGCTGTTCAGCGAGGACGAGCTGCGCTTCTTTCGGCTGATGGCCAACCAGGCTGCCATCGCCATCGAGCGCTCCCGGCTGGTGGAGGAGGAGCTGAAGCATCAGCGGCTCAGCCATGAGCTGGCCCTGGGCAAGCAGATCCAACGTCAGATGCTTCCACCTTCGCCGCCCGAGGCGCCGGGCTGGGACTTTGCGGTCCACTGCGAGGCGGCGCGGCAGGTGGGCGGCGACTTCTACGACTACTTCTGGCTCCCCGGCACTCCGCAGCGCCTGGGCATCGTCATCGGCGACGTGGCCGACAAGGGGGTGCCGGCTGCCCTCTTCATGGCCATGAGCCGCTCGCTGATCCGCAGCACCGCCTTCAGCGGCCGCAGCCCTGCAGCCGCCCTGGTGCGCACCAACGAGCTGATCCTCAAGGACAGCCAGACCGACCTCTTCCTCAGTGCGGTCTACGCCATCCTGGACCTGGCCAGCGGCCAGGTGGTCTACGCCAACGCGGGGCACAACCGACCCGTGGTGTGGCGCGACGGCCGGCGCCGGCTGGTAGAGCTGGACGCGCGCGGGATCGTGCTGGGCGCGTTCGAGAACATCGCCCTCGAGGAGCGTCGGCTGCGGCTTGCGCCCGGCGACTTCCTGCTCCTCTACACCGACGGCATCACCGAGGCCAGCAACGCCCAGGGCGAGTTCTTCGGCAAGGAGCGGCTGTACAGCGTGCTCAGCGCGGGGTGCTACGCCAGCGCCGCCGAGGTGTCCGAGGCCGTACTGACCGCATGTAGCCGTTTCGCCGGCGGCGTGGAGCAGTCGGACGACATCACGCTGGTGGTGGCCATGCGAAGGAGCGGTGCGTGACGGGTAACTCGTGATCGTTTATCTCCGACGCCGCAGGCCTTTGTTGACGGCGTTTCCGCCCCTCGCCGACGGCCGCGCGGCAAGAGGAAAACCGGACAGCAAATGGAGCAACGAACAGACGACCTAAACCTAACTCGTCCCGTCGCCTGCCTTGCTCAGCGCCGCCCTCTGCCTTCTGCCCTCTGGCCTCTGATCTCTGACCCCTGCCTTCTGCCTTCTGACCTCTGACCTCTGGAGACTGCCATGACCACTCTTCGCGTCCATCGTCTCGCCCTGATCGGCTTCGGCACCGTCGGACAGGGCCTCGTGGAGATCTTGCAATCGAAACAGGCCGAGCTAGCCGGGCGCTACGGCGTCCAGTTCCATGTGGTGGCCGTCAGCGACCTGCTGAAGGGCAGCCTGTACCACCCCAATGGCCTGGACCTCAACGCGCTGCTGAACACCGTCCGCCGCACCGGTCGGCTGGACGACTACCCCGCCGTCCCCGGCCTACAGCGGGGTTGGGACAGCCTGACCACCATCCGCCACAGCAACGCCCACACCGTGGTGGAAGTGAGCTGGACCGACGTGCAGACCGGCCAGCCGGCCATCAGCCACGTCCGGGCCGCCTTCGAGGCGGGCAAGCACGCCGTGCTCACCAACAAAGGGCCGGTGGCCCTGGCCTATCGCGAGCTGGCCGACCTGGCCGTTGCGCGCGGGGTGCAGTTCCGCTTCGAGGGCACGGTGATGAGCGGCACCCCCACCATCCGCCTGGCCCGCCAGGCCTTGGCCGGCTGCGACATCCTGGAGATCAAGGGCATCCTCAACGGCACCACCAACTTCATCCTCACCCGCATGGAGGAGGGCCACAGCTACGCCGACGCCCTAGCCGAGGCGCAGCGCCTGGGCTACGCCGAGGCGGACCCCACAGCCGACGTGGAGGGCTGGGACGCGGCCGGCAAGGCGGTGATCCTGGCCAACGTGGTCATGGGCGGCAGCCTGCGGGTGGCGGACGTGGACCGCACCGGCATTAGCGGCTTGACCCAAGAGGACGTGGCCGCAGCTCGCGCGGCCGGCGAGCGCTGGAAGCTCATCGCCCGGGTCTGGCGCGAGGGGGGCGCCGTGCGCGCCAGCGTCAAGCCCACCCGCCTGCCTCTCAGCCATCCCCTGGCCGGCGTGGGCGGGCCGATCAACGCCTGCACCTTCACCACCGACCTGCTAGGTGAGGTAACCCTGGTCGGCCCCGGCGCGGGCCGCATCGAGACCGGCTACGCCGTGCTGGGCGACCTGTTGGACATCGTCGCCCGACCGTGAGGTGACGCCATGCCCTACCAGTTCAAGACCATCATCGAGCCATTCAGGATCAAGACCGTCGAGCCCATCCACTTCACCACCTACGAGCATCGCCGCCAGGCCCTGCAGGAGGCCGGCTACAACCTCTTCCTGTTGCGCTCGGAGGACGTGCTGATTGACCTGCTCACCGACAGCGGCACGGGCGCCATGTCCTCGGAGCAGTGGGCCGGCATGATGCGCGGGGACGAGAGCTACGCCGGCGCCAGCAGCTTCTACCGCTTCGAGGCCTCTGTGCGTTCTATCACCGGCTTCCAGCACGTGATCCCCACCCACCAGGGCCGCGCGGCCGAGCGCATCCTCTTCGGCGTGCTCTGCCAGCCGGGGGACGTGGTGCCCAACAACAACCACTTCGACACCACCCGCGCCAACGTGGAGTACCGCAAGGCCGAGGCGCGCGACCTGGTGATCGAGGAGGCGCATCAGCCGGCGCTGATCCTTCCCTTCAAGGGCAACATGGACGTGGCGGCCCTGGAGCGCACCATCGCCGAGGTGGGGCCGGACCGCATCCCTCTGGTCATGCTGACGGTGACCAACAACGCGGGCGGCGGCCAGCCGGTAAGCATGGCCAACATCCGCGCGGTGAGCGAGGTCTGTCGCCGCCACGGCATCCTCTTCTTCCTGGACGCGTGCCGCTTCGCCGAGAACGCCTGGTTCATTAAGACCCGCGAGCCGGGCTACGCGGACAAGTCGCCGGCCGAGATCGCACGCGAGATGTTCAGCTACGCCGACGGCTGCACCATGAGCGCCAAGAAGGACGGCCTGGCCAACATCGGCGGCTTTTTGGCCCTCAACGATCCCCCCTACGATCGGGAGCGCTACCGCGACCTGCCCCAGCGCTGCAAGAACCAACTGATCCTCACCGAGGGGTTCCCCACCTACGGCGGCCTGGCGGGCTACGACCTGGAGGCCATCGCCGTGGGGCTGCGGGAGGTGCTGCAGGAGGACTACCTGCGCTATCGGACGCGGGCCACGGCCTACGTGGGTGAGAAGCTGCTGGCCGCAGGCGTGCCCATCGTCCAGCCGCCGGGCGGCCACGCCATCTACATTGACGCCCGCGCCATGCTGCCCCACATCCCGCCCCCCCAATACCCCGGCCAGGCGCTGGCGGTGACCATGTACCTGGAGGCGGGCATCCGCTCGGTGGAGATCGGCCAGGTGGTCTTCGGCCGGCCCACGGCCGACGGCAGCCCGGAGGCGCCCGTGCCGCTAGACCTGGTGCGCCTCACCATCCCCCGTCGCGTCTACACCCAGAGCCACATGGACTATGTAGCAGAGGCCATCGAGTACATCGCCAACCGGCGGGATCAGATCCGCGGCCTGCGCATCGTCTGGCAGGCTCCCGTGCTCCGTCACTTCACGGCCCGGTTTGCGCCGTTATGACGCTGCGCTGCCGAGGCGTCGGCCGGCAGCACATGGACCAGCGCTACCTCCGGCCGACAGCGGAAGCGCAGCCGTACCCCCTCCCCCAGGCCGCGGGTGACGTAGGTCTGCGCGCGGCCGTATCGGAACCAGCCCCAGGTGCGCCGCCGCGAGAGGTGGGTGCCCTGGGTGTGCAGTGCGCCCAACAGAGGAATGAGCACCTGGCCGCCGTGCACGTGGCCGCTGAAGGCGAGGTCCGCCTGCTGCAGGGGAGGCTCCAACATCAGGTCGGGGTTGTGCGCCAGCAGCACCCGCAGGCTGCCGTTTGGCGGCATGTCCCTGACGGCAGCCGCCACGTCCGGCCGGCCTTCCATCAGGTCGTCCACGCCGGCCAGCCACAGGTGGGCGCCGTCCTGCTGCACGCCAGCGCTGCTGTTCTGCAGCACGGTCACGTCCAGGCCGGCCAGCGCAGCCTTGAGCCGCTCCACGTCGTTGTGCTCCTGGCCGAGGTAGAGGCGGTCGTTGCGGACGATGCGCAGCGCCATCTCCACGGTGCGGGCAATGGCTGCCTGCAGCCGCCGGCCCGGCTCCGCCTCGCGCCACGCCACCCGCGCCGGCCCGAACCAGCTATAGGCCGCGTAGTCGTGGTTGCCTAGGCAGGCGAACGCGCCCAGCCGCGGTCGCGGCAGGCGCCGGATCAGCTCCATGGCGGCGGGGATGCCGTGGTCGTCGTGGATCAGGTCGCCGGTGATCAGCAGCAGGTCCACCGGCTCGTTGGCCAGCAGCCGCACGGTGCGCTCGATCTTCCAGCGCTCGATCAGCCCGCGGCCGGTGAAGTGCAGGTCGGAGAGGTGCAGCACCCGCAGCCCCTGAGGTGGCACTCCCGCTGCATCCACGGCTACCACCATGCGTTGCACCTCGATGCGCAACCGCTCCACCCAGCGGGCATAGGCCAGCACGGCCGCGCCTGCCACCGCGGCGACCTTGAACCAGGGGGAAAGAGTGGGTCTCATGCGGGACGAGGAACGAGTGATGCGTTGGACACGTAGCGCGCAGCTCGTAACGGGTCGTGTGTTGAACGAGAGGAATTGAGCCTTCTGGCGGCCGTCGCCTTGTTCCGCAGGCTACAGCAGGAGAGGGCAAAATCTCAGCGCCATTGGGCGACAGCCCTTCCATCGCACTCGCCTGCTAGAGCCTCTATACCCGCTCGTCCGCCCCGTTATGGGTGACGGCGCATTACTCCCTCACGTGTCCATCCCCCAACACCACCCACTTGTACGTCGTCAGCTCCTGCAGGCCCATGGGGCCACGGGCGTGGAGCTTCTGGGTGCTCACCGCCACCTCCGCGCCGAGGCCGAGCTGGCCGCCGTCGGTGAAGCGGGTGCTGGCGTTGACGTACACCACCGCCGAGTCCACCTCGTTGACGAAGCGCTGGGCGTGGGTGTAGGTCTCGGTGAGGATGCCGTCGGAGTGGCCGGTGCTGTGCTGGGCGATGTGCTCGATGGCCTCGTCCAACCCACTCACCACCTTAACCCCCAGGATGAGGCTCAACCACTCCTGGTCGAAGTCGTCAGGGCCGGCGGGGGTGAGCCGTAAACCGTGAACCGTAAACGGTGAAGAGTCCGTGGAGGCATGAAGCGTTCGTTCGAGGATGAGGAAGGCGGTGGGGTCGGCGCGCAGCTCCACGCCGTCGGGGGCTAGGCGGGCGGCCATCTTGGGCAGGAAGTCGGCGGCCACGTCCCGGTGCACCAGCACGGTGTCCAGCGCGTTGCACACGGTAGGCCGCTGGGTCTTGGCATTGTGGATGATCTCTACCGCCTTGGCCTGGTCCGCGGTGGCATCCACGTACAGGTGGCAGATGCCGATGCCGCCGGTCATCACGGGGATGGTGGCCTGCTCGCGGCAGAGCTGGTGCAGCGCGTTGCCCCCGCGCGGGATGATCATGTCCACGTACTTGTCCAGGCGCAGGAGCTCGGTCACCAGGGCCCGGTCGGGGTTGTCCACGTAGAGCACGGCGTCGGCGGGCAGGCCGGCCTCCTCCAGCGCCGCATGGATCACGTCCACCAGGGCCAGGTTGCTGCGCAGGGTTTCCTTGCCCCCGCGCAGGATGGCGGCGTTGCCGGTCTTCAGGCTCAAGCTGGCCACGTCTACGGTGACGTTAGGCCGCGCCTCGTAGATCACCCCCAGCACGCCCAAGGGGGTGCGGCGGCGGGCGACCCGCAGGCCGTTGGGCAGCACACGGCCGTCGAACTCCTGGCCCACGGGGTCGGGCAGGGCGGCCACGGCGCGGGTGTCGGCGGCCATGCCGGCCAGCCGCTTCTCGTTCAGCAGCAGACGGTCCACCAGGGCGGGCGAGAGGCCGGCGGCCTGGGCGTCGGCCACGTCCTGGGCGTTGGCGGCCAAGATCTGAGCCTGGTTGCGCGCCAGGCCGTCGGCGATGGCGTAGAGGGCGGCGTTCTTCTGGGCCGTAGAGGCGCGCGCCAGCACGCGGCTGGCGGCCTTGGCCCGACGGCCCAGGGAGGCAAGGGGAGACTCGGTCACGGTGACAACCTCAAGAGAGGGGGAAAGTCTGTCGCCATTATAGCGTAACATCGCAGCGCGTCCAAGGCCGGAGGCCTCGGCCCGGCGCTTGCCTGCCTTAGACGTACACATCCCGCCGGTTGTAGGTCCAGAAGGCCCCGGCCAGGCTGACGGACACAATCACGGCGGCCAGCAGCAGGTAGGTGCTGTTCATCTGGCCGCTGCGCAAGAGCTCGCCTGCGTCGAAGTACTTGAACGGCGTCAGGTACTTGAGGAAGTCCAGCTTCTCCTGCAGGCCGACGGCGATGGACATGAAGTAGGTCACCAGGACCACGGCCACTGCGGCCGCCGTGGCGCGCTTGTAGCGCCGCATGGTGCAGGCCAACAGCAGCCCGATGGCCAGGAAGATCACCTCTATGGCCAACATGGCCCGCATCTCCAGCGCCAGGTAGTCGTAGAAGGCCCGGTCAGGGTTGTAGGACCGCACCGCCACCAGGGAGACCGCCCAAGTGATCAGCACCAGCGCAATGCAGTTCACCAGCGCCGCTAGCGCCTTGGCGGCGACCACCCGACTGCGGGACACCGGCAGCACCAGCGCAAACTCGGCCGTCTTGTCGCGCTCCTCCTTGGCGATGATGTCGGTGCCCCACAGCGCGCCGGCGATAGCGCCGATCAAGCTGAAGTAGAGAAACATGACGCCGTAGAGGCCGCTCAGGGTGCTCAGGTTGAACACGCGGATGTTCAGCGCGTCCAACATCGCCGGGGGGATGGAGTCTAGCACGGCCAGCATGGACGGATCGCCGGCAAAGCCGGCGAACTTGGAGACGGCGATCGCGATCAACAGGGCGACGATGACGCTCCAGATCGCCAGCGACTTGAGGTTGGCTCGCAGCTCGTGCAAGAAGATGTTCATGGCGCGCCTCCTTACGCCACGGCCGGGATGTCGCGGCGCACGTAGAGCCAGTAGCCGGCGGCCAGAGATACCAGGCTCACCGAGACGTTCAGCGCCACCAGCGGCAGGTTGTACGCGCCGCTCTGGACGAGCGCAGCTGCGTCCAGGTGCTTAAAGGGGGTGATCAGCTCCAGCTTGACGTCGCCCAAGACGCCGCTGAACGCGCTGAGCACGTACATGCCGAAGGCCAAGCCCAGGGCGTAGGGCGTCACGCTGCGCATGCGCTTGACCAGCAGCGAAATCGCCAGCCCAACGCTCAAGAAGAACATCTGGAAGATAGGGACGCTCAGCAACACCAGGCGCAGCACCTGCCCATCGTACGGGCGCTGGCCGCGAAACAGCTCGATGGCGGCGTAGCTGCTGGCCCACACGGCCAAGCCGGTGAGAGCCAGGCCGGTTAGCGCTGCCAGCAGCTTACTGGTGAGCACCTGCGTGCGGCTGACCGGCTTGCTCAGCAGAAAGTCCGCCGTCCGCTCGATCTCCTCCCCCGATACCAGCCCGACGCCGTAGGTGCTGGCCTGGACCGCCAGGCAGAGCTGGGCAAACAGGAAACAAAGGCTGAAATAGCCCAGCACTGTGGACAGGTCCATCTTGTCCAGGCCAAAGGCAGCCCGCATCTCCGCCGGGAACCGCTCCATCATCTCGTTCATGAGCGCGGCCTCGTCGGCCAGGGAGGGGAAGAATGAAAAGTAGAAGATCAGCAAGATGGCCTGGGCCAGTGACCAGATAGCCACCGATGGCAGGCGGCTGCGAAACTCGTGGCGATAGATGTTTGCGCTCATGGGCGTGCGCCTACTCGTAGTAGTGCATGAAGATCTCCTCGAGGGTCGGCTCCTCGATGGTCACATCCTCGACCCGTACGCTACTCAGCCGCTGCAACACGATGTTGATGTCGCCCTTGAAGAAGAAATGGGCTGTGCTGTTTTCTGTCTGCAGGTTGGTCAGGCCTGGCATGTGGGCAAAGAAGGCGGGAGCCAGGCCGGCGGCGGTGACCCGCACCCTCTTG
>JANWYQ010000130.1 GCA_025055015.1 Caldilineales bacterium
TAGGGGTAGTACAGCGGCAACAGAGCGCCGTGCCGCACGGCGTAGCGCTGGCGCATGTAGTCCGCAGACGGAAACAGGTTGCACCAGGCGTAGCGCAGGCGGCCCCTCCAGGTGGGAATGCCGGCCAGGTCCGCAGCCAGCCGCTGCAACACCGGCCGCTGGTGCGTCGTCAGCTGGCGGAACACGCGCGCCTCCTGGGGCGTCGGCCGCAGGCCGGCCAGCCGCTCCAACACCGCCGCCGGCACGGGCGCAGCCCAGCGACGGGCCAAGATGGGCAGCAGCGTCTGCAGCGGCAGGAGCAGCTCCAGCTGCTGCGCCCGCGCCAGGAGGCCGTCCCAGTCCAGGGTGTGCGCACCCGCGGCCAGCAGCGCGGCCAGGTCGTGCTGCCACAGCAGCCCCTCCCCGCGGTGGTGCAAGGCCAGGTGGCCGCACAGGTACAGGAGCTCCGCCTCCGGGCCCAGGATGCGCACAGGGGTGTGGCCCACCTGCGCCTCGGCCGCCGTCTCCCAGAACCACGCCAGGGGCAAGCGATGCTGGTAGTAGGGCGAGTCGAACAGGCTCCAGTGCAGCTCCAGCGCGGTCTCGGTGCGGTCGCCCCGCACCAGCAACAGCTCGTTCTCAAAGGCCAGGGTGAGGCCGTCGGCAGGCTCCGGCAGGGCCGGCCGGTAGCCCAGGCGCTCCAGGCGCCGCTGCGCTGCCGGCACGTCCTCTCGGCGCAACAGCAGGTCCAGGTCCACCATGGGGCGCAACGCCGGGTTGCCGTACACCCGGAGCACCAGCGCCGGGCCCTTCAGCACCAGCGCCGGGATAGCGGCCTCGGCCAGCGCAGCCATCACCGCCTCCAGCTCTCGAAGCAGCAGGGCGTTGCGCAGCCCCTGGCCCATGTAGACCTGTCGCCACTGCGCCATCAAGCCGGCCGGCGCCCACGGCAGCCCGCGCAGCGTTGCGTACAGCAGGGGCTCCACCGCCTCACGCGTCGCCAGGTCGGCCACTGCCGTCCAGGCGAAGCCAGGCGCAGCGGTCAGGCGCCTGGCCTCGTCCAGGGAGGCGAGGCCGAGCCGCGCGGCCAACGCCGCGCGCACAAACTCAGCGGCTGCCTCGGTCTGCCTGTCCATCGGCCTTGAGAGCGCCCATGGGGCTGGTGAACGCACCCTGTTGACCGCGCCACGCCGCCGCGTAGCGCCCCTGCTGCGCCAGCAGCTCCTCGTGGGTGCCCGACTCGACGATGCGGCCCGCTTCCATCACGTGGATCACGTCGGCAAAACGAGCCGTGGTGAAGCGGTGGGTGATGATCAGCGCCGTGCGGCCGGCCGCCAGGCGCCGAAAGCGGCCCAGCCAGTCCGCCTCGGCCCAGGGGTCCATGGCGCTGGTGGGCTCGTCCAGCACGATCAGCGACGCCTGGCGCAGGTAGGCGCGGGCCAGGGCCAGCCGCTGCCACTCGCCCACGCTCAGGTCGGTGCCGCCCTCGAACCAGACGCCCAGCAGCGTGTCGTAGCCCTGGGGCAGCCGGGCGGCCACCTGATCTGCGCCGGCCGCCCAAGCCGCTGCCTCTACCGCCGGGCGATCCTCGGCCCGCGCCAGGTCGCCCACGCCGATGTTCTCGGCCACGGTCGCGTTGTACTGCACCGGCTCCTGGAACAGCACTGCCACCTGCCGCCGCCACTGCTCCAGGGAGAGCCGGCGCAGGTCCACGCCGTCCACCTCGATGCGTCCTTCCTGGGGGTCGTAGAAGCGACAGAGCAGCTTCACCAGGGTGCTCTTGCCCGCGCCGTTGGCGCCGACGATGGCCGCCACGGCCGCGGCCGGCACCTCCAGGTTGAAGCCGTCCAGCGCCGGCCGCTGGCTGCCGGGATAGCGAAAGCAAACGTCCACAAAGCGCAAACCGGGCGCCACCGCGGGCGCGGGCCTGGGCGAGGGCGGGTCCTTGACCGTGGGCTCGATGGCCAAGAACTGGAAGAAGTCCTCCAGGAAGAGGCTGTTGGCGTAGATCTGGCCCAGGTTGTCCAGCAGGGTGCGCATCAGCCCCTGGCCCTGGCTGAAGGCGGCGTACACCAGGGCCAGGTCGCCCAAGGTGGCCTGGCCTTGCAGGCTGCGCCACGCCATCCAAGCCACGGCGGCGGCCGTGGCCAGCAGGCCCAGTACCCCGGCGCTGAGCTCGGCCACCCCCTGGCTGCGGATCAGCGCCAGCCGCTCCTGCCGCAGACGACGGCGCACCTCCTGGTAGCTCTGCCGAAAGAACGGGCCCAGCGCGAACAGGCGGATCTCAGCCGCCGTCTCGCGCGCGGTGAGCAGCCAGTCCAGGTACCAGGTGCGGCGCTCGTCGGCCGTGGTGCGCAGGCGAAACTGGTGTTCGCGCACCGCGTAGTGCAGCACGACGACCAGCGCCGGCAGGGTGCTGGCCGCCAGCACCAGCGGCAGGCCCCAGCCATAGCGGGTGAGCACCGCCAGCATGACTGCCAGGGTGACCCCGTTCTGCAGCACCCCGCCCAGGGCCTCCAGCAGCGCCAAGGGCCGGTGGGCGGCGTCCAGGCGCGCCCGATGCAGGCGGTCGAAGTAGTCGGGCTGGTCGTAGAAGGCCAGGTCGGCCGCCAAGGACCGGTCGTGGATCAGGCCGCGCAGGTGGTCCTGCACCAGCTCGCTCTGGGCCGTGCGCACCCAGGCGACCAGGCTGCGCAGGGCCTGGGCCAGCACCAGGAGCAGAGCCATTGCGGACGCCAGGAGCGCAGTAGGGCGCAGAGCGTCGCCCTGGCCGCCGGCGCTCACCAGGGCCGCCAGGCTGTCCACCAACGCGCGGGTCAGGTAGACCACGGCCGCCGGCAGCAGGCCCTGGAGCGCCAACAGCACGAGCCACGCCGCAGTCCAGCGCGGGGAGGCAGCCCACACCAGCTGCAAGGCGCGCGGCAGCAGGGGAAGCAAGCCAACGGCGCGACGGGCGCGCGAGCCCAGGTGGTCAAGGGTGTTCACGGCTGAGATAGGGCTAATGGCCGTAGCGAGCCGCGACGTCGCCGGCCAGCGACAGGGCATCCTCCCAGCGCGAGAACCGCTCTGGAAAGCGGGCCATCAGGCGGTCGGCGATCTCCTGCAGGCTGGTTTGACCGTCCATCTGCGCCATGGCGAAACGCTTCGCCTCCCCCAGCGGGGTCAACGTGGGAGTGCTCTCCGCCCGACGCTTGCGCAGAGTCTGGATGGGCACCAGCTGGCCGGCCAGGGTATGGTGAGAGAAGGTCGCCAACAGCACCGGCCCGCCGGGCGTGGGCCGAACGCAGCGTCCTTGCCAGCGCCACAGGGAGCCGTTGGCGTGCGCGGCCAGGGTCACCTCCACCTGATCGCCCGGCTGCACCTCCACCGCCCGCCCCAGAGGCAAGAAACCGCGGGACCAGCTCGTCGTGGCCGCCTCGGGCCCGTTGGACACGGCCACGCCCGGCGCCAAGTCGGCCTCGAACCAGCCGCCGATGCCGTGGAGAGCGCCGCCCCGCCGGCACTCCAGGGTTACGCTGCCCGCCACGGCGTGGGGCGAGGCCTCCGGCAGTCGCACAGCAGCCCACGGCCGGCCGGGCCCCAGGAGCGCCTCCGGCCCGAAGCCGGCGAAGTAGAGCAGGTTGGCCGCCACGTGTTTGGCCGGCCCGAAGTCGAAGCCCGCCAGAGGCGCGTCCCACGCCCGCACGTAGGCGTAGGCCGCCGGCAGCTCCACAGGCGCCGCCCACAGGGTCAGCCCCTGCGGCACAACCCGGCCTCCGGGCTTCAGGTGACGCCGGGCGGCGTCCGCCAGCCACTCCACGATCCCCTCGTCCAGGCCGAAGTTGCCGATGGTCTCCGACAGCACCACGTCTACCGGCTCGGGCAGGGTCACCCGCGTGGAGCGGTCGTGCAGCCAGACGACGCGGTCGGCCAGGCCGTTGGCGCGCGCCACTTCCTGGGCCAGGGCGATGATCACCCCCTCCTCCACGGCGTAGACGCAACGGGCGCCGGCCCGCAGGGCCATGAAGGCCAACAGCCCGGTGCCGCTGCCCAGGTCCATCACCACATCCCCCGGCCGCACCACCGCCTCCACCGCCCGCCGGAACGCGGCCACGCGCGCCGCATCCAGCAGCATGGAGAAGTGGTACTCGGCCATCCTCATCGAGGTTTGATCGTACATAGGGCGTCCAGGATGGCGGTGTGGACCTGGGGGAGGGCGGAGAAGCGTCGCGGGTAGCTGAGGCGGAAGATAGGCACCCGCTCGGCGCAGGCCGCGGCGGCGTCCAGCAAGGCCACCGATCGCCGCAGGTCGGCCACGTCCAGGAGGAAGGCGTTGGACACCAGGGCCATACACCCCTCGCAGGCGCTGATGCGAGTGGCCTGCACGGTGGCCTCCTGCTCCGACGCGGCCAACACGAAGACCGCCGCCAGGGGCTTGGCCTGCGGCGGGCTAGCCGCCTGCTGCTGCGGCCGCAGCAGTCGGCGGCGCTTGGTGGAGTAGCTCTCGAGGGCCACGGAGGGCGGCGGAGTTTCAAACAGCCCCTCTAGCGACTGCGGCCACAACCGCAGGCCCGCATAGGTGCCCACAGCGGTCACCTCGGCCCGCTGAACGGTCACGTTTAGCAACAGGCCGTCGTCGCTCAGCAGCGGACACCCGGCCAGGTGAAAGCTGGCTGCCAGGGTGGACTTTCCAGCGCCCGTCGGCCCCACCCAAGCCACCGCCCACTCTCCCACCAGCGCAGCCGCGGCGTGCAACACCAGCCGCCCTTGCTGGGCCAACGCATGGGGCAACACCTGGTCCAGCAGCAGGTGGCGAACCGTGTCCCTGCTCACCCCCGGCTGCGGCCATACCTGTGCCCGACGCCCCTGGTCGTCCAGGACAAAGTCGGCCAGCCAGGGGAAGCGCAGCAGATAGCCCTGCTCCAGCCGCGCCAGGCTGAGCGTTGGCTCCCCGGCGTCGCTGTGCCAGTGGTGCAGCCACTCCACCGCCTGGGCCCGGTGCGGCGGCGTCAGGGCGACGTCGAAACTCAAAGTAGCAGCCGGCAGCG
>JANWYQ010000125.1 GCA_025055015.1 Caldilineales bacterium
CGGCGTCACCGCCTTCGGCGACAAGTTCCCGCCGCCCTACCTGGCCGGCCACCCCCGCGTCCAGGCCCTGGCCGTGGCCGTCCTGGCCTGCTACCTGCTGGCGCTGCTGGCCGGCGTCCTGGCCATCGCCCCGCGCACCTATCGCCGCAGCCGCTACAACCTGTCCGACCTGCGCCGCGAGCTGGACCGGCTGGTGACGTACAAGCTGTGCTGGTTCCGGATCGGCCTGGCGCTCTTCTTCGTCGGCTCGCTGGCCCTGGCGGCCCTGGTCGGTTCGTTGGTGCTCACAGCTTGAGCTTGCACCGCAACTCTTGTAGCGCAACTCCATAGGAGTTGCGCTACAATGGGCGCTGCGGGTGACGTTTCGCCCGCACCCGGAGGCAGCCGATACGGATAATGGGACAGACAATGTCCCTACACATGTCCGTAATCAAGTGTCCCGATAGGCTGTAGCACAACTCCTGTGAAGTTGTGCCTCAGTCGCCGTGCTGACAGCACGTGGGTTGATCGAGTTCGTCGGCGCACCAAGACCGGGCACTATCGGTTGACCGGAGGAGGGAGTTAGCCACCAAGACTCGAAGGCACAAAGGGTATCGCACTCATCTATGCCCCTCAACGAAGCCGACACCCGCGCCCGTTTGATTGATCCGAAGCTGGAGGCCGCCGGCTGGGGCGCCACCCAGATCGGCCGCGAGCACTTCTACCGCCGGGACGTGCAGTACACCGACGGCCGCATTGTGCTGCGCGGGGAGCGCGCCCATCGCCGTTCGCCGCGGCGCATTGACTACGTGCTGCGCTATACCGAGGGCTTCCCCATCGCGGTGGTCGAGGCCAAGGCCGAGGGCGAGGAGCCGGAGGCGGGGCTGGAGCAGGCCAAAGCCTACGCCGCCGACCTGGCCGTGCCCTTCGCCTACGCCACCAACGGCCATCGCATCCTGGAGTTCGACCGCTTCACCCGTCAGAGCCGCGAGCGGACCGCCTTCCCTTCGCCCGACGAGCTGTGGGGGCGTTGGGTGCTCAACACCGGCCTGACCGACCCTCCGACCGCCGGGCCGGCCGTGCGCGAGGCGCGGCCCCTCTATGACCCTGACGCGGCCGCCGCGCGGCGGCGCAACCCGCTCCTGCACCCCTTCTGCCCGGAGAGCGAGACGGGCAAGACCCCGCGCTACTTCCAGGAGGCGGCGGTGCACGCGGTCATCCGCCGGGTCATGCAGGGGCAGCGGCGCATCCTGCTCACCCTGGCCACGGGCACGGGCAAGACCTTCATCGCCTTCCAGATCGCCTGGAAGCTGCTCAAGTCGGGCTGGCTAAAGCGCCAACACCCCGATCGCCCCGCCCGCATCCTCTTCCTGGCCGACCGGGTGGTGCTGCGCGACCAGGCCTACAAGGTCTTCTCCCCCTTCGCCACCGAGGGGAACGACCCGCGCTATCTCATCGAGGGCGGGCCGCCCAACCTGAACCGCGACCTCTACTTCGGTATCTATCAGACCCTGTGGGTGGAGGGGGAGGACGGCCGGCGGCTCTATCAGCGCTTCCCCGCCGACTTCTTCGACCTGGTGATCATTGACGAGGCGCACCGCTCCGGCTTCGGCACCTGGCGCGAGATCCTGGATCACTTCGCCGGCGCCGTGCACCTGGGCATGACGGCCACGCCCCGGCAGAGCGACAACGTGGACACCTACGCCTACTTCTGCGCCGAGGAGCGGGAGGTGCCCGTGGCCGAGGATGCGCCGGAAGGGGGCACGCGGCGGCCTGCGGCCTACGAGTACAGCCTGGGCCGCGGCATCGAGGACGGCTTCCTGGCCACCTACAAGGTGCACCGGGTGCGCACCACCGTGGACCAGAACGGCCTGCGCATGGAGGAGGCGGTGGAGCAGGGCGCAGAAGTCTTCGTGCCCGAGGGCGCCGAGCTGCGAGAGGAGTACCACACGCCGCAGTTCGAGCGGGAGATCACCCTGCCCGACCGCACGCGGGCCATGGTGGACCATTTGGCCGGGCTGCTGCGCCGCTTCGGGCCGACCGAGCGCACCATGGTCTTCTGCGTGGACATCCCCCACGCGCAGCTCGTGGCGCGGCTGCTCAACGACGCCTTTGCCGACCTCCGCCTCGACCCCTATGCCGTGCCCATCGTGGCCGAGGAGGCGGACGCGCTGACCTGGCTGACCCAGTTCCAGGACAGCGACCGCACGACGCCGGTGGTCGCCACGACGGCCGAGCTGCTCTCCACCGGCGTGGACGTGCCCT
>JANWYQ010000129.1 GCA_025055015.1 Caldilineales bacterium
CCCCATCCGCGTGATTACGCCTGGCCGCTTGCCCAACCGCAAGGCGGTGACCGAGGCGTAGGTCACGGTGCCGCCGACCGTATACCCTCCCGGGATCAGGTCCTTGGTAATGTTGCCGATGGTCAGGAAGTCCATGCCCGCTATTTTAGCACAGGGCCGAGGGCCGGGCAAAGCGGTACGTCGCTACCACCCGCAACGCAGCCGCCCATCGCCCATGGCGCGCCAGACACGAAGGGGACCAACCGATGCGCCGTGGCGCGGCCGGAGTCGCAGGCGCGTCGTCCACAGGCGGGCGCCCGGCCGGCCGTTCCCCGGAAGGCTTGACGGTGCGTGGATGGGGTGGTAGAATGCCGGCGACGGCGGACGGTAGGTGGATGTTAGCTCGCCGCGGCCACAGCCACTGCGACGGGCGCGCGGTGTTCACCTTCCGGCGCCGAGGCAGCCAGGCGCTGTGCTCCTGATGGTACCACAAAGCCGGAGGCGCTTTGCCAGCAGCGCATTCTACTTCCACCCTGACCATCGAGGTGAAGCGGGGAGAGCTCCTATCCGATGGCGAGCGAAGGAACATCGTCGCTCTCTGCTCGCTGGCCTACGACGAGGACATGGAGCAGGTCCTCAGGACCTTTGCCGACCCAACGCATGTGCTCGGCTCTTGCGACGGCTTGTTGGTGAGCCATGCCTTGTGGATCACCCGGTTCTTGCAGCCCGGCCATCTGCCTCCGCTGAGGACCGCCTACGTCGAAGCCGTGGCCACACACCCCGCCTGGCGCCGTCGCGGTTTCGCCGCCGCGGTCATGCGCCGGCTTGTCGCCGAGGTGCAGGACTTCGACCTAGCTGCGCTCTCCCCCGCCGACGGGAGCTACTACGCGCGGCTGGGCTGGGAAGCCTGGCAAGGTCCCCTCTTCATCCGCACCCAGGAGGGCCTGCAACCTTCGCCGGACGACGAGGAGGTCATGATCTTCAGGTTGCCCAGGACCCCACCGCTCGATCTCACCCAGCCGCTGTCGGCCGAATGGCGGGAAGGGGAACTGTGGTGACGCAAGAAGTTCGTCTGCCGGCCGCTCCTGTGCTATCATGCCCGCCATGAGCTCCGCTGCAGACCGACCGCGCCCCTTGGCTCCTGGCCGCCCCGGCTGGGACGCGCTCCTGCTGGCCCTCCTGCTGGTGGCCCGGCTGCGCATCAACACCCTGGCCGAGGCCACCCTCTTCCAGCACTTCGAGAACGTCACGGCCCACTCCTGGTTGGGTCGCCTGCTCAGCGACCAGGCGGAGGCTGCCTTCGGCCCCTGGTTCGGCGACCCCATCGCCCTGCTGCTGACGGCGACCAGCCTGGCCGCCCTGCTGATCTACCTGCTGGTGGACCTGGCTGCCGCCGACCGCAAGGACGGCCGCCGAGCGTACCGGACCAAGCTGGCCCTGGTCTGGCTCATCGTAGCCCTCACCGTGCTGGCGCCCACCGTCAAGCTGGTGCTGCTGCGCCACGAGAACCTCCCCCACAGCTACAGCCACGACGGCGGCGTGATCCAGACCGAGGCCGCCATTGACTTCTTCCTGGCCGGCCGCAACCCCTACGTCGAGGACTACCGGAACACCCCCATGGCCGAGTGGGGCTTCCCGGAGTTCCGCACTGCCCTGGACCACTACCCCTACCTGCCCTGGACCTTTGTGTTCTCGGCGCCCTTCCGGCTGGCCAGCGACGCGCTGTGGGGCTGGTACGACCAGCGCTTCGTCTACCTCCTGCTCTTCGTGGCCGGTCTTGTCCTGGCCCTGCGCCTGGCGCCGGCCGATCGGCCCCGGCTGCGGCTGGGCCTGCTCATGGCCCTGGGCCTGAACCCCATCATGGCCCTGGACCTCATCTTCGGCCAGAACGACCTCTTCGTGTGGGCGTGGATCGTGTTGGCCCTGGCCCTTCTCCCCCGCCCACCGCGCTGGCCCGCCGATCGCCGATCACCGGTCACCGATCGCCGACCTCTGCTGGCCGCCCTGGCCTTCGGCCTGGCCTGCGCCAGCAAGCCCACGGCCTGGTTCATGGCCCCCTTCTTCGCCCTGCTGCTGGTGGCGGACCGGGTGAGCAGCCTGCGCGACCTGCCCGCTGCTCTGCCGAGCCTTCTGCGCCGCGGCTGGCCGGCCCTGGCCGCCTTCGCCCTGCTGGTGCTCCCCTACCTGCTCTGGAACGCGGACGCCTTTGTGGACGACGTGTGGCGCTGGGCCGCGGGAACGACGGAGACCCACTACCAAATCTGGGGCTGGGGCGCCAGCAACTTCGTGCTGGCCTTCGGCGGCTTGACCAGCCGCTTCGACTACTGGCCCTTCTGGATCCCCGAGCTTCTCGTCAGCCTGCCCTTGCTGATCTGGCTGGTCTGGCGGCAGGCGCGACACAACCACCCGGCCGCGGCCTGCTGGCACCACGCGCTGCTGCTCTTCGCCTTCCTCTACGTCTCCCGCTTCCTCAACGAGAACTATCTGGGCTACATCCTGGCCTTCCTGGCCCTGGGCTACGCCGCCTGGCCGGCCATGGCCGCCCCTGCTCCGGCCGAGGCGGAGGGGGCTGCGCCATGACCCCGCCCGCCGCAGCCGTTCCCGCGGTTGTGTTAGCTTCCCGCTCCCCTCGCCGCCAGCAGCTCCTGGCCGCGCTGGGCGTGCCCTTCCAGGTGGACGCAGCCGACGTGGACGAGACGCCCCAGGCAGGCGAGGCGCCGGAGGCCGTGGCGCTGCGCCTGGCCCAGGCAAAGGCGCTGGCCGTGGCTGCGCGCCACCCCGGTCGGGTGGTCCTGGCCTCGGACACGGTGGTGGCGCTGGAGGACGCGGTCCTGGGCAAGCCGGCCGACGCCGCCGAGGCCGTGGCCATGCTGCTCAGCCTGCGGGGCCGGCCGCACCGGGTGCTCAGCGCGGTCTACGCCCTCAACGCCGCGACCGGCCAGCGCGCGTCGGCGTTGAACGTCTCCCACGTGTGGATGCGCCGCTACAGCGACGCGGAGATTGCCGCCTACGTGGCCAGCGGCGATCCGATGGACAAGGCGGGCGCCTACGCCATTCAGAGCCGCTCCTTTGCGCCGGTGGAGCGGGTCCAGGGCTGCTTCGCCGGCGTGATGGGCTTTCCCTTGGCCGACGTGGCACGCGTGTTAGCCGCCGTGGGCGTGGTCCCGTCGGCCGACATCGCTGCCGCCTGCCGCCCCTTCTCCGGCCGCTGTTGTCAGGAGAGCCCGGCGGAGGGCGGCGCCGTGAACCGCTCGCCGTCGAAAGCCCACAGGTAGACCTGCGTGGTGTACAGGAAGGCCACTCGGCCCCCCACCTGGTGCGCGGCGAAGATCTCCCGAAAGGCCGCCAGCATGGCCTCGTGGCCCGGCTGGCCGGCCAGGGGCACGTAGGAGGAGGAAAGGAGCCGGCCCTGGGCCGCGGCCAAGTCCAGGTCCTGGCGGTTGTCCAGGGCGATGTGCAGCGGCCCGGCGCCGAACCAGCGGACCAGGTCGGCACGGCCAACGCGGCGGTGGTCCACCGCGCGGTAGTCGGTGCCGTAGGTCTGCAGGAGCGCCTCGTAGGCCGCCAGGAAGGGCGTGGCGTCCACCAGGCGCTCGTTCCACACCAACGCCACGCCGCCCGGCGCGGCCAGGATGCGCCGGAACTCCGCCACCGCCGCCTCCGGCTCGAACCAGTGGAAGGCCTGGCCGGCCGTCACCAGGTCCACGCTCGCGGCCGGCAGCCCGGTAGCCTCGGCCCGGCCGGCCACGCTGACGAAGTTCGGATGCCCTCCCACCAGCGCCTCGGCGGCCTCCCGCATCTCCCGGTTGGGTTCCACGGCGAACACCCGGCAGCCGTAGTCCAGGAAGAGCTTCGTCAACAGCCCGGTGCCGCTGCCGACGTCGGCCACCACCGTCTGCGGTGTCAGGCGGCAGTGCTCCTTCAGCAGGTCCAAGAGCGCAGGGGGATAGCCGGGACGATAGCGCACGTAGTCCTGCGCGCGGCTGGAGAAGCGTTGGGTGGGATCGAGCATAGGCAGCCGTCCGTCGTTTGGTCAAGCGGGGTGTGTCTAGTGTACCACCGATCGCACCGTTTCTGCAATGCTTTGCGGGCGTCTTCATCTGTGGAGGTGATCTCATGGCTCAGGACGTCTTCGCCGATCCCCAGTGGACCTACGCCGGACAGCTGCTGCTGGCTGCCTTCCTGGGCG
>JANWYQ010000032.1 GCA_025055015.1 Caldilineales bacterium
GGCGTAAAGCAAAGCGTTGCCGCATCGATCAGCAGAAGATGGCGATTGCGGAGGCGTAGAAGGAACTGTATCACGAAGGAAGGCATGGACGACCACCATTACAAGACACTAAAGTTCAATCAATTCTTGCAGCTAATTATACGCCTTCTCACCTCAGCGGCCAAATAGCGCTCGGCTCCAGCACCTACCGGCCGGCGCTCCCATTCCTGCGGTTCGACGCCGCCACTCGCTTGAGCAGCGCCTTGCCGACCTGTGCGGCTGCGCTGGCCCAGCGCCAGGGGTAAGCCAGGGCCACCTGCCAGCCCGCCTTCAGGTCATAGCGCCGCCGCATGTAGGCGGGGGAGGGAAAGAGGCTGCCGGCGGTCAGCCGCAACCGTGCGCCCCAGTCCAAATCGTCCCACCGGCGCAACAATCGCTCGCCCCCGTCCAGTGCCGCCTGTCGGCGAGCGATGCGAGCCATGTTTTCGGACGCCGGGCGAGCACGGCGGAGGTCGTCTAGCAGGGAAGACGGCACTGGCGTCCGAAAGAAACGCTGCGCAATCACCAACGCACGCTCGGTGGCATAGGTCCAGCCGAAGTCCGCCGCACGGCCCACCACTACGTCCCAGTCCAGCGCCGGGAATACAGTCACCAAGTGGTGCAGGTCCAAGTAGCGTTGGAGGAGGAAGTCCGCCTCGCCGTGGACGATCTCGGCGTGGGCGCACAGGTAGAGCAGGTGAGCCTCCGGCGCCGGGCCGTAGAAGTCGGCGCCGCCGGGCAGGGGAGTGCGACCGGCCAGGAACCAGCCTGCGTCCTCGGCGCGCCGCTGGTAGGGCAAGTCCACCAGGCTCCAGTGCACCTCCAGGCGCACGCTGTTGGCCGGGCCTACGTCGGCCACGGCGTGTTTGTCCAGGGAGGCGCCCAGGGTGGCGGGCGGGCGGCCGGTGGCCGCTGCGATCAGGCGCATGGCCTCCTCCGCCTGCTGGGCCGGCACCAACACGTCCACGTCGGTCATGGCGCGCAGGCCCGGCTCCGGGTAGACGGTGAGGGCCAAGGCCACGCCCTTCAGCCACATCGCCTGGATGCCTGCCTCGGCAAAGCGCTGGCTCCACTCGCGCGCGGTGGCGATGGCCAGAAAGTTGCTCACCTTGGCCTGGTGGTAGTCGCTGCGCAAGCGGTGGACCAGGCCGGACGGTAGCCGCTCCAGCGCAGCGGTCTGGGCCAGTACGGCGTAGAGGTTGGGCGCCAGACGATGCTGCGCGGCCGCGCGCACCACCGCCGGCCAAGCCTCGGCGCTCACTGCGTCGGCCGAGGCGCGGCCCACCAGCAGGTCGGCCAGCATGGTCAGCGGCGAGGCCGGCTCGGCGGCCCTCAGTCGAACATCGCCAGGATGGTGCGCCATATCAGTCCCAGGTCCGAGGCCAGGGTGCGGCGAGAGAGGTACTCCAAGTCCAGGGCCAGCTTGGCCGGCATGACCTGCGTGCGGTAGACCTGCTCCCAGTCGGGGCCGGCCAGGAGCCGTTCCTCGTGGCGAAAGGCCAGGGAGGCTGCGCTGGTGATGCCGGGCCGGGCCTCCAGCACGCGGCGCTGCTCCGGCGTGTACAGGGCCACGTAGCGGGGGTCCTCCGGCCGCGGTCCTACCAGGCTCATCTCTCCCTTGAGCACGTTGATGAGCTGAGGCAGCTCGTCCAGCTTGGTGCGACGCAGGATACGGCCCACACGGGTGACCCGTTGATCGCCGGCAGCGGTGATGCCCGGCCCGCGACGGTCGGCATCGGCCACCATGCTGCGAAACTTGTACAGGCGGAACTCCTGGCCATAGCGGCCCACCCGGCGGGCGCGGTAGAAAACCGGCCCCGGCGAGTCCAGCTTGATGGCTGCCGAGATGGCCAAGAACAGCGGGCTAAGCAGGACCAGGCCGGCGGCAGCCGCCAGCACGTCCAGCAGTCGCCGCGCCGCCTCATCCGCCGAAGGTCGTCGCCACATCGCACACCGCCTCGATCACGTCGGCCACATCCTGGTCGCTCATGCGGCTGTAGATGGGCAGGGAAACCTCCCGCAGGTACTCGCGGTAGGCCACGGGGAAGTCGGACGGCCGGTACCCGTAGGTCTCCCGGTAGTAGGGGTGGAGGTGCAGCGGGATGAAGTGCACGCTGACGCCGATCTGCCGCTTGCGCAGCTCCTCGATGAAGCGACGCCGGACGACGCCGTCCTCGGCCCCTTGAGGGCTGCCGTCGGACAGGCCGGGCAGGTGTTCAGGGCGCAGGCGCAGCATGTAAAGGTGCCAGGCGTGCTGGCAGTCAGGGCGGTCGTGGGGAAGCTCCAGGGCCGGGTAGCCGGCAAAGGCTGCGTTGTAGCGCCGGGCGATCTCCTGGCGGCGCCGCCACATGGCTTCGGCCTTGGCCAACTGCGCCAGGCCCATGCCGGCCGCGATGTCGGTCATGTTGTACTTGAAGCCGGGGGCCACGATCTCGTAGTACCAGGAGCCCTCGGCGGTGTACCGTTTCCAGGCGTCCTTGCTGATGCCGTGCAGGGCCATGATGCGGCAGCGGTCGGCCAGCGCCTCGTCGTCGGTGCACAGCATGCCGCCCTCGCCGGTGGTGATCGTCTTGGTGGCGTAGAAGGAGAAGCAAACAAGGTGATGGCCGTTCACCGTTGACCGTTGACCGGTGAACGGCAAGGGAGAGCCAATCAGGCGGCCCTTGTAGCGGGTGGGGAAGGCGTGAGCCGCGTCCTCCACGATGGCCAAGCCGTGGCGGGCAGCGATGTCCGCGATGGCGTCCATCTCGGCCGGCAGGCCGGCGATGTGCACGGGGATGATGGCCCTGGTGTGCGGGGTGATCGCTGCCTCTACCCGGTCCGGATCCAGGTTCAGGCAGCGGGGGTCCACGTCCACCAATACGGGCCGGGCGTCAAAGTAGCGGACGACCTCCGCTGTAGCGGCGAAGGTGTAGGTGGGAACGATCACCTCGTCCCCAGCCTTAAGGCCGATGGCTTCCAGGGCGAGGTGCATGGCGGCGGTGCAGGAGTTAACAGCCACAGCATGTCGGGCGCCTACCGCCGCAGCAAAGGCCGCCTCGAACTGCTTGGTCTTTGGGCCCGTCGTGACCCAGCCGGAGTCCAGAGCCTCTTTGATCTGCTGAAGCTCACTGTTGTCTATGTCCGGGAGGGCGAAAGGAAGGAAGGAGGTGCGCATGGGGGATCAGGTGGCCTGGCCTGGTTGCGTTTCAGCGGCGCGAGCATGGGCTGCCTCCGCCTGGATAGCTTGCCGTAGTTCGCCGGGCCGCATAAGCACGTGGCCGCGCCGGCGCAGGGCCAAGTAAGCGCTCAACTTCGGATGGGAGAAATAGGAGTAGCGGCTTAGGTCCTGGGGCTCGCCCGGCCAGCCAGCTAGCGCGCGGTTCACGGCCTCCTGCAGTGCATCGCGGCCCAGCAGGGCCAGCCGTCGGAAAAGATGAAACGCACTCTCTTTTGGCTCGATAGCTAAGGAGCGCTGCGCCAGGATGTGACCCTCGTCGAACCTCTGGGTCATGTAGTGAACGGTAGTGCCGGTGATGCGCTCGCCCTGGCTAAGCACCCAGAAGTAAGGCGCCAGGCCAGCGTAGGCGGGCAGCAGCGAGGAATGGATGTTTATGCCACCCAAACGGGCCAGGGAAAGCATCTTGCGGCCGATGAGTTGAGGACAGCTTACCGAGATCAAGAGGTCGGGCTGCACTGCGCTTACCAGCCCTCGGGCGGCGTCGGTGTTGACCGCAGGTAGCCAGGCTACGGGAATGCCGCGACGCTGCGCCTGGCGGGCCACGCTGAACTCGGCCTCGGGATAAAGGCGCTGGGCTAGAGCAAAGGCGTAAACACTGATCACCTTGTAAGCTACGTAGGGCGCTGCGGTCTGTCGGCCCACTGCCCATAGCGCCCTTAGGCCGGTGCGGCCTTTGTAGTCACCGGTGATCACCAGGATTTGTCGGACCTGGGAAGTGTGCTGATCCAGTACTCCTTCTAAGATCAGCCGGGCAAAGTAGTTGCCGTTGGTGATAACGACCAGACGATGAGTCATGATTACGTCCTGGCGGCAGGATTCGGGGGCTTCTGCCACACCACCCGGTTAACATAGTCGGTGTAGCTGAGGATGATGCGGACTACCTTCTCCGACACGTTGGGCACGTCATAGTCATGGACGATGCGCAGCAGGCGGTGTTCCCCGCGCGGCTGGCGCTCCAACACG
>JANWYQ010000133.1 GCA_025055015.1 Caldilineales bacterium
CCCACCGCTGGGCCGGTACCGGGGGGGGGGCTAGGGCGGTGGCCTACTGGCTGCCAACTCCGGCGCGGGTGTACCTGCCTTTGGTGCTGCGGCTTTTGTAGCGAAACTCCACAGGAGTTGCGCTACAGGGAGTAGCGCAACAGCGGTCGCCTACTGGCTGCCCAATCCGGCGCGGGTGTACCTGCCGTTGGTGCTGCGGCGATTGTAGCGCAACTCCACAGGAGTTGCGCTACAGGAGTTGGAAAGGAGGAGCGAAAGATGAAACACGATCGTCAATTGTGTGCCACTGGGATCCTCGTCCTGACCCTGGCGCTGGCCGGCCTGCTGGGGGTAACCCCGACCCCGGCCGGCGCCGCCACCATCGTCGTGAACACCGTGGTGGACGAGAGCGACGGTAACTGCTACGACGGCGACTGCTCGCTGCGCGACGCTGTTGACACCGCTGCGCCGGGCGACACCGTCGTCTTCGCCGCCAGCCTGAGCGGCCAAACCATCACGCTGACCATCGGCCAGCTGGACATAGACCGCAACCTGACCATTGACGGCTCGGCCCTGGCCAGTCCGGTGCGGATCAGCGGCAACAACACGTTCCGCGTGTTCGCCACCCACGGCAACGTGGTAGCGACACTGCGCCGCCTGGTCATTGCCGATGGGCAGACCTCCGATGGAGTTGGCGGCGCCGGCATCTTCAACGAAGCCGTTCTCACGGTGACCGGCTGCACGGTCACCTCGAACACCACTGCAGACAACGGCGGCGGCATCCGCAACGTGGGGACGCTCACGGTCAACGGCGGCAGCGTGATCTCATACAACCAGGGCGACTACGGCGGCGGCATCCGCAACGAGGGGACCCTGACGGTGCGGGACAGCACCATCAGCGACAACACGGCCAACTTCGGCGGCGGCATGGACAACTACGTCGGCAGCCTGGAGATGACCAACTCGACTGTGGAGCGCAACACGGCGGTTCATGCCGGTGGCGGCATGACCACAGGCGCTGCCGCCCACATCGAAGATACCGCCTTCCGCGATAACTCGGCCCAAGCCGGCGGCGGCATTGACAGCCACGAGCCCGGCGGCACCTTGACCCTCGTCCGCTGCACCTTCGAGGGCAACACGGCGGACGGC
Organism: Caldilineales bacterium; assembly: GCA_025055015.1. Classification (GTDB taxonomy): domain Bacteria; phylum Chloroflexota; class Anaerolineae; order JAAEKA01; family JAAEKA01; genus JANWYQ01. The sequence continues at coordinate 1,129 of JANWYQ010000133.1, forward strand.
GACGGTGGCGGCCTGATCAACTACGACGCCACAGTAGAGATCACCGGTTTCGGCCCGGTGAGCCGTTCGGCCAGCGGCGGAGGGCCGACGCAGGACCTTGGTCGGGCCGGCGCAACGACGTTGCCCTGTCGCCTCGAGGGCAACTTTGCCGGCAACTCGGGGGGCGGCATCGCGATGAACGGGGGCACTCTGACCGTGGCCGGCTGCGCCTTCATCGGCAACACGGCGGCCCACTACGGCGGGGGCATCAACAAGGGCGACGGCGCGCTGGTGGTGACCAACAGCGAGTTCAGCGGCAACACCGCGCAGGTCAACAACGGCGGCGCGATCATGAACGGGGCAGGGGATCTGACGATCGCTGCGTCCACTTTCACCGACAACAGCGCCTTTGCCGGCGGCGCCCTGTATCACGACAACGGCGAGGCGGTGGTCAGCGGGTCGGCCTTCACGGCCAACGGGGCTTCGTCGGATGGGGGCGCCATCCAGCAGTTCGAGAACGGCACGCTGACGGTGGAGGACTGCACCTTCGACGGCAACACGGCCTCCGGTCCCGACCGCGGCTGGGGCGGCGCAATCAGGAACTGGGGCGCCCTGACGCTGAACCGCAGCACCTTCACCGACAACACGGCCCACTGGAACGGCGGCGCAGTCGAGAACTCGGGCGGGGACCTGACAGTGACTGCCTGTACCTTCGTCGGCAACAGCGCGCACACCGGCGGCGCGCTCAACAACAACACCGGCGGGACGCTGACGATGACCGACAGCACCCTGCGCGAGAACACGGCCGGTGTGGGCGGCGGCCTCTACAACGACAACAGCAGCACGGCGGAGGTGAGCGGCTCGACCTTCGTGGCCAACAGCGCCACCGATACGACCGGCGGCGGCATCGCCAACGCAGGCGGCAGCAGCCTGACCGTCGGCAACAGCACCCTCTCGGCCAACACGGCGGCCTCCTACGGCGGCGGGATCCATAACCAGGACGGCGTGCTCACCCTGACCAACGTCACCCTGGCGGGCAACTCCTCCGGCGGGGGCGGCGGGATCTCCAACGCTCCGGACGGCACTCTGAACTACCGCAACACCCTTGTGGCGGGCAGTCCGCTCGGAGGAGACTGCCTCAGCAGCGGCACCATCGGCGAGAACATCCACAACCTGGTGCAGGACGGCTCGTGCAGCCCGCTGCTGACCGGCGACCCGCGGCTGGGTCCCATGGCGGACAACGGCGGCCCCACGGAGACCCACGCCCTGCAGCCCGACAGCCCCGCTATTGACATGGGCGACCCCGCCACCTGCCTGGCCAATGACCAGCGCAGCGAGGCACGCGACGACTGGGCCTGCGACATTGGCGCGTTCGAGCTCAAGCACCCTGACAGCGACACCGTGGTCAAGGCCATTGGCGGGCCGGGTGTCTACACCTTCGGGCCGACGAAGGTCAAGGTCCAGGTGGTGACGCAGGGCGGGCTGACGGGGCTGACCATCCGGAAGGTGGTGGGCAACCATGCGGGCCGCACCGGCAGCGGGGGCAGCGGGGGCGGCGTTGGCTGGGGGGAGTGGTTCGTGCTGACCCCCAACAGCGGCGCCAACGGCACCTTCCAGGCGGCTCTAACCCTGCCGGCGCTCTTCACCCCCAACGCGAACGACAAGGTGTGCCGTTATCTGGGCGGTGCGCTCTGGGACTGCGCAGGCCATGGCTTCGGCCTGGCGCCCTTCCCCCACATCACCCGCCAGGGCGTGAGCGCCTTCTCCGACTGGGCGGCGGGGGACGAGGTGGGGCCGAACGCAGTGACGGTGCGGGAGTTCCGCGCTGCGCCGTGGACGTGTGTCCAGCAGCTGCGGGGGCTCTGGAGGCGGTGACTTGGGGGGCCCAGGGAGCGAGGGGCCATCCCTCCGAGGGTTGGCCCCTCGCTTGGCTTCCTCGTTTCCCCGGTTCCCTCCCTTCGCCGCTCCTCCTATCCCCCGATCAGCTCCGCCGCGATCTTGCCCGACGCCAGCACGCCGGGGAGGCCGGCGCCGGGGTGGGTGCCGGCGCCCACGAAGTACAGGTTCTCAAAGTCCTCAGAGCGGTTGTGGGGCCGGAACCAGGCCGATTGCAGCAGGGTGGGCTGCACCGAGAAGGCGGAGCCCAGGTAGCTGTTCAGCTCGTTCTTGAAGTGCAGGGGGTCAATGTAGTGCTCGGCCACGATGTTGGCCTGCAGGTCGGGCAGGTAGTTGGCCTCCAGGAACTGCATGATGGCGTCGCGATAGGGTTTAGCCTGCACGCGCCAGTCCACCTTGGCCTGCAGGTGCGGCACCGGAGAGAGGACGTAGAAGGCCTCGTGGCCGGGCGGCGCCAAAGAGGGGTCGGTGAGGGTCGGCATGTGCAGGTACAGGGAGAAGTCCTCCGGCAGGGTGGTGTTGCTGAAGAGACGGCGCAGCAGGCCCTTGTAGTCCTCGCTGAGGATGATGTTGTGATGGGCCAGCCGACCGTCGTTGTACCGCCGCTTAGTGCCGAAGTAGATCACGAACAGCGACATGCTGTACTTCTTGCGCTTCACCCAGCGGTCGCTGTTGGTGCGGCGATAGCGGGCGGGGATCATGTTCAGGTAGGTGTAGGCTACGTCGGCGTTAGACACCACCACGTCGGCCGGCAGGGTCTCGCCGCTCTTCAGCCGCACTCCCGTGGCGCGGCGGGTGCGCTCGTCAATGAGGATCTCCTCGACCTCAGCGTTGAGGCAGGTCTCGCCGCCCAGCTCGTCGAACAGCCGGCCCATGGCGGCCACAATGGCGCCGGTGCCGCCCACCGCGTAGTGGATCCCCCACTCCCGCTCCAGGTAGTGGATCAGAACGTACAGCGACGACGCGGTCAACGGGCTGCCGCCGATCAGGAGCGGATGGAAGGAGAAGCAGCGGCGCAGGAACTCGTCCTGGATGAACTTGGACACATAGCCGTAGACGCTGCGGTAGGACTGCAGGCGGATGAGGTCGGGCGCCACCCGCAGCATGTCGCTCAGGTGCAGGAAAGGGGTCTCGATCAGCGGCATGCCGGTCTCGAAGATGGCCTTGGTGCTGGCGATGAACCGCGTATAGCCCTCCTTGTCCGCCGGGTTGAACTTCTCGATCTGGCTCAGGATGAACTCGTGGTCGGCGTTGTAGTCCAGGAAGCGCCCGCGCTCGTCGAAGATGCGGTAGAAGGGGTCGAGCTGCAGGAAGGTGACGTAGTCCTCTCGGCGCTTGCCCGCCAGCTGCCACAGCTCGTCGAACATCCACGGCGCCGTGATCACGGTGGGGCCGCCGTCGAACTTGAAGCCGTTGATCTCGTAGACGTAGGCGCGACCGCCCAGTTTGTCGCGCTTCTCCAGCAGGGTGACGCGGTGTCCTTTGGCCCGCAGGCGAATGGCTGCCGCCAAGCCGCCGAAGCCGCTGCCGATGACAACGATGTTTTTTGACATAACTCTAATAACCTTTCAAGGGAAACTCTGTGTACCTTGTGTTGCCGGACCAGAGCCGGCCGACGACCTGTGTGGCCACTTTATCGGCGTTAGGCGGTCTGCGCAAGTCCGCACAATTACCATCAGCCGGAGGGCGATGGGATGCCGGAGAACACAGCGGGCAGCGCTGCTCAGCAGCCGAGCAGGTAGCCGGTCAAGTCCCCCGGGAGTAGGTTCGGGATAGGCTGCAGCTAGGCGGGGGGGAGGCTCGCCGGGGTGGGCTCTGGAACAACCGGCGCGGCCAGGACGGGCAGCTGGCGTAGGGAGGCTGCGAACTCCAGCACGCTGCTCTGAACCGCCGGCCAGGCGGGCGACTCGGGCTCCAGCAGGTTGTGGCCGGTCGGCACCTCGCGATACCAGACCGGCCCGGGCATCTGTTCGATCAGCTCCTGGGTCCACGGCGGGCGCACCACCGGGTCGGCTGCACCCTGCACCACAAGGGTAGGCAGGCGCAGGCGAGGCGCCGTCTGCCCGGCCAGCTGGCCTATCCGCCGCACCTCCTCCACGATGGTCACCGGCACGGTGAACTCTCGCACGGCCTGTTGGACGGCAGGGTCGTCCAAGTCCAGGCCGGGCAGGAAGTTGTCAATCCCCTTGCGCACCTCGGGGTTGTTGAAGTCCACCTTGAAGAGGCGGAAGGGCTGGATGGCCGGAAAGACGCGGCGCACCACCGGAAAGATGGCGGCGGCCAGGCCGCCGACCTTCCAGAAGGGCGCCAGGAGCGCCAGGCCGTCGGGTCGCCGCCGCCCTGCCGCGGCCATGGAGACGGCAGCGCCCATGGAGAAGCCCACCAGCAGGGTCGGGCGATGGCGGCGCTGCAGGTCGGCCAGGGCCTCGACGACGGCAGCCACCCACTCCTGGTGGCGCCGCCGGGCCAGCGTCTCGATCTCGGGGCCGAAGCCGGGCAACAACAGCCCTTGCACCGTCCAGCCGGCGCAGTGAAGGGTCTCGGCCAGGGGACGCACCTCGTTGGGGGTGCCGGGAAAGCCGTGGATCAGCAGGGCGGCTGCCTCTCCTCCCTGCCACAGAAAGGTGCGGTGATCAGGGCCGGCGAAGGCGTGGGCGAGGTTCATGCCAGGGTTGCTCGGCGGGCGCGGAGCCAGATGCCGGGGAGGCGGCTCAGCTTGGCCGCCGTGCTCACGTGGGCCCGGCGGCTGAACACGTCGTAGTCGTGGGCCTCGATGTCGTCCAGGATGCCGCGGTAGAGCTCGGCGGCTGCTGCGATGGCGAAGCGTCCGTCCGGGTCCAACAGAGCAATGCCGGGCAGCGCCTCGGTGTAGAAGCAGCGGGTGCGCTCGATCTGAAAGGCCATGAAGTGACGCCAGGCGTCGGTGACCTGGCCGGCGGCGATGTCCGCCTCGCTCAGCTCGAAGACGGCCAGCTCGTCCTGGGGCAGGTACACGCGACCGCAGCGCCAGTCCTCGGCCACGTCCCGCAGGATGTTGGTCAGCTGCAGCGCCACTCCCAGGCGCACCGCGTAGGGGACGGCCTCCGGGCCGGAGAAGCCGATGATGTGCATAGCCATCAAGCCGACGGTGGAGGCCACGCCGTAGCAATACTCCGCCAGCTCTTCGAAAGTGGCGTAGCGGGTCTTGGTCAGGTCGGTGGTCACCCCCTCGATGAGCTGATCGGCGTAGCGCCACGGGATGTGGTAGCGAGCGCGCGTGTCGGCCCACGCCTTGGCGACCGGGTCGTCGGGCAGCCAGCGGCCCTCGCGCAGGTGGAGGCGCCACCGCTCGAGGCCCTCGCCGGGGTTGCTGCCGTGGGCGGGAGTGTCCACCAGGTTGTCGCAGGTGCGACAGAACGCGTACAGCGCGCGCGCCGCGCGGCGCTTGGGACGGGGCAGCAAGCCGGAGGCTAGGTAGAAGGTGCGGCTGTGTTCCTTGGTGATGGCGTCGCAGTAGGCGTAGGCAGCCTCCAGGTCTGGGTCGTCGGCGCGCCAGTGCAGGGCTGCCATGTGGCTTTCCAGGGCCTCTTGAGCCAGGTCAAGCAGTCGTCGTTCCCACGGATGTGCTTGCAAGGCCATGGTGCGTCTCCGAGAGGTGTTTTGGTTGCCGTTGGGCGCCCCCAGTATACACAAGTTACCTGTCGGTGTCAATAAAATGACCAGGTAATGTGTAAGATTTGCCTAGGTCTTGTTTGGGTGATAGCCTACGGAGACGCCCCTCATCCCCCTCGCCAGACCACCGTGTGGCACGGCGCGTCGCCGCCGTCCCCCTGGAGATGGTCCACCGTCACCGTCTCGCTGATGGGGTTGCCGGCCTCGTCTACCACGGTGAGGAAGTAGCGGTTGGCGAAGTAGTTGATCGGGAAGTCGTAGTGGCCGTAGTCGGCCGGTCCGCTCTTGCTCCAGGCGTCAGCGCGATTGCCCCACTGGTCTACCAGGACGACGTGCACGCCCGCAACGGGCGCGCCAGCGCTGTTCAACACCTGGCCCACGATGTAGTGGCCAGGGCACTGGGCGTGGTGAGTTACCGGCTGGGCGAGGACGTAGCGCCATGGGCCGGTAGCCGACGGCCCGCCCTCGGTCACCGGCTGGGGCGCCACAGCCGTCAGGCCGCCGGCGCCGGGGTCCATCGCTGCCGCCCAATCAACAAACACCTGTAGGGGCACGCTGTTGCGGTCAATAGCCAGAGCACGGCCAACCACCTCCCCCAAGCTTTCGCAGGGCCCCAGGTCCACCGGGGCGGAGTGGCGCAGGCTCCAGGCCACGGCGTGGAGCTGCTCGGTCGTCGCGGGCCCGTCCGCAGCCCCTGCCTCCGGCCCGGCGGCGGACGGCGGGCCGAAGCGGCCGGGGAGCCGCAACAGGGGACGCAGCGCGGCCGGCTCCGTTCGGCAAAAGGCGGCCCACTGCGGCCCTTGCCCGCGATCCACGTACACCGGCGCCGACGGCACCAGGGCCACGCCGTCGGCCAGCGGCCCGGCGTCTCCGACCGCGTCCAGCCACCGGCGGCTGAAGTACTCGCCTCCCTCCCGACAGAACAGGCCCGGCGGGCAGTCGCTGCGCTGCTCCATGTCGGCGGGTGGTTGGAACTGCCAAGCGGCCGGGTCGGCCGGCGCGCCCAGGGTGGCCAGCAGCCCCGGGCTGGCTAGCACTCCCTCCATGAAGTCGCGCCAGATGGGCGCGGCGCCGGTCAGGCCGGTGGTGTTGCGCATGGGCCGGCCGTCGCTGTTGCCCGCCCACACACCGGCGGCCAGGTAACGGGTGTAGCCCACCGTCCAGTTGTCGCGCCAGTCGCTGGTGGTGCCCGTCTTGGCTGCAGCGGGCCGGCTCAGCCGCAGGGGGCTGTTGGCGCCGAAGGCGGGAGTGCGGGCCGCGTTGTCGCTGAGGATGTCGGTCACCAGGAACGCGGCGGCCGGCGATACCACCTGCCGGGGCGGGTCGGCGGCGAGCTCGCTCACGGGCCGCCCCAGGCTGTCCACGGCCCTCAGCACCGCTACCGGCTCGACATAAGTTCCCTGGTTGGCCAGGGCAGCGAAGGCCGTGGTCAGCTCCAGCAGGGTCACCTCGCCGCCGCCCAGGGTGAGGCTCAGGCCGTACCAGCTGGGGTCGCGGCTCAGGCTGCGCAGGCCCATGGCCTGGCTGCGGGCCAGCATGCGGTCCACGCCCACCGCGTCCAGTAGCTTGACGGCGGGCACGTTGTAGCTGTTGGCCAGCGCGGTGCGCGCGGTGACCGGGCCGTGGAAGGTCTCGTCGTAGTTGCGCGGGGCGTAGACCTGCGACGCATACACCTGGCCGGGCGCCACGGTGTAGGTGATGGGGGTGTCCCAGATGACCGTGGCCGGGCTGATCAGGTTGTCGTCGAAGGCGATGGCGTAGAGCAAGGGCTTGATGGCGCTGCCGGGCTGCCGCGGGCGGGTGGCCACGTTGACCTGGCCGCTGATAGCTGTGTTGTAGAAGTCCGCGCTGCCCACCATGGCCAAGATCTCGCCGCTGCCGGGGCGCAGGGCCACCAGGGCCGCGTTGCTCAGGTCGAAGCGAGGCTGCAGCTCGGCCACGTGTTGAGCCACCAGGCGCTGGGCCAGATCCTGCATGTCCAGGTCCAAGGTGGTGGTGATGGTGAGGCCGGTGCGGCGCAGGTGGTCCACGCCGAGCCGGCGGGCGAGCTCTTGCTCGACATAAAGCGTGAAATGGGGGGCCCGGTCGGTGGGCGTTGAAGCCGCCGCGGCCAACACGATGGGCTCGGCGAAGATGGCGTCGGCCTGGGCCGCCGTGAGATAGCCGTGGCGCACCATCAGGTCCAGCACGACGCGCTGGCGGCTGCGCACAGCGTCGAAGTCGGTGAAGGGGTTCAGCCGGGCGGGCTGCTGGGGGATGCCGGCCAGGAAGGTGGCCTCGGCCAAGGTGAGGTCGGCGGCCGACTTGCCGAAGTAGGTCTGGGCCGCTGCCTCCGGGCCGTAGGCCAGGTTGCCGTAGTTCAGCAGGTTGAGGTACATCTCCAGGATCTCGTCCTTGCTGAACAGGGCGTTGAGCTCCTGAGCCAGCCCCGCCTCCAGCAGCTTGCGGTCCATGGTCTGGTCGTAGCGCTCGTCGGGCCCCAGGAAGAGGTTGCGGGCCAGCTGCATGGTGATGGTGCTGGCGCCGGAGACCACCTGGCCTTGCTGGACGTTCTGCAGCGCTGCGCCGGCGATGCGCGCCGGGTCCACCCCCAGGTTGTAATAGAAGGTGGCGTCCTCGGTGGCGATGGTAGCGTCAATCAGGTGCCGGGAGATGCGGCTGAGGGGCACCCAGGTGCGACGGCCCTCCTCCCAGCGCTCGGCGATGAGCCGGCCGTGGCGGTCCAGCAGCCGCGTGGTTTGGAACAGCCGCGGGGTGGGGCCGGGCTGATAGCGCTGCAGGTAGACCTCCACGGCCTCCACCGGCGTGGCAGCCGGCCGCTCGCCGAGCTGGCCGGTGGTCACCACGCAGCCGGCCAGCGAGAGGCTGCCCAGCAGAGCCAGAAGGAGCAGAAGAAGCTTCGATCGCGTCATCGCCGGTGCAGACGGTTGAAGCCGTCCCTTCCAGGTGAGCGGTGCCTACCGGCCCTGGCGGTAGCGCTGCACCGCCTCCAGGTGTTCCTCGAAGGTGCGGCTGAAGACGTGGCGGCCGCTGCTGTCGGGCATGGCCACGAAGAAGAGGTAGTCGTGCTGCGCCGGTTCGAGCACGGCGCGGATGCTGGCCAGCCCCGGGCTCGCGATGGGGCCAGGGGGCAGGCCGCCGTAGCGATAGGTGTTGTAGGGGCTGTCCACCTGCAGGTCCGCGGCCGCCAGCGGCGACTTCCACCACCGGCCTGTGTCCGGCTGATAGCCCAGCGCGTACTGCACGGTGGGGTCCGCCTCCAACCGCATGCCTTGGGCCAGCCGGTTCAGGAAGACGCCGGCGATGATCGGCCGCTCCTCGTCTACCACCGCCTCCCGCTCCACGATGCTGGCCAGGGTGAGCACGTCGCGCAGCTCCATGGTGGTCCTGCCCTGGGCCACCGCCTCCCAGTAGAGGGGCATCACCCGGGCCTCGAGCTCGTCGAACTGACGCTGGATCAGGTCGGAGGGGATGGCGCCCTCCGCCGGCAGCAGGTAGGTGTCCGGGTACAGGAAGCCCTCCAGGCTGGCGCCGGCGGGCAGGAACTGGAGGAAGGTGTAGCGGCTCAGGTCGAAGCCCAGGGCCTCGCGGCTGGGGTTGGCGGCCAGGCTGCGGTAGGCGTTGCCGTCCACGACGCCCGTCCGGCTCAGGTGGTCGGCGATCTCCTCCAGCCGCCACCCCTCCCGCACGCGCACGGGCACGCTGGGGGCCTGGGCGTTCTGCAGGGCGGCGGCGATCTCTATCGGCGTCATGGCTGCGCTGAGCCGGTAGGTGCCTGCCTCCAGCCGGTTGGCCAGGCCGTTCACCCGCACGTAGGCCTCGAACAGCAGGG
>JANWYQ010000066.1 GCA_025055015.1 Caldilineales bacterium
CCGCGGCCGCCTCCGCTGAGCTTGCGGTCCCGCTCGCGGGCCTCCTCGGCGGTCCAGCCCTCCAGCACGGCCTGGCGGCTGAGCTTGATCTTGCCCGACGAGTCGATGTCAATCACCATCACCATGATCTCGTCGCCGACCTTGACCACGTCCTCCACCGAGGGCACGCGGTAGTCGGCCAGCTGGGAGACGTGCACCATGCCGTCCACGCCGGGCAGGATCTCCACGAACGCGCCGTAGGGCTCGGTGCGCACCACGCGGCCGGTGTAGATCTTGCCCACGGTGGCCTCCTCGGTGAGGGCCTCGATCTGGGCGATGGCGCCCTGGATCTTGGTGCCCTCCGGCGCGGCGATGTAGACCGAGCCGTCGTCTTCGATGTCAATCTTGACGTCGAACTCCTCCTGGATGGCGCGGATGACCTTGCCGCCGGGGCCGATGACCTTGCCGATCTTCTCCGGGTCAATCTTGATGGTGATGATGCGCGGCGCGTAGGGGGACATCTCCTTGCGCGGCTCGGGCAGGGTCTCCAGCATCTTCTCCAGGATCTGCAGCCGCCCCTGCCGCGCCTGCTCCAGGGCCTGGGCCATGATGTCCAGGCTGAGGCCCTTGATCTTGATGTCCATCTGCAGGGCGGTGATGCCGTGCCGGGTGCCCGCGACCTTGAAGTCCATGTCGCCCAGGTGGTCCTCCATGCCCTGGATGTCGGAGAGCACCGCGTAGCGGCCGGTCTCCACGTCGGTGACCAGGCCCATGGCGATGCCGGCCACCGGGGCCTGGATGGGCACGCCAGCGTCCATCAGGGCCAAGGTGCTGCCGCACACCGACGCCATGGAGGTGGAGCCGTTGGAGCTGAGAACCTCGGAGACCAGGCGCAGGGTGTAGGGGAACTGCTCCACGGGCGGGATCATGGGCAGCAGGGCCCGCTCGGCCAGCGCGCCGTGGCCGATTTCCCGGCGCTTGGGGCCGCGCATGGGCCACACCTCGCCGGTGGAGAAGGGCGGGAAGTTGTAGTGGTGCATGTAGCGCTTGGTCTCTTCCGGCGCCAGGGTGTCTAGCTCCTGGGCCTCCTTGGGCGTGCCTAAGGTGGCCACCGTCAGCACCTGGGTCTCCCCGCGGGTGAAGAGGCCGGTGCCGTGGGCGCGCGGCAGGATGCCGACGGCGCAGGTGATGGGCCGGATGTCGCTCAGGCCGCGGCCATCAGGCCGGACGCCCTTGGAGAGGATCTGCTCGCGCACTGCGCGCTTCAACACGTGATCGAAGGCCTCGGCGACGTCCTTGGCCTCGTAGGTCTCGGCCAGCGCAGCGGTCACCTCGGCCTTGACCGCGTCCAGGGCCGTGCCGCGCTCGTCCTTCAGCAAGCCCGCGGCCAGGATCTCCTGGATCCGGCTGCCCACAGCCGCCTGCACCGCCTCTTCGATCCCCTCAGGCAGCTTAGGCGCGTCGAAAGCGAACTTGGGCTTGCCGATCTCCGCCCGCATGCGCTTCTGCATCTGGATCACGTCCTGCATGCCGGCGTGGGCGATGCGCAGCGCCTCCAGCAGCAGGTCCTCGGGCACCTCGTCCGCGCCGGCCTCCACCATCAGGATGGCGTCCTCGGTGCCGGCCACCCGCAGGTCCAGGGTGCTGTTGTTCATCTCGGTGGCGGTGGGGTTGAGCACGAACGCGCCGTCAATGAAGCCGACGCGCACCGCGCCCACCGGCCCCTCCCACGGGATGTCGCTGATGGTGAGGGCGGCCGAGGCGCCGATGATGGACAGGATGTCCAGGTAGGTCTCCCCGTCGCTGCTCAGGGCCGTGCAGATCACCTGCACCTCGTTGCGCAGGCCCTTGGGGAACAGGGGGCGCAGCGGGCGGTCGGTGAGCCGCGCGGTGAGGATGGCGGACTCCGACGGGCGGCCCTCCCGGCGGTAGAAGGAGCCGGGAATGCGGCCTGCAGCGTAGAGCTTCTCCTCGAACTCCACGCTCAGGGGGAAGAAGTCGGTGCCCTCCCGCACGGTCTTGGCAGCGGTGGCCGTGGCCAGCACCACCGAGTCGCCGGAGCGCACGGTGACGGCGCCGCCGGCCAGCAACGCTAGGGTGCCGGTCTCGACGATGATCTCATGGTCGCCGATCCGGCTGGTGTACTGATACTTTTGAAAACTCACAGGTTTTCCCTCCAACTCACAAAGATCATTGGCCGGCGCGCTGTCTGTCTCCCCCATCGGCTCGAGGCCATGAGCGTTCAGCCCGGCTCAACTCAGAGGTCAGGGACTGGGGAGTGGCTCCGACCGAGGCCGGGCTGCAGGGCCTTGTGGGCTGCTGCAGCCGCGTGGACTGCCGTCGGGGACACTCCCCAATACCTGAAGCCTCTGCCGAGTCGAGCCGACCGAGGGTTCGTTGCGAGCGCGCCGGCAAGCGATTGGTCTGAAACAAACAGGTCGGGTAGTCAGACCGAAGTGGCCCTTCTACCCGACGCTTTCAGCCGTAAGCTTCTCCGACGTAGTGCAGCTACTTGCGCAGGCCCAGCCGATCAATCAGTTGGCGATACCGCTCCTGATCCTTGCGGCTGAGGTACGCCAGATGGCGGCGACGCTGGCCCACCAGCTTCAGCAGGCCCCGCCGCGAGTGCTCATCGTGCTTGTGCACCTTCAAGTGTTCGATGAGCTGGTTGATGCGAGTGGTCAGCAGGGCCACCTGAACCTCAGGGGACCCCGTGTCTCGCTCGTGCATCTGGTATTCCTTGGTGATGAGGGTTTTTTCCTCTTTTGTGAGACTCACACGACGCTCCTTGTGCTGTGTTTCCTGAGATAGCCGGAGCGCCGCTGGAATACCAAGGCGCACGCCCCAGCCTCCGACGGGCCGCATTATAACATAGGTACGGGACGCACACAAGTTCGCCCGGCATCGCCGTAGCAGGGCCGTCGCTCAGCGCTCCGCTTGGCGCCTCACCACCACCAGGGTGATGTCGTCGAAAATAGGCGCTTCACCGATGTGGGCCTGGAGCGCCGCCATCACCGCGTCCACGATCTCGCGCGCCGAGGCGTGGCGGTGGCCGTAGAGCACCCCCTCCAGGCGGTCCTGGCCGAACTCGGCGCCGGCCTCGTTGGCGGCGTCCACCACGCCGTCGGTGTAAAGCACGAGGGCGTCGCCCGGCGCGAGGGTGCAGCTGGCCTGGCCCAGCTTGGGTCGGGCCCGGATGCCCAGGGGCATGCCCTCGGCGCGCAGGCGACGGACCTCGCCGGTGGCGCCGCTGACCTGCAGGGCCAGGCTGTGGCCGGCGTTGGCGTAGGTCACCGTGTGCTGGGCGGGGTCCAACACGCCGTACCATGCCGTCACGAACATGTCGGTGCGGTTGTTGCTGTGCAGCAGGGCGTTGGCCCGGGCCAACACCCGCCGAGGCTCCTCGTGCAGGGGCGCGATCACCCGCAAAGCGTTGAGGGACGTGGCCATGAACAAGGCGGCCGGCACCCCCTTGTCGGTGACGTCGGCGGCCAGGAGGCCCCACCGCCCGCCCTTGAGGGGAATGAAGTCGTAGAAGTCGCCGCCCACCTCCCGCGCCGATTGCCAGGCGTGGGCGACCTGGTAGCCGGGAATGGCCGGCGTGTCGGCGGGCAGCAGGCTGGTCTGGATGCGCCGCGCCACCTGGAGCTCCTGGGCCATGCGCACCCGCTCCCGCTCCTGGGCCTGGAGGCGCAAGTTCTCCAGGGCCAGCGACGCCTGGCGTGCAATGCCGACGAGGATGTCCCGCCGGCGGCTGCTCAAGGAGTGCACGTTGTCCACGTCGTCCACCAGCAGCGCACCGGCCACCTCGCCCTGGACCACCAGGGGCAGCACCACCAGGACGCGGCTGCCGATGTCGCTGACCCACCGGGGCGGCACCAGCGGGCTGTTCGCCGTGTCGTCCACGCTTTGCAGGCGGCCGGTGGCCACCGCCAGATCGAACAGGGGCAGGTCGCCGGGACGCAGGCGGAGGCCGGCAAAGCGGCGGCTGCGCTCTCCCTGCCCGGCGAAGCTGTACTCGTGTGTCACTGCGAACTCGTTGCTGCCGGGCTCGCGCAGCAGCACGGCGCAACCGTCCACCCCAGCCAGCAGCGGCGTCAGGCGCACCAGCTGCTCCAACAGCTCGTCCTCGCTCTGCGCCAGGGTGCTGGCCTGGGAGACCTCCAGCAGGGCCCAGGAGGTCCACGCCTCCTCGCCGTAGGCCACAGTGAGGCGCACGTTCTCGATGGCGGCGGTCACCTGGTGGGCGATGCCGGTGAGCAGGGCCAGGCGCTTGTCGCGCATGCGCAGGGAGGAGTCGGCGCTGTCCAGGCCAACGGCTAGGCAGCCGATGAGCTGCTTCTGCGCTACCAGGGGTAGGAGGACGGCCTGGTCGCCGCCGGTGAGGGCCCAGAAGGCGGCGGGCATGGCGTTCAGATCGCCGGCCTTGAGCTCGATGGGCTGCCGCGCCTCCATCAGCAGGCCGAGGGCAGGCGCCTGCTCCGGGCTCAGGCGCACGGCGCCCGTGGCCGTCTCGGCGTCGCCGGGCAGGGGGCTGAGGCTGTAGGTGGCGGCGTGCACGAACTCCGCCAGGTCCTCCTGCTTGAGCCAGGCGCTGCAGCTGGCCACGCCGGTGAGCAGGGGCACCAGCCGCACCACCGCCTCCAACACGTCCTCCACCGTCTCCACGCTGTTGACCACCTCGGCGATCTGCAGCAGCACGGTGGTGAGCCACGCCTCCTCCTGCTGGGCCCGGTAGGCCCAGGCCGCGTCCACCGCCACCGCCACCTGGTTGGCCAAGGCGTTGAGAACGAACAGGTCGTCCTCGCCAAAGGCGTTGACCTCGCGGCTCTGCACGTCCAGCACGCCCAGCACCTCGCCCTCCACGATGAGGGGCACGGCCAGCTCCGAGCGGGTGTCGGGCAACAGCCGCGGGTCGTCGGCGATGTAGCGCGGCTCCTTGGAGACGTCGTTGGCCAGCAGGTACTCCCCGGTGGCAGCCACCCAGCCGATGATCCCCTCGCCCAGCCGCATGCTGCGGCCCTCCTTGCGCCACAGCTTGTTCAGGTTGTGGCCGCTGCTGGCGCGGAACACGGCGCGATGGCTCTCGTCCTCCACCAGGTACACCTGGACGTGGTAGTAGCCGAAGCGCTCGCGGATCAGCTCCACCACCTGGGTGAGCAGCTCGTCCAGGTCCAGGATGGCCGCGATGGCACGGCCTACCTCGGCGATGGCGGCCAGCTGCTCGTAGCGGCGCTGCACCGTCTGAAAGAGCCGCGCGTTGACGATGGCGCTGGCGATCTGGTTGCCCAGGATGCCTAGGCTGTGCAGGTCCTCCTCGGTGTAGACGTAGGGGTCGGGGTGCTGAGCAGAGAGGGAGCCCACCACCTCGTCGCCGGCCACCAGGGGCACGAAGATGGCCGAGCGGGGCGGGTTGGGGGAGAGGTAGCGGGGACGGGCCGGCAGGCTGTCCATCTCGGTCTGGAAGTCGTGCACCAGCAGGGGCTGCTGGTGCAGGCGCATCCAGCCGACGATGCCCGCGTCCTGGCCGCCGGGGAAGCTGGTGGGCGGCATGCGCTGGCCCTCGTGGATCCACAGCTTGAGCACGAAGCTGTCCTTCTCGAACAGCCCTAGGTGGAAACGCCGCGCGTCCACCAGCCGGCTGACCTGCTGGTAGGCCAGCTCGCACAGCGCGTCCACGTCCAGGGGCGCGCGCAGAATGGCCAGGCCGGCCTCCGTCAGCGCAGCCAAGTGGTCAGGCCGTAGGACCTTGCGCTCGGCGGGCGCCGCAACGGCGGGGTCTGCCGGGGCCGTGGACGAAGGAGGGGAAGCCATAGGCGCGTGGCCCTTAGCGCGGCTCGCGCGGCGCAGCAGCGCCGTGGCTCAGCCGCTTGACCATGGTCAGCGTGTTGCCGCCGGCGGGGTCGAACTCGAAGCGGATCTCGTCCATCAGACTGCGCATGAAGTGCAGGCCCAGGCCGCCGATCTCGACATCCTCCAGCCGGGCTGCCCGAGGCGGCACAGCCACCGCGGTGGGGTCGAAAGGTTGGCCGCGGTCGTGGAGGCGAATGATGAAGACCTCGTCCGCCCACAGACAGGTGAGGCGGATCTCCCCATCTTTGCGGCCCTGGTAGGCGTGCTCGATGATGTTGGTGCAGGCCTCGTCGGTGGCCAGCTCGCAGGCGAAGGTCTCGTCGTCCGAGGCGCCCGCGAAGCGACACTGGGCCCGCACGAAGTCCAGCGCTGCGGAGAGGTTCGCCAGGTCGCTGGCGAAGACGATCTCGGCCGTGTTCATAGGCCGCGGCCGGCGCGGCGTCCGGGCGGAAATGCGACGTCCGGGGAAGGACACGGGCAGAAGGGCTCGACTCGAACGGCCCGGAGGAGAGGGAGAAGCGTCATAGCCTTACCAGTCGCCCACCGCCTCCACCACCGTGTCGTAGACCTTGAAGACAGGGAGCAGGCCGGAGAGCTCGAACACATCGCGGATGCGCGGGGGCATGGCAGCCAGGTAGATGTTGCCGCGATTGAAGCGCTTGGCCTTCTTCATGTGGGTGATCAGCACGCGCAGGAACGCGCTGCTGATGTACTCCACCTCCGACATGTCCAGCACGATGCGAAAACGGCCTTGGCTCTCCAGGTCCTGGAAAACACGCTCGACCTCGCCAGCCTTGCTGCTGTCAATGCGGCCCGAGAGCTTCACCAGCACACAGCGCTTGAGCTCGGTAACCGACATGTTCAGGTCTGCCATAGCTTCGTTGCTCCTTGAGGTGCTCGATGGGGGAAGGCGGATCAGGGCTGCGCCGTCGAGGGAGCGGCATAGCTGGCTACCGCCTCCTCGACGGTGGAATAGATGGGGATCACGGCCACCAGGCCGGCCAGCTCCAACACCTCGGTGACCCGGCGATTGGGGGCCACCAAGCGCAAGTCCCCCCCTTTGTGGCTGCGGGCACGCTTGGCCGCGCTGATGATGGCGCGCAGGCCGGCGCTGCTCATCTCGGTCACCGCCGCCAGGTCCAGCACCAGCTTGTGCGGGCCACGGCCCGCCAACAGCTCGGCGAGGTAACGGTCCAGCTCCGTTGCGGCCAGGCCGGACAGATAGCCCTGCGCGTGCACTACTTTCACCGGGCCGTAGTCGGTTCGGGAGATCGCCATGGCGCCACAGTATACCACAGGGGACGGCGACGCACAATCAACCCGGGGACCCGGCCTGCGCCTCGCGCTCGATCAAGACGGCTGCCGTCCCCATGCCTACCACGATCCAGAACAGGCTGGCCATGTGGGGGTAGGCCAGGTTGAAGAGGTAGTGGTCGAAGACGCCGCTGGCCAACACACCGGCCACTGCGCCGCCCAAGCCCAACAGCAACGCCTCGCGACGCTGGTCCAGCATGGGGCGGCGGACGGTGCGCAGGAAGAGGACAAAGAACACCGCCATGCTGAGCAGGAAGGCCGTCAGCCCCACCAGCCCTGTGGTCTCCGCCATCAAAAGGTAGACGCTGCTGACGCCGATGTACAGGTCAATGTCCGGCGTGCCGGAGAAGCCCACGCCGAAGACCGGATAGCGCTGGATCAGGCGCAGCGCGTCCTTGTACTCGCCGAAGCGCATCTGCGTGGCCAGGTCCTGGCCCTGGATGCCGGCCACGAAGCGCTCCACGTAGGCCTGGGCCTGGGGCAACAGCAACAACAGCCCCAAGCCCAGCGCGCCCACCAGCAGCAGCTTGCGGTAGCGCAGCAGGGCGATCAAGCCCAGGGCCACGGCCAGGCCCACCATGGCGCTGCGGGAGTAGGTCAGGTACAGGCAGAGCACCTCCACGGCGAACATGAGCGCCACCAGCCCGCGGCGAAACAGGGGCCGCGGGGCCACCAGCTGCGGCGCAGTGAAGCCGGCATAGAGCACCAACATGCCGCCAAAGGTGTTGGGGTCAATGGCGGTGCCGATGGCGCGCATGGGGTTGCTGGGGTTGTCCTCGATGTAGCGCAGCGCGCCGTAGCCGCCGGGGTAGTCGAAGCGGGTGAGGGCGTTGAACACCCGCACCGTCCACGCCTCGGGGATCACGTAGAGCACCACGCCGATCAACGCGGCGCCGGCGCCGGCCAGCATGAACACCCGGCCGGCCCACTCCAGGTCGGCCTGGGTGCGCAGCACGTTGATCACCACGAAGAAGAGGGAGATGCCCAGGATCACCTCGGCAAAGCGGCGGATGGTGGTGACGCTGGGCCGGGCGTGGGACGCGCCCAGGGCAAAGGCGAAGACCACCAGGAAGAGGAAGACCGCCACGGGGACGCCCAGGGGCGAGCCGACGAAGCGCCGCTCTCGGCCGGTGAGCAAGGCCGCCCCCCAGACGAACACCAGGGAACCTAGGGCCGCGTCCAGGAAGGTGGGCTTAAAGCCCAGCCGGAAGGGGAAGGCGGCGAAGGGCAACAGGCTGGCCACCAGGATCACGAAGGTCAGTCCCCAGCGCGGGCTGCGCAGCGCCAGGTATGCGGCCGCCGCGCCCAGCCCGGCGGCCAGGGCCAGCAGCGGCCCCAGCAGGGCGATGGCCACGGCCACCAACAGGGCGCTGCCGACCAGCAGCCCGGCCAAGGCCAGCCGCGCCACCAACGGGTCGGGGTGGAAGATCAGGCGCTGCGCGCGCGCAATCAGGGATTGAGCCATGGACGGTGGGCAGTAGACGTGAACGGTGAACGGTGTACGGTGAGCCGTTGAGCCGCTCGGTTGCTTCTGCTTCCCTCTCCCTTTGGGAGAGGGCTAGGGTGAGGGTAGATGGCTACCTTGCTTGGGCCATTATAAGCGCCCCCTGCGGCTTGGCCAAGTCATGGCTCCTGCGCTGGGCCGACGACCACGTACGGCAGGTACACCGGCCCACCCACGGCCGGGAAGGCGCCTACGGGGATGGCCCCATCGGCCAGCTCGTTGCCCGTCGCATCCACGGCCGGCAGCCGCTGGCCGGTCTGCGGATCGTAGAGCCCCACGCGCACCGTGTAGACGCCCTCGGGCAGCCGTGGGGGGATGGGCAGCCGGTGGCGATGCACGATGCGCTCCCCCGCCTCCCACAGCCCGCTGGGGTAGTAGCCCTGCGTCAGGGGCTGGTCGTAGCCCGCGACCTGCTGGCCGGCCGCGTCCACCAGGTGCGCGAAGACGGTGTAGTCGGCGGCCGGCCGGCCCAGGGCCCGGAAGCGCAGCTCGATGGCCATCTCCTGGTTGCGCACCGCCTTGTCGGGCCTCGCCTGGATGGCCTCCACGCCGATGGCGTCGCCCAGGCGAAAACGCAGCGCAGGCTCCTCCGCCGCCGAAGGGGGCAGGTCGCGCGGGGCCGTGGCCAGCTTGAACCGACCGAAGATGGCCGTGTCGCCGACGACCACCCCGTTGGGGTCGGCGACAGGGAGGTGGGTGTTGGCGTCGTCGCCGTAGCAGTACATGGCCACCTGCACCTGGCCCAGGCTGGGCGTCCGGCCTCGCACCGACGGCTCCACGTACACCTCGTAGGTCTCGCGGAAGACGTCGCCTGGCTGCCAGAGGGAGGTGGCGAAGTTGCCGCGGCCGGGGAAGCGGGCCACGAAGCCGTGGGGCTGTTGGCCGCCGTCCAGCAGGTGGACGCTGACGGTGTAGTTGTTGGGCGTGCTGCGCAGGGCGCGCCACACCAGCGTCACCTCCGCCTTCTCGAACACCTGCAGCCGCGATGGCTCGATGCGGTAGCCCACCAGCTCGGCCACGTCGCCGAAGGTGGCGTGCAGGGGCTGCTCGCCGGGCAGCAGGTCGGCGGAGGCCGCCAGGGGCGGGGCTGCGTAGGCGGGACGCAGCAGGAAGGGGGGCACAGCGGCCGTCAGCAGCGCCAGAAACACCACCGCTGCCCCCAGGCCGGCCACCCTCAGGCGGGAGGGCAGCAACCGGTGTAGGCCCACCACCAGCAACAGGCTCACCGCTGCGTAGAGGGGCATCAGGTAGCGCCCGCGCGGCTCCGAGGTGCCCAGCGCCTTGAGCGTGGCCAGGGCCCACGCCACGGCCACGAAGAACAGGGCCAAGCCAGCCGCCGCGCGCAGCTCGCGCGGCTGGCGCCGGTCCACCAGGAACAGCCCCAACCCGACTAGGGCGGCCAGGAAGAGGGCATACAACACCGCCAACACCGCGGGCGGCAGGGCTATGTTGTCGTTGCCGAAGAGCCCCCAGTAGGTCATGGCGGTGAACTGCAGGCTGCGCAGGGGGTTCAGCGGGGCGTCGCTGGCCTCGGCGGCGACGATCTGGGTGGGGCCGCTCAGAAAAGTCGCCATCAGGTAGTCGTAGCCGATGAAGAGCTGGCCGTAGAGCCGCTGGTTGCGCAGCAGCCACCCGGCCACCGGCAGAGCGGCGGCGGCCATCAGGCCGGCGCCGACTAGGCCACGGCGCACGAAATGAGCCCGGTCCGATCGCCAGGTCTGCACCAGGTTCGCGGCTAGGGCGGTCAACACCACCGGCACCAGCGCAATGGCGGTGTACTTGGCGAGGATGGCCAGCGCCATGGCCAGGCCAGCCAGAGCCGTCGCCGTCGGCTTGGGCCCACGCAGCGCGCCCCGCGCGGCCAGGTACAGACACCAGGCGCCCAGCGCGCCGGCCAGGATATCGTTGTTCACCGTGGCCGAGGAGAAGACGTACTGCGGGTTGAAGGCCGTGAAGGCCATCAGTGCCTGGGCCAAACGGCGCTGGCGAGGAAACAGCCAAAGGCCCAGCAGATAGGCGCCCAGCAGCCCGGCCAGGCCCATAGCCGTGGACACCAGCCGGAGCAGGTGCACCGCCAAGGCCGTGCCGCGATAGGGAAAGGCCTCGGCCGCCGTGTGCACCGCCACGTTGCTCCCCCCCTGGTTCAAGCGATTGAACACGTGGGGGTTGTCAATCACCGGCCAGTCGTCGCTCAGGTCCAGGGGGAGCAGAGCGATGGCGCCCACCAGGTAGTACAGCGGGGGCTGGCGAAACTGGTGCACCTCGACGGCGGCCGGCCGGGTGATGGCTGTGCACTGGTCCGCCACCGGCGGCAAGCTCACCCGGTCGTCCACCCGCGGCAGCCGGCGGTTCATCGCAATGTAGCGGGCGTATTGGTAGTGCGCCCACTCGCTGTCCGCCTCCCAGAGCGGCACGCTGACGTTGTAGTAGAGGGCCAGCAGGAGGAAGAGAGCGGCGATGGCCACGGCCCCCCGGTGGTCTTTCACCAGAGCGACGACGGAGCGGCGGTCGGCAGGGTGGGAGGCCATCGCAGGCTAGGGCAGCAGCCGCCGATAGGCGTCCAGATGGCGCTGGGCGATGGCGTCCCAGCGGAAGGACTGGGCCAGGGCAGCGGCGCCTTGTCCCAGCCGCCGGCGCAGGTCCGGATCTCGCCACAGGGCCAGGATGGCCTCGGCCAGAGCCTGGGCGTCGTGGGGCGGCGTCAGCCAGATGTTCTCGCCGTGGACCATCTCCGGCACGGGCACGGCCGGCGCAGTGCTGACGATGGGCAGGCCGTGGGCCAGCGCGGCCATCAGGCTGCCCCGGCGGAAGCTGGCGCCGTCCCGATAGGGCAGCACGGCGATGTCCGCCGCCAGCAGGTTGGCCGACACCTCGGCGGCCGCGGTGAAGCCGGTCCAATGCACCCGCTGCGCAATGCCCAACGCCTCGATCAGCCCCTTCACCCGCTCCAGGTAGGCGACGTTGGTGGGATCGCTGGCGCCCACCTGGCCACCCACCATCAACAGGTGAACGGGCGCCCCTTGCGCGGCCAGTCGGGCGGTGGCCTGCGCCAACTCCTCGCCCCCCTTGCTGGCGTTCAGGAAGCCGAAGTAGCACAGCAACAGGTCCTCCTCCCCCACGCCCCAGCGGCGGCGCTGCTGTGCCCGGTCGTAGCCGGCGGGCGGCTCCGGCTGGATGTTGGAGCCGATGGGGATCTCCACCAGCTTGGGCGCCAGCTCGGCCTCCCGACTCAGCCTCTGGCGGTCCTCGGCGTTGGTGACGATCACCAGGTGGCTATGGCGGGCCAGAGCCAGGTTGGCCTGCCAACGCAGGGGACCCGCCTTGGGAAACAGGTAGGGCACCCGCAGGTCGTGGAAGGTCACCGCCACCCGCCGCGGCGGAGAGGCCCCGCGCAGCGCCCGGGGCAGCAGGTTGACGGCGGGGTGCAGGCCAAAGGCGGCCGACTGGTACTGGATGTGCAACACGTCGGCCTCGATCTCCTGGGCCACCGCCCGCACCTGCCGGGCCAGGCTCCATCCCCAGCGCTCCACGTCGGGGTAGACGTTGCCCACGCCCGGCGGGGCCAGGTGGGCTGGGCCGGCAGCGTGGCTGGTGAGCACGTGGACGTCCACGCCCGCCCGGCCCAGGGCCGATCCCAGGGCCCAGGTGTAGTCGCCGACGCCGCCCTGCATGGGGGGATACTCGCCCGTGAGGAAGAGGATGCGCATGGTCGCTATTATAGCCTAGTTCGGCGGAACAGGGGAGTAGCGTAGGCCGGAGCGCAACACCTGCGCGTAGGCCGCCATACGCTCGCGGCGCATGGGGCGGCGGCTGCGCTGGCCGGGCACCACGAAGCTGGCCAGCCACTTGGCCGCCTCCTCCGCCCACTGATAGACGAAGGTGAGCAGCAGAAAGCTCCGCACCGCCGCAGCCAGCCAGGGGCCGTGGTACTTGCGCACGTAGCGCACGCGGGAGGAGTGGAAGCGGATGTGCCGCGCAGCCACCACCTGTTCGCTGGACTTGCCCTCGAAGTGGGTCACCACCGCGGTGGGCAGGTAGACCACTTGCCAGCCGGCGGCCACAGCCCGGCGGCACAGGTCCAGCTCCTCCGAGTACATGAAGAACCCCTCGTCGAAGCCGCCGATCTGGTCCAGCACCTGGCGACGCACTAGCATGGCCGCGCCCACCACCCAGTCCACCTGGCTGACGGCGTCGTCGGGGCGGTCCAGGACGTAGTAGCGGCTGAGCACCCGATTCTGCGGCCACCAGCGCTGCAGCACCGTGGCCTCCAGGAAAAAGGTGGCAGGGGTGGGAAACCGGCGGCGGGAGGACTGCACGCTGCCGTCGGCGTAGCGGAGCTGCGGGCCGACGATCCCCACCTGGGGGTGGACCTCGGCGAACTCCAGCAGGGCGCTCAGGGCCGCAGGGTGCACCTCGGTGTCGGGGTTGAGGAAGAGCACGTAGCGCCCCTCGGCCACGGCGAGCCCCTGGTTGTTGGCCCGAGTGAAGCCCAGGTTTTGGTCGTTGGCGATCAGCCGCGCCCAGGGAAACTGGCTGCGCACCATGTCCTGGCTGCCGTCGCCGGACGCGTTGTCCACCACGATGGCCTCCGCCTGCCAGGTGGGCTGCTCGCCGGGCGGCGCAGGCGCGCCGACGAACTGCACCCCCTGGCTGCGCAGCAGCGAGCGCAGGCAGCCGGCCAGCAGCTCACGGACGTTCCAGTTGACGATGACGACGGAGAGGTCCAGAGGGGTCAAGGGCAAGGGCAGCCCTGCGCTCAGGGCTTGGGGTTGGGAAACGCGTTCTCGGTGCCCACGGCGTCGGCGCCGAGGACCTTGCGTTGGCCGTAGAGCTCTCCCAGGGTGGTGATGGTGTAGGTGGCCACCCCGCGCGACGTGATCTCCAT
>JANWYQ010000192.1 GCA_025055015.1 Caldilineales bacterium
CGTGCGCATCACCTTTCGGGCCACGGCGGCCTCGACGCCCGGCGTCTACCCCAGCCACGTGAGCGCCACGGCCGGCAACGCCGTCGTAGCGCCCCTGCCGGCAGCGGCGCCGGTGACCGTGCTCGGCCCGGTGGCCACGCCGACGGCCACGCCCACCGCCTCGGCCCCTCCCTCCCCCACCCCGACGCCCACGCCTACGGCCAGCGGCACTCCGTCGGCACCAGCCCTGCTGGCGCCGGTAGCGGTCGTGCGGGTGGGCCAGGAGCCCCGCGGCCTGGCCGTGGACCCGGCCCGGCGGCTGGTCTACGTCACCAGCCACACAGGCGGCGGCCTGACGGTGTTGGACGCGGACACGCTGCAGGTGCTGGCCGTGCTGCCCACCGGCAGCAGCCTGGGCGCCCACGGCGTTGCGCTGGACCCGGCGGCCGGCCGCGTGGCTATCGCCCACAGCCTGACCAACGACGTGGTGATCCGGCCGGGGTGGCGGGGGAGCGGCCCGGTGCAGGTGGTGACCGCCGGCGCCTATCCGCTCGGCTTAGCCGTGGCGCCGGCGACGGGCCGCCTGGGCGTGGCCAACTTCGGCGCGGACACGGTGACCTGGGTTGACGGCCGCGGGGGCCAGACCCTGGGCGCCAGCGTCGTCGGCAGCCAGCCCAGCCACGTGGTGCACAGCGCGGGGCTGAGCCGCTTCTTCGTGGCCATCAGCGGCGAGGACCGGGTGGCTGCCTTGGCGGACGACGGCCCACCGGCGGTCGAGGCATGGTCCGTCCCGGTGGGCGGCTTCCCCTACGGCCTGGCCCTGGACGAGGCCTGGGGCCGTCTGTACACAGCCGACCGCCGCACCAGCTCCGTCACCGTCCTGGCGGCAGCCGACGGCCAAAGGCTCAACCAGATCCCGCTGGGGTGCTCGCCGGCCCAGGTGGCCGTCAACCCCAACACCCATCGCTTCCTGGTCACCTGTCCGGCCGAGCGGCAGCTGCACCTCTTCGACGGCGAGAGCTACCGCTGGCTGACCTGGCTGCCCGTGGGGAACGGCGCCAGCGAAGGCCTGGCGGTGGACCCGGCCAGCAACCGGGTCTTCGTGAGCAACACCGCGGATGGCACCGTCAGCGTGTTCGTCGAGGACGGGCCTCGGCCCACGCCCACGCCGACGGCCACGCCCACCGTCACGCCCACGCCGACCGTGACGCCGACGCCCACTGTCTCGCCCACGCCCACCGTCTCGCCCACGCCCACGGCCACGCCGACCGCCACGGTAACGCCGTCTCCCACGCCCACGCCCACGGCCACCCCCTCCCCCACGCCGACGGCCACTCCCTGCCCGCCTGACCCCGTCGAGCCGGACGACACCCCTGCCCAAGCCCGCCACGACGCAGCCGACGGCGAGACGGCCTACCAGGCTCTCCACTGGTCGGGGGACCAGGACTGGGTGCGCTTCACGGCTCGCCGGCAGGTGGCCTATCGCATCGAGGTGACTGAGGTCGGCGCCGGCGCGCCGCTGCGGCTGACCCTGCTGGGGCCCGACGGCGGCGAGCTGCTGAGCTGGACGGCAGCGCCCCTCGGCCCTCAGGCGCAGGGCGTGGCCTGGACCGCGCCCTGGTCGGGACGGGCCTACGTGCGAGTGCAGGCAGCGCAGCCGCCGGGGGAGGGCTTCCGGTGCACCGACAGCCGCTACGGCCTGCGCATCCGCGGGCTGAAGCTGAGCACGTGGCTGCCGCTGCTGACCGCCGGCGACCAGGCCGCTCTCGGCCTTGGGCGGTCGGCGACGGCCCTGGACGACGCCGATCTGGCGCCCCGGCTTGTGGCGGGGGCGAGCGTGGCGGTGCACGGGGAGCGACGGTGGTTGGCCGTTGCCGGCGACGGGATGTTGCTGGTCCGCTCGCTGGCCGACGGGCAGACGCCGCTCACAGCCTCCTTCGCCGGGCAGCCCCAGGGCCTGACCTTCTCGGCCGCCGGAGACGCTCTCTACCTGGCCACCCGGCGACCGGGGCAGGTGCTGAGATTGGACCTGGCCGCAGGCGCGTGGACGGCGGTCAGCGGCGCCGCTGCGTGGCCCGGCGGCCTGGCCTTGGCCGGCGACGCGCTGTGGGTGGCCGACACCCTGGCCGACCGGCTGTTGGCTCTCGACCCGCGCGACCTGGCCGTTCGGCAGGTGGCGAACCTGGGTGCGTTGGGGGCGGGCTCGGCGGCTTCGGCCGCGGGTGGAGCCGGACGGCTGGGGCCCTACGCCCTGGCCGCGTCGGCCGACGGCGCGCTGCTGTACGTAGCGCTGGCAGGCAGCGGCCAGGTGGCAACCGTGGAGCCGAACACCCCGCAGCTGCTGGGCCTGACGCCGCTGGCCGGCCTGGGCATGCCGCAAAGCGTGGCCGTGGACCCGCGCTCGGGCCGGGTGGCAGTCGCCGGGCTGTTGGCCCCTCGCTACGGCCAGGTCGCCGTGCTGAACCGAGAGGGCCGGCTGGTGGGCGCGGTCGAGCCGACGCTGCGCCGACCGTTGACCGGCTTGACCGCGGTAGCCGTAGACGGCGAGCGTGGGCGCCTGTGGGCGGCGGACCGGCAGGGGGTGCACCTGTTCGACCTGGCCGACGGCCGCCATCGCCGCACGTGGATGGGGGAGGGGGAGCTATCGCCCTTTGGGCTGGCGGTGGACCGGACCACGGGCGCGGTGTACCTGGCCCGTCGGCCCTGAATTGACACGAGCCCCTGAACACGTATAATTGACCGTGCTTGGCTGTGGCCTGGTGCATGACGTTCACCCAAGTTGACGAAGGAGGCAGGCGGTTTTAGAGGTGGTTCCTTCCTCGTGGGCGGGCCGTCCCGCCGTGAGCGGTCCCGTTCGTCGAGGGCGGCGCTGGTTCGCACCTGGGAGTGCGAACTCCGCGTTGTGCTTGTTTGCCTGGTTGCCGGTCGCCGATCCCTGTCCTGGCCTATGACCACCGTTGACGAGATCAAGGAACGGCTGGACATCGTGGAGGTCATCTCCGCGTATGTCCCCCTGCGCAAGGCAGGGCGGCACTACAAGGGCCTGTGTCCTTTCCACCAGGAGCGCACGCCCTCCTTTGTGGTCTTCCCGGAGACGGGCACGTGGCGCTGCTTCGGAGCGTGCAGCACCGGCGGCGACGTCTTCAGCTTCGTCATGAAGCGGGAGAACCTGGACTTCCGGGAGGCCCTGGAGCTGCTGGCCCGCAAGGCGGGGGTGGACCTGGCCCCGCCCACCGCGGCGCAGTCCCAGCAGAGCCAGTACCTGGAGCGCCTGCGGGAGATCGTCCAGGCTGCCGCCCTCTACTACCACAGCCTGCTGCGCCAGTCGCCCCAAGGCGAGGTGGCCCGTGCCTACCTGGCCCGCCGCGGCCTGGACGACGCCACCGTGGAGGCCTTTCAGCTGGGCTACGCGCCGGAGGGCTGGGACCACCTGCTCACCTACCTGCGCGGCAAGGGCTACAGCGTGGAAGACCTGTTGGCCGCCGGTCTGATCGTGGCCAAGGAGCACGAGGCCGAGGGCCGCACCAGCTACTACGACCGCTTTCGCCACCGAGTGATGGTCCCCATCCGGGACCTGCAGGGCCACGTGATCGGCTTCGGCGCCCGCGCGCTGGCTCCGGACCAGCAGCCCAAGTACCTGAACACGCCACAGACGCCGCTGTTCGACAAGTCGGCCGTGCTCTTTGGCCTGCACGCCGCCAAGCAGGCCATCCGGGCCCGCGGGCAAGCCATCATCGTGGAGGGCTACATGGATGTGCTGGCGGCGCACCAGCACGGCGAGACCAACGTGGTGGCGAGCATGGGCACCGCGCTCACCGAGCAACAGCTCAAGCAGCTCAAGCGCTTCACGAACACCTTCGTCCTGGCCCTGGACGCCGACGCCGCGGGCCAGGCGGCCACCCGTCGCGGCCTCGCCCAGGCCCGCGAGGCCCTGGACCGAGAGTGGGTGCCCACGGTGACCGCTACCGGCTTGGTGCGCCACGAGGCGCGGCTGGCCGCCGACCTGCGGGTGATGACCCTGCCTCCCGGCATGGACCCGGACGACGTGATCCGCTCCGACCTGGCCCTATGGCGGCGGCTGGTGGCCGAGGCCCGGCCCGTGGTGGACTACTTCTTCGACCTGGCGCGGCAGGAGCTGGACCTCTCCACCGCCCAGGGCAAGGCCGAGGCCGTGGAGCGGCTGGCGCCGCTGATCCAGGAGGTAGCCAACGAGGTCCAACGCATCCACTACACCCAGCAGCTGGCGCGGCTGATCCAGGCCGACGAGCGCACGGTGGAACGGCTGGTGGCAGCCCGGCGATCGCCGCCGCCTCAGCCGCCGCGGTCGGAGGCTGACCCTGGGCGGGCGACCGCGGCGCCTCGACGGCCCGGCGCCGGGTCCGCGACAGCGCGGACCGCCCTCGCGGCCGAGAGTGGGCCGGCGCTCCACTGCCTGGCCCTCTTGATCATGCGTCCCCTGCTGCTGCCCGACGTGCAGAGCGAGCTCACGGCCTTGGGCGTGGCTCCCCTGTCGGAGGACGACTTCGACCAGGCCGAGCAGCGCGCGGTGTGCGCAGCGCTCCTGGCCGGCGCGGTGGCCGACGGCGGCCAGTGGCTGGACGCGCCCGCAGCCGTCCAGCCCTTCCTGGACACGCTGCGCCGCCACGGCCAGCGGCTGCCCGAGCTGGCTCGCCCCCAGCTTCTCAAGGACGTCGTCGACTCGGTGCTGCGGCTGCGCATTGCGGCCCTCAAGGCCCGCAGTCGCCAGCTCCCCGCCCTGCTCCATCAGGCGGAGGCCGACGGACAGGCCGACGAGCTGCGGGCCTACCAGGTGCTGGCCAACGAGATCAAGCAGCGCCGACACGATCTGGAGCGCCTCCTGAACGCCCGCACCCTGACCGGCCGCCGCCAGGCTGTGCCCAGTTGGTGAACGGTTTCTACCATCCCGCCAAGACATAAACGAGCATGGCTCAACGCACACGACGCCCACAGCAACGATCAGCGCCCAAGCCGGTGGAAATCGAGCCCATCGAGGCAACGGAAGAGGAGCTCGACGAGCTGGAGGACGAGACCGTCGCCGTCCGTGTCCTTCCCGACGGCACCATCGTCCAAGCGGACGAGGAGGAGCAGGAGCCGCCGGCCCTGGAGGACATGGACGCCGCGATGCCCTTCCTCGACCGCGACGAGCAGTTCGAGATGGAGGTCGAGGCGGACATCGCTCGTCCCGTCGAGGAGCTGATGCAGGAGCTGGCCGACCCCGCGGTCACCAGCGATCCGGTGCGCATGTACCTGCGGGAGATCGGCCGCACCCCTCTGCTCTCGCCGGAGGAGGAGATCCGCTATGCGGAGCTGATCCGCAAGGGCAAGGAGGCGGCGGAACGCCTGGCCAAGGAGCCCAACCTGGACCCGGAGACCCGCGCGCGGCTGGAGGAGATGGTGCGGGAGGGCAACGCCGCGCAGCAGAAGCTCACCAACGCCAACCTGAGGCTGGTGGTGAGCGTGGCCAAGCGCTACCTGGGCCGCGGCATGAACTTCCTGGACCTGATCCAGGAGGGCAACATCGGCCTGCTGCGGGCCGTGCAGAAGTTCGACCACGAGCTGGGCTACAAGTTCAGCACCTACGCCACCTGGTGGATCCGCCAGGCCATCAGCCGAGCCATCGCCGACCAGGCCCGCACCATCCGCATCCCCGTGCACATGGTGGAGAACATCAACCGCCTGGTGCGCGTCCAGCGGCGCCTGGCCCAAGAGCTGGGCCGCGAGCCCACGCCCGAGGAGATCGCCCTGGAGATGGACATCCTGGCCCCGGAGGACCGACGGGCCATCGAGGAGACCCTGCGCCAGGGCAAGCCGCTGGACCCGGAGCTGCAGCGCCGATGGGCGCGCGCGGCTCAGAAGGTTCAGCGCATCATGCGCCTGTCCCAGGACACCATCTCCATAGACACGCCGGTCGGCCAGGAGGAGAACAGCTACCTGGGCGACTTCATCCCCGACGAAAACCTGCCGGCGCCGGCCGACGCAGCCAGCCAGCAGCTCCTGCGGGAGCAGATGCAGGACATCCTGAGCCAGCTCACCCCGCGCGAGCGGGAGGTGCTGGAGATGCGCTTCGGCTTGGCCGACGGCGTCAGCCACACCCTGGAGGAGGTGGGTCAGCACTTCGGCGTGACGCGGGAGCGCATCCGCCAGATCGAGGCCAAGGCGCTGCGCAAGCTGCGCCACCCCATCCGCAGCCGCAAGCTGCGCGAGTATCTGACGGGCTGAGGGACTTGACAAGGCCTCGATTTGGAATAAAATAGGCACTGCGAACAGCGATAAACACTCCTGCGTAGCTCAATCGGCAGAGCGACCGGCTGTTAACCGGTTGGTTCCAAGTTCGAGTCTTGGCGCAGGAGCCACCCACGGCAGCCTAGCTGCCGTTTTTTGTTCCATCGCCATGCCGACGGTCCTGCTGCTCAACCCGCCCAGCCTGCCGGGCACCACGGCTAACCGCGAGGGCTCGGCCGGCATGGGCGCGCTGAGCGAGGAGGCCGACGGGTTTGTCTATCCCCCTCACCTGCTGGCCACTGCCGCTGCCGTGCTGCGCCACGCCCGCTACCGCGTGGCCGCTCTGGACGCCCAGGCGTCCGGCCTCACCGCCGAGCAAACCCTCGCCCGCCTGCCCGCGGCCGACGTCCTGGTGCTGCCGGTGAGCTTTGCGACCCTGGCCGCCGACCGGGCCTTCCTCAACCGGCTCCGAGAGGTCAAGCCCCTGCTGAAGGTGCTGGCCATCGGCCCGGCCCTGCGCTACGGCCAGGTGGTCCACGCGCTCAACGACCTGGCCGACCTGCTGTTGGCCGGCGAGCCGGAGCTGGCCTTGCCCGCGGCGGTGCGCAGACTGCTGGCCGGCGACCTACGTCCCGGCTCTGCCGTCAACCCCTACACCTTGGCTCCGGCCCACTACCTGGCCGACGGCTACCTGGCCAACCTGGACGAGCTGCCCATGCCGGCGTGGGAGGTGTTCCTCAAGGCAGGCCGCTCCTACCCCTTCCTCTCGGTGCTCAGCAGCCGCGGCTGCCCTGCCGGCTGCCGCTTCTGCCCCTACGTCGCCGCCCAGGGCCCCGTGTTCCGCGCCCAAACCCCAGCCCGCACCGTGGACGAGCTGGCCTACCTGCAGGAGCGGTTTCGCCCGTCCCACGTCGTGTTTCGCGACCCCGTGTTCGCGCACGACCGGGAGCGCGTCCTTGCCCTCTGCGACGAGATCCGGCGTCGCGGCCTGGCCCTCTCCTGGGAGTGCGAGAGCCGGCCGGAGCACTTCGACGAGGCGCTGCTGGCCGCCCTGCGCAGCGCCGGCTGCACCACGGTGAAGATCGGCCTGGAGACCACCGACCCGGAGCTGCTGGTCGCCATCGGCCGTGTGGGCGACGGGCGGGCGGCCGCTGCCTACGTGCGCCACGCAGAGGCTGTGATAGCGCTCTGCCGACGCCTGGGCATCCTCTGTCGGGTGTTCGTCATGGTCGGGTTGCCCGGCCAGACACTGGCCAGCGCGCAGCGCACCGCGGCCGACCTGCGCCGGATGAGCCCCCAACGGCTGCACATCAAGGCCTATCACTGGTATCCCGGCATTGCCCTGCCCCGGGCCGAGCCCGCCGACGTGGACCGCCAGGAGGCCGCCCTGCGCCGGGCCGAGGCTGCGCCCTCCCTTTGGCGGCGCGTGGCCGCCCGGCTGCGCCGAGGTGGCCATGGCTGAGGCGCTGCGCACGGTGCGCACGGCCTTCGTGACCGGCGCGACCGGGTTCATCGGCGCGCACCTGGTGCGCCGTCTCCTGGCCGAGGGGGTGGCCGTGCGGGCGCTGGCGCGGCGCGTCCCACCCGCCGAGGAGGCGATCTCCCCGGCGGTGGAGTGGGTCGAGGGCGACCTGCGGGCGCCGGAGACGTGGGCCCGACGCCTGGCCGGCTGCGACGCCGTGTTCCACGTGGCGGCGCTGTACAGCCCGCGGCCGGAGGATGCCCGGCTGCTCTACGCCGTCAACGTGGGCGGCACCCAGGCGGTGCTGCAGGCGGCAGCCGACACGGGCGTCGGCCTCGTGGTCCACACCAGCACCGTGGGCACCTTGGGCCGGCCTGCGGACGGGGGACCGGCCACCGAGGAGACGCCCTTCAACCTGTGGCCCCTGGCCAGCGACTACGTGCGCTCCAAGTGGCTGGGCGAGGCCGTCGCCCTCTGGTGGAACGCGCGCGGGCTGCCGGTGGTGGTGGTGCACCCCACGGCGCCGGTGGGGTGGGGCGACCACAAGCCCACTGCCACCGGCCGGCGCATCGTGGACTTCCTGGCCGGCCGACGGCCGGACTACCCCGGCGGCGGCATGAACCTCTGTCCCGTCGGCGATATCGCAGCGGGGCATTGGC
Organism: Caldilineales bacterium; assembly: GCA_025055015.1. Classification (GTDB taxonomy): domain Bacteria; phylum Chloroflexota; class Anaerolineae; order JAAEKA01; family JAAEKA01; genus JANWYQ01. Next base: position 8,344 of record JANWYQ010000192.1, read on the forward strand.
TGGCCGCGCAACGAGGGCAGCCGGGGCGGCGCTACATCCTGGGCCACCGCGGCGGCAACCTGGACGAGGCGACGTTTTTGGCCCTCTTGGCGGAGGTCAGCGGCCGCCCCATCCCGCCGCCGGTCCAGCGACCGGCCGGCCGGCGCCCCCTGAGCCTGACGGCCGACCCGCAGCGGGCCGTGGCGGAGCTGGGCATGCCCCAGAGCGACCTGCGCGCGGCGTTGGCCGAGGCGGTGGCCTACTATATCGAGAGGGGCTGACGACGCAGCACCGCGGCGCTGTCGCCCTGCCGGGCTGCGCTCCCCCCGCCCCTGAGGACGGAAGAGGACCCCCCTGTGAACCCCTGGAAAGCCCGTTGGGCTGCCTTCTGGATGCGGCGCAGCAGCCTGAGCCGATGGGGCCGCCTGGCCACCCGGCTGGCCACGTGGGGACAGCCCCCCTACAAGGCCCGCCGCGCCCTGGCCCGCTACGGTCCCCTGGGCTACGTCTCCCCGCGGGCCGTGATCCATGCTGCGGGGCTGGAGCTGTCCCCCGGCTGCTTCGTGGACGACGACGTGACCATTTTTCAGCACCCCGGCGGCGGGCCGGTGCGCCTGGGTCCGCGGGCGCACCTGTACCGGGGATGCATCGTGGAGACGGGGCCGGGCGGCAGCCTGACCCTGGGCGAGGACACCCATGTGCAGCCCCGCTGCCAGTTCACGGCCTTCGCCGGCCCCATCGTGGTCGGCGCGCGCGTACAGATCGCGCCCAACTGCGCCTTCTACCCCTACGACCACACCTTTGCGGCCGGCCAGCCCATCGTGGACCAGCCCCTGCGCAGCAAGGGGGGCATCGTCATCGAGGACGACGCCTGGCTGGGGGTAGGGGTGATCGTGCTGGACGGCGTCACCGTGGGCGCGGGTGCGGTGATCGGCGCAGGCGCGGTGGTGACCCACAGCGTGCCGGCCGGCGCCATCGCGGTCGGCGTGCCGGCCCGCGTGGTGGGTCAGCGCTCCTAGAGGCGCTCTACCCCAGCCGCCAAACCAGCAAGGCCGATGTTCCCCGCGCGGCGGCAGCGATGAGCAGGGCGGCGGTCAGGCCCACGGCGTCCGCCAGCACCGGTCCGCCCAGCGAGCCGATCAGGATGCCGGCGTTCAACGCCAGGTTGTACCAGGCTAGGTGGGCCGGGCGGTCGTCCGCCGGCGCTCGCTCCAGCAGGTAGTTGGCGATGGCGCCGTTGACCAGGGACCAGCCGAAGCCGCCCACCAGGGAGATGGCCATCAGCTGCCACGGCAGCCACATGAAGCTGGTGACCACGGGATACATGGTCAGAAAGGCGATCCCCAAGGCCACGGTGTGCTGGTTGCCCAGCCGGCCCGAGATGCGGGCGAACACCAGCGAGCCGAAGAACACCGCGACGTAGAAGTAGGCCTGGCTGAGGGCGATCACCTGGTCGGAGAAGTGCAGCTTGTTCACCCACACCAGGGGGAAGAGGGGGATGGCCAGGAACTGCGCCACGTGGAAGGCGAACAGCACCCCCACTACCCGGCCGAAGGGGCCCCGCAAGATCTCCAGCCGCATCAGCCGCTGGCCGCCGCCCCGGGTAAGCCAGCGCAGCCCCACGCCCAGCCGGGGCGCGTCCACGGCCGGGCGCAGGCGGCCGGGGGAGGCCAAGTCTCCCAGGGCCGCGTTGGACCGCGGCCGGCGGGCTGCGTCGGCCGTGGGCCGGATGAGGGCCAGGTGCAGGCTGCTCATGGCCGCGCCGATGAAACCGATGGCGAAGACCACCTGGTAGCTGGCCGGGAAGGGCAAGGTGTCCAGCAGGTAGCCGCACAGGAGGGAGGTCAGGATGAAGGCCACGGCCAACATGGCGCTGCGGATGCCCACCACGTGTCCGCGCCACTCCGGCGGCACGGCGTCGGCGAACAGGGCGTTGAAGCCGACGGCCAACGCGGTGCCCGGGATGCTCATCACCAAGGTGATGAGCACGATGGCCCACAGCTGCGGGGTGGGCGCCAGCAGCCACGGCAGGAAGACGAAGAGCAGGTAGAAGAAGCGGTGGAGCACCGACGACCACACGACAGCCGGTCCGATGGGCCGCGTCTCCAGCCAGCGGCCCGAGGGCAACGTGAACAGCAGGTTCACCACCGCCGGGCCGGCCGTGAGCAGGCCCAACAGGAACGCGCTGGCGCCTAGCCGCGCTGCGTAGACTGCCAGAAAGGCCATGGCGCTGCCGCTGAGCACGCCGTACCAGGCGATATCGAAATAGAGATGAACAAAGTTGCGGCGCAGCTCGGCCGGAACCGGCTGCGCCTTGCGCAGAGAGGCGAACATCTGTGAAACTCGTTGGAACGGAAAAAGGGCCACCCTCAGCTGTCGGCTGTTGGCGGCCCGCGGTCGGTGCAGTCCTGGCGCCGGCCTAGGCTGTTCGGCGCTACTCGGTTAGGCTGCGTCGCATGACGGCGTAGTTCTCCAGCGCCTTGCCCGCGCCCAAGGCCGTGCAGGCAATGGGGTTTTCGGCCACGTAGCAGGGCACACCGGTCTCGCGCGTCAGCAGGTCGTCAATGTTGCGCAGCAGCGCGCCGCCGCCGGTGAGCACCATGCCGCGGTCAATGATGTCGGCAGCCAGCTCCGGCGGCGTCTTCTCCAGGGTCTGCTTGACCGTGCTCACGATGGCGGCCAGGGGCTCGGCGATGGCCTCGGTGACCTCCGCCGAGCTGATCTCGATGGTGCGGGGCAGGCCGGCCACCTGGTCCCGGCCGCGCACCTCCAGCCGCAGGTCCTCCTCCAGGGGCAGGGCCGAGCCGATCTTGATCTTGATCTCCTCGGCCGTCTGCTCGCCGATGAGGAGGTTGTACTTCTTGCGCACGTAGTTGATGATGGCCTCGTCGGTGCGGTTGCCGCCCACGCGCACGCTGCTCCACACCACGATGTCGTACATGGAGATGACGGCCGCCTCGGTGGTGCCGCCGCCGATGTCCACCACCATGTTGCCGGTGGGGGTGCCGATGGGCAGCCCGGCGCCGTAGGCCGCAGCCAAGGGCTCCGGGATCAGGTAGGCCTCGCGCGCGCCGGCCTGCTCGGCGGCGTCCTTGACCGCGCGGCTCTCCACGCTGGTGACGCCCTTGGGGGTGCTGATCATCACGCGCGGGCGGAGGAGGGGGTTGCGGCCGATGGCGCGGCGGATGAAATAGCGCAGCATGGCCTCGGTGACCACGTAATCGGCCACCACGCCGGCGCGCAGCGGCCGGGCCACCTCGATGCTCTCCGGCGTGCGGCCCAGCATATCGCGCGCCTCCTGGCCCACGGCCACGATCTTGTTGTCGCGGGTGGAGATGGCTACCACCGAGGGTTCCTGGATAATGATCCCCTTGCCGCTGAGGTAAACAATGACGTTGACCGTGCCGAGGTCAATGCCGATTTGCTTTTCGAACATGAACTCTCCGTGTCGGGTGTAAGCTTTGTCTGCCAGTATAACGCAAACGGGGCCAGAGGCAAATCGCCGCCTGGCCCCGTCGCCCTTGCGCCGTTCCCCGGAAGCTTGACGTTTCCGAGGAACTGGGCGGGATCACTCCTGTATCTCGCCGGGGGTGGGCACGGGCCCCTTGGGCTGCTGACGGCGGCGGCGCTCGGCCACCTTCAGCCGCACCTTGGAACGGATGAGGGCCTGCTCCATCAGCTGGCGGCGCTCCTCCGACCCGCGCGGAATTTGCGCCAGCAAGGCCTCAGCCCGCTGCCGGGCCTCCAGCGCGCGCTGCAGGTCAATCTGCTCGGCCGACTCGCCGGAGCGGGCCAGCAAGGTCACCTTGTCCGGCCGCACCTCCATGAAGCCGCCGCCCACGGCGAAGTAGCGCTCCTGGTTGCCGGGCAGCTTGACGATGAGCTCGCCGGGGACGATCACCGTCATCAGCGGCGCATGGCGAGGCAGGATGCCCAGGGTGCCGTTGGCGCCGGGCGCAATCACCATCTCCACGTCGCCCTGGAAGACGATGTGGTCCTGGGCGATGAACTCGAAGCGCAGGGTATTGGCCATAGCCCGCTCCTATGGGCTAGCGGCCGCGGCGCAGGCGCTCCGCCTTGGCCACCGCGTCCTCGATGGTGCCCACCATGTAGAAGGCCTGCTCGGGCAGGTCGTCGTGCTTGCCCTCCAGGATCTCCTTGAAGCCGCGCACGTTGTCCTCCAGCTTGACGAACACGCCCGGCGTGCCGGTGAACACCTCGGCCACGTGCATGGGCTGGGTCAGGAAGCGCTGGATGCGGCGAGCGCGGGCCACGATGATCTTGTCGTCCTCGCTGAGCTCCTCCACGCCCAGGATGGCGATGATGTCCTGGAGGTCCTTGTAGCGCTGGAGGGTGCGCTGTACATCGCGCGCCACCCGGTAGTGCTCCTGGCCTACGATCAAGGGGTCCAGGATGCGGCTGGTGGAGGCCAAGGGGTCCACCGCGGGGTAGAGGGCCTGCTCCGCCAGCGCGCGCTCCAGGGAGATGGTGGCGTCCAGGTGGGCAAAGGTGGTGGCGGGCGCCGGGTCGGTGTAGTCGTCGGCGGGCACGTAGATGGCCTGCATGGAGGTGATGGAGCCCTTGGTGGTGGAGGTGATGCGCTCCTGGAGCTCGCCCATCTCGGTGCCCAGGGTCGGCTGGTAGCCCACGGCGGAGGGCATGCGGCCCAGCAGCGCCGACACCTCGGAGCCCGCCTGCACGAAGCGGAAGATGTTGTCAATGAACAGCAGCACGTCGCGGCCCTGGTCGCGGAAGTACTCGGCCATGGTCACGCCGGTCAGGCCGACCCGCAGGCGGGCGCCCGGCGGCTCGTTCATCTGGCCGAACACCAGCACCGTGTTCTTGATCACGCCGCTCTGCTGCATCTCGTGCCACAGGTCGTTGCCCTCGCGGCTGCGCTCGCCCACGCCGGCGAAAACGGAGTAGCCCTCGTGGAACTTGGCGATGTTGTAGATCAGCTCCTGGATGATCACCGTCTTGCCCACGCCCGCGCCGCCGAACACGCCGGTCTTGCCGCCCTTGGTGAAGGGAGCGATCAGGTCAATCACCTTGATGCCCGTCTCGAACACCTGGGCCTTGGTGGACTGCTCCACGAAGGGGGGCGCCGGCCGGTGGATCGGATAGCGCGTCTCGGTGACCACCGGGGGGCCCTCGTCAATGGTCTCGCCCAGGACGTTGAAGATGCGGCCGAGGCACTCCGGCCCCACGGGAACGGTGATGGGCGCGCCGGTGTTGATCACGTCCATGCCGCGGCGCAGGCCGTCGGTGCTGGACATGGCCACGGCGCGCACGCGGTTGTTCCCGAGCTGCTGCTGCACCTCGCACACCAGCCGCCCCCCGCCGTCCAGGGGGATCTCAATCGCGTCGTACACCTCAGGCAGCTCGCCGGTGGGGAACTCCGCGTCAACCACGGGGCCAAGCACGGAGATGATGAAGCCCACGGAGCGGGCAGTGGTACCGTTGCGGGACATAGAGGGTCCTCCAGTTCAGTAGTTCGATTTCCGGCGATGGGTCACCGCGCCAGCCCGGCCTGGGCCAAGGCGTTGGCGCCGGCTGCGATGTCCAGCAGCTCCTTGGTGATCTTCTCTTGTCGCGCCTTGTTGTAGCTCAGGGTCAGCTCGCCGATCAGCTCGTTGGCCGCGTCGGTGGCGTTGCGCATGGCCACCATGCGCGCGGCGTGTTCGCTGGCGATGGACTCGTAGAGGGCCTGCAAAATCTGCAGCTCGGTGAAGTTGTAGAGCACCTGGCCGAGCACGGTCTGCGCGTCGGGCTCGAAAATGTAGTCGGCCGCCATGGGCGCCGTGGGCTCGCCGGGCACGATGGGCAGGAGCTGGCGCACCTGGGGCCGCTGGTTCATCACGTTCACGAAATCGGTGTAGGCCACATAGACCGCGTCGCAGTGGCCGCTGGTGAACTCCTCCACCACCACCTTGGCGATGGGGCCCACCGACTGGGAGGCCGTGGCGCGCTCCTCCAGCCCCTTGCGCAGGAAGGCGCTGGTGGGCCGGTCACCGATGCCGACGAAGGCAGCCTTGAGGGGCGGGCCGTAGCGCAGCATCCAGTCGCGGCCCTTCTTGCCCACGGTGACCACGGTGACCTGTTTGCCCTCGTCTTGCCAGGCCCGGATGGCGCGCCACGCCTGCATGATCACGTTGTTGTTGAGCCCGCCGGCCAGGCCGCGGTCTGCGGTGATCAACAGGACGCACACGCTCTTCACCGGCCGCACCTCCAACAGCGGCTGGAGGTCGCTGCGGCTTTGGCGCAGCCGCGCCAGAAAGGTCAACACCTCCCAGGCCTTGGTGGCGTAGGGGCGTGTGGCCTCCACCTGGGCCTGCGCCCGGCGCATCTTGGAGGCCGACACAGCCTCCATGGCTCGGGTGACCTTAGCGATGTTCTTGACGCTGCGAATGCGTCGCTTGATCTCTCGATCGGCTGCCATGGGCTAGGCGTCCTTGAGCGCTGAAAGCGCTGCGCTATGGATTCCGTGGCTTCAGGATGACCCGGCGCTGCTCGCTGGGCGGGCTGATGGGCGTGAACTGGCCGGGCGCCGTCTCCCGCACCACCTGCACGTACCACACGCCGTCTCCCTCGAACTTGTCGGGGTAGAACAGCGCCATGAAGCGCTCGTCCGAGGCCACGCTGCGGCACGAGGGCCCGCGGCTGCAAGGGTCTCCCTTGCTGCGCACCGAGCCGGCGTTGTACACCTGGCCCTGCGGGTTGCGGGCCACCAGCACCAGCTCGTAGTACTCGTCGGGCCCCAGGTCCTGGGCCACCGGCACGAACTCCACCACCAGCGCGCCGGGCCACTCGCGGGAGGTCAAGGGCTCCGGCCACAGCAGGGTCGGCGCCGGATAGGTGATCGCAGGTGGCCGCGGGGTCGGCGTGGCTGCCGGCCTGGGCGTGGCGGCGGGCCGCGGGGTCGGCTGGCGGGCCACCGGCGGCCGGGTCGGCGTGGCGGTAGGCGAGGGAGGCGGCAGCACGTCGAAGGTGATGCCGGTGTTGCGGGCCGAGTTGCGCAGCGCCTGGGCCCACCAGATCCATCGCCCCGGCGGCAGCCCCTCGGTGGCCGAGCCGGCGTACGTCAGCTCCAGCGCGCCCGTGGCGTCCGCCGCCTGGAACCGGGGCGCGGTGAGGGCGCCGTCGGGCAGCTCCAGCCAAGTGAGCACCGTCTCGCCGCTCTCGAAGCCGCTGGCGCGAAATCGCATCTCCTGGCCGGGCACGGCTGGGTTCACCAGCGCCTCGGCCCGGGGCAACGACGGCGGCGGAGGCGTGGCGGCCGGCGTGTAGTCGCCCAGCTCCACGTCGTCCACCAGCAGAGCGCCGTCCTTGCGGGCCAACAACACCCGCGCCTGCTGCCGGCCGATGGGACCCTGGCCCTCGTAGGTCTCCTCCCACACCACGTCCACGGCCACGCGGCCGCTGGCCGGCTCAGCGCCCAACACCTCGAAGAAGCTGATGCGCGGGTTGCTGAGCGCCAGGCGGCCCAACACGAGGTCGGCCAGCCGCTGCTGGCCTGCCGTCGTCAGCCGGGTGCCGTACACGGTGCGGAACTCCCCAGCCGCTAGCTGGGCCAGGAAATCCCGCACGACGGCTAGGCTGGCGTCTAGATCGGCCTGGGTGACGGGCGGCGTCGTCGGCGTCGCCGTGGGCTCCGGCGGAGCTGCCGGAGGGAGCGGGGTCGGCGTGGCGGCGGCCGGCGGGGCTGGCTCCTCTGCGATGGCTGGCGCCGTGGTCGCCTCTGGGGCGGGGGTGGGCTGGCCCACCGGCGGGCGATTGCAGCCGGCCGCCAGGAGAAACACCGTTGCTGCCAGGGCGATCCCAAGCCAGAGCGTGACTTTTCTCATTCGTCGTGCGTCGTCGCCAGCCGCGGCCCGTCAGCCGGCCAGTGCGCCTTTCTAGGCCAGGAACTGCTTGTTAAACTCGTCCAGGGCCATCCTTAGCGCCTCGAAGGTGGCGTCGTCAATGCGCTTGTCGCGCATGATGGCCTGGCCTACCTCCGGGTGGTTGGCGTCCATGAAGCTGTAGAAGGCCTCTTCCCACTGCGAGATCTTGTCCACCGGCACCTTGTCCAGGTAGCCGTTGGTGCCGGCGTAGATCACCATCACCTGCTTGTCCAGGGGCACCGGCTTGTACTGGGGCTGCTTGAGCAGCTCCGTGAGCCGCTGGCCGCGGTCCAGCTGGCGCTGGGTGGCCTCGTCCAGGTCCGAGCCGAACTGGGCAAAGGCCGCCAGCTCGCGGAACTGGGCCAGCTCCAGCTTGAGGCGGCCGGCCACCTGCTTCATGGCCTTGGTCTGGGCGGCGGAGCCGACGCGGCTCACGCTGATGCCCACGTTCATGGCCGGCCGCACGCCGGCGTAGAACAGGTCGGGCTCCAGGAAGATCTGGCCGTCGGTGATGGAGATGACGTTGGTGGGGATGTAGGCCGACACGTCGTTGGCCTGGGTCTCGATGATGGGCAGGGCGGTGAGGCTGCCGCCGCCGTACTCCGGCGCCAGCTTCGCCGCTCGCTCGAGCAGGCGGCTGTGCAGGTAGAACACGTCGCCGGGGTAGGCCTCGCGGCCGGGGGGCCGGCGCATCAGCAGGGAGACCTGGCGGTAGGCCTGGGCGTGCTTGCTGAGGTCGTCGTAGACGATCAGGGCATCGCGGCCCTGCTCCATGAACTCCTCGCCGATGGCGCAGCCGGCGTAGGGCGCGATGTACTGCAGCGCGGCCGGCTCCGAGGCCGTGGCCGACACCACCACCGTGTGCTCCATGGCGCCGTACTGCTCCAGGGTGGCCACCACCTGGGCGACCTGAGCGCGCTTCTGGCCGATGGCCACGTAGATGCAGATCAGGTCCTTGCCCTTCTGGTTGATGATGGTGTCAATGGCGATGGCCGTCTTGCCGGTCTGCCGGTCGCCGATAATCAGCTCGCGCTGGCCGCGGCCGATGGGGATCATGGCGTCAATGGCCTTGATGCCCGTCTGCACCGGGGTGTCCACCGACTTGCGGCGCACCACGTTGGGCGCGATGCGCTCCACCGGGCGGTACTTGGTGGTCTCGATAGGGCCCTTGCCGTCAATGGGCTGGCCCACCGCGTTCACCACGCGGCCGATCAAGGCGTCGCCCACGGGCACCGAGACGATGCGGCCGGTGCCGCGCACCAGGTCGCCCTCGCGGATGTCGCTGTACTCGCCCATGATGATGACGCCGACGGAGTCCTCCTGGAGGTTGAAGACGATGCCCAGGGTGCCGTTGGGGAACTCCACCAGCTCGCTGGCCGCGGCGTTGCTGAGGCCGACGATGCGGGCGATGCCGTCGCCCACCTCGACCACGGTGCCGACGTCCACCATGCGGGGCGGCGCTTCAAAGCTTGCGATTTGCTGACGGATGATGTCCGCCAAGTCCTGCGGGCGTACTGCCATGAAAAAGTCCTCCGCAGCTTGAGATGGCCAGGCTTAGCCGCCGGCAACGCCCAGAGCCTGGCGCATGGCCGCCAGCCGGCTGGCCACGCTGGTGTCGAGCAGCTTGTCGCCCACCCTGACCACCAGGCCGCCCAGGATGGCCGGGTCGACGCGGAAGCGGAAGTCCAGGTTGGCGCCGAACTGATCCACCAGGCGCTGCTGGATCAGGCTGCGCTCCTCTGGCGTGAGCTCTACGGCGCTGATGACCTCGGCGGGGAGGGGGCGCGGGCCGCCGGCGGCCGCCGCGCGCTCCATCACGTCCTGTCGCACCTCGTCCAGAAGGGCGATGTCGCCGTTGGCCAGCATGCCCAGCAAGAAGTTGCGCACCGGCTGAGGGGTCTTGTCTGGGATGGTGGACAGCAGAAGCCGCTGCTGCTCGGCAAAGGGGGTCCGCGGGTCGGTTAGCCTTTGCTGGAGGCCGGGGCTCTTGCTTAGGGTGGTCGAGACGGCGTTCAAGCCCTCCAGCCACTCCTTGAGCGCGGCCTCGAACAGCACGCTGGCGTAGACTTGTGCTTTGCTGCTCGTGGTCACCTTAGTTCCTCGCAGTGGCAGTGGAGGCTAAGAACTCCTGGACGAAGGCGCGCTGGGCCTCGCGGTTGGCGAGCTCGCGGCCGAGCACCTTTTCGGCGGCCAACAGCGCCAGCTCGGCGATCTGCTCCTGCGCCTCGGCCAGGATGCGCTCCCGCTCGCTCTCGGCCTCCTGCCGCGCCTCGGCCAGGATGCGCGCTGCCTCTTGTCGAGCGTTGGCTTCGATCTCGGCCGCCAGAGTCTCGCCGCGCTTGGAGGCGGCTGCGATGCGCTCCATGGCCTCACGGCGCTCACGATCTAGTTGCTCTTGTAGCCTGGCACGCTCCGCCTCGGCCTCGCGCCGCGCCACCTCCGCCGCCTGCAAGCCCTCGGCGATGCGCTGCTTGCGGCTCTCCAGCATCTTGAGCATGGGCTTGTACAGCACCAAGCGCAGGATGAGGAGCAGGACGACGAAGTTGACGATCTGGGCCAGCAGGAAGGGAGCGTTGATGCCTAGCTGACCAAAGATCTCACCCAATCTGGCACCTCCTTGTCCCCCTCGCCCCTGCTGCGCTGACGGGCATCTGGGCGGGCGGACATTGCACGATGGATCCGGGACACGCTGACACTGGTCAGACCGTTCGGCTGCTAGCTGAGGCCAGGAGCGCCCACGAAGATCATCAGCAGGGCCACGACCAGGGCGTAGATGGCGATAGCCTCCGTAAACACGATGCCGAGGATCATGTTGGTGCGGATCTCACCGGCCGCCTCCGGGTTGCGGCCGATGGCCTGCATGGCGCCCATCACCAACAGACCGATGCCGATGCCGGGGCCGAGCGCGCCCAGGCCGATCGCAAGAGCAGGGGCAAGAAACTGAACCATTCTGTGAGTTCCTCCTGGGAGTGGATGTGAGACAGCGAATGTGAATTGCCGATGGCCAATGGCCAATTGTCAATGGTCAGTGGCCAGTGGCCAATTGTCAATGGTCAATGGTCAATGGTCAATGGCTTGTGGTTGGCTTGCGCAACCGGTGGCTTACGCGCCTCCGCAATTATTCGCCGTTAACCGTTAACCATTAACCGTTAACCATTAACCATCAATGATGTTCCTCTCCGTGCTCATGGCTGACCGTCGCCATGGTCATGAAGATGAGCGTCAGGATGGCGAAAACGAAGGCCTGCATGAAGCCGACGAAGAGCTCCAACATGTAGAAGGGCAGGGGCACCAGGAACGGGATGAGGAAGCTCATCACGAACAGCAGCACCATGCCCGCGAAGATGTTGCCGAAGAGACGGAAGGTGAAGGAGATGATCTTGGCGAACTCGCTGACCAGCTCCAACAAGCCTACGATGAGGTCAATGAGCTTCATGCCGGTCATGCTGGGCAGGAAGAACTTGCGGAAGTAGCCGCCGCCCAAGGCGCGCACCCCCACCACCTGGGTCCAGAACACGGAGATCAGCGCCAGCGCCAGGCCGAGGTTCAGGTCGGTAGCGGCTGGGCGCAGGTAGGGCGCGATTACGTAGTAGCCCAGCTCGCTCTCGTGGTGGGCGTCTTCCTTCTTGGCGCCGTGCTCGGCCTCGGCTTTCTCCGCCTTTTTGGCCTTTTCCTCCTTGAGCTTGGCCTGCTCCTCGGCCGACAGGGTGTAGCTGCCCGCCCTAGCGCTCAACAGCGCCACGCCCAGGGGGCCCTCGATCTTCTTATAGCCCGTGGTCACGCCGGCCGCCTGGAAGGCATACTCCAGCGGCTCCAGCCGACCGATGCTGTCCGCGCCGGGGATGAGGCCCCACCAGTTGCAGAAGAGCAGGAAGAGCAGGATGGTCATGAAGATGGGGAAGAACTTCTTGACGTTGGCCTTGCCCGCCACGTCCTCGCTCAGGTTGTAGAAGGCCTCCACGAACCACTCGGCCAGGTTCTGCAGGCCCTGAGGCACATCGCGCATCTTGCGCGTGGCCAACACCGCCAACACGATCACCGTCAGATCGGCGATCAGGGTGGCCACGAAGGTGTTGGTGAGCTTGATGTTCCCCAGGTAGATGACCGGCTCGGCGGGTAGGACGATGACAGGCAAGGGAATGCGAACGAGGATGGCGCTGGCCAACATCACCCCGAGAACGGCCAGGGCGATGACGATGTTGCGTGGGCTAAGCAGCTTGCGCACGGCGGGGGGTCCTCCTTGGTCAGACGCCGGTGTCAGAGCGGGTTGTGATAGTCATGGGACAGACCGATTGCCGGGGATTGTGCGAGTTGGGACTAACGCACCCGATTATAATCAGCCGCTGCCATTTCGGCAAAAACAAAGGCCTTTCTGGCGCGCGGCCAAGCTGCGATCCCCCCGACGACCGCTGAGGCAGGTCACGCCTGCCGCCGGCTTCGGCCTATCAGGTACAGCCGCGGCCGCCCTCGGAGGAATAGCCGCAGGCCAGGCAGAAGGTCATCTCCCCAATAGCTACTAGAGCATCGCTCCGCCGACAGTTGGGGCAACCCTGCTCCGCCTCCGCAGTGTCGGCGCTCAACGCCAGCACAAGGGGCACGGTGGCCGGCTGCCGGTCAGAGGGAGCGGTGGAAACGAGGTGAGCGATCGAGTCGGTGGCCATGAGATGGGGATGGCGCGCTGCACAACCTAGGCTGGCCCAGTCTCAAAGGCTGGGCCAGCCCCCGTTTACACGATCTCCACCAGCACCTCGCCCAGGTTGACCCCCCGGCCCGGCGTAGCGTTCAGGCTTTGTACGACACCGCTGCGCGGGGCCAGAATCTCGTTCTCCATCTTCATGGCCTCCAGCACCAGCAGAGGCTGGCCGGCCACCACCTCCTGCCCCTCGCTGACCATGACGCGGGTGATCAAGCCGGGGATGGGCGCCTTGACGCGGCCGTCCTTGCTCACCGGTCGCGTTACCACCGCCTCCAGGTCCTGGATCTCCAGCGCGTGCAGGCCGTCGTAGGCCCGCAACCAGCGCAGGTTGGCGTCGAAGCTGAGCTCGTAGGGGCGATTGCCCACCATGATCCACTCGATCGGCTCTCGGCCCTGGACCTCCGGCACGATCACCTCCACCAGCTCGCCGTTGACCACGGCCTTGAGCCTGCCGTTCTGGCCGGGGAGAAGCGTCAGCTCGATCTCAAAAGGCTGGCCATCAATGGTTACCTTGACGCGCGACATAGTCACCTCCCGGCTCCTACCACCGAGGCGAGCGGTGCCAGCCGGACTGGAAGCGCTCGGGCACTGTCGGTCGCACGGCTCGATGGCGCATGACATAGGCGATGGCGGCCGCCACGGCCAGGTCCCGCAGCAGCTCCGGCGGCGACTGGGCCGGCCGGGTCTTCCAGGAGCCCCAGATCAGCTGGGTGGTGTACTCCCCGCGGATGAACTCCGGCTCGTCCAAAATGCGCTGGTAGAGGGGCAGGTTGGTCTGCAGACCGGTGATGGCGAAGTCCTGCAGGGCACGGCGCAGGCGGTTGAGGCACTCGCTTCGGTCCTGGCCCCACACGGCCACCTTGGCCAGGATGGGGTCGTAGCGCACGGGCACCTCGCAGCCGCTGTAGCCGTAGGTGTCCACCCGCACGTTGGGCCCGCCGGGCAGGCGGAAGCGGCGCAACACGCCGGGGCTGGGCAAGAAGTTGTTCCACGGGTCCTCGGCGTTGATGCGACACTGCATGGCCCACCCCTCGACGCGGACGTCCTCCTGCCGCAGCGTCAGGCGCTTGCCCGCAGCCAGCTCGATCTGCTCCTTCACCAGGTCTACGCGGGTCACCATCTCGGTCACCGGGTGTTCCACCTGGATGCGGGGCTTGATCTCCGAGAAGTAGAACTGGCCCTCCCGGTCCATCAGGAACTCGATGGTGCCGACGCCCTGGAAGTTGAACAGTCGGGCGATGTCCAGCGCCATCCCCAGCACTTGGCTGCGCTGCTCGGCGGTCAAGTTGGGCGCCGGCGCCTCGGCCAGCAGCTTCTGGTTGTAGCGCTGCAGCGAGCCGTCGCGCTCGCCCAGGTGAACGAGGTTGCCGTAGCGGTCGCCGAGGAGCTGCACGTCAATGAAGCGACAGGGCAGGATCGCGCGCTCCAGGAACAGCCGATCGTCGCCGAAGACGATCTTGGCCTCGGCGTGGGCCTGCTCCACGGCCTTCTTCAGCCCCTTGGGGCTGCGCACGACCCGGGTGGCCCGGCCCCGGCCGCCGGCACACGCCTTGATGATCAAGGGGAAGCCCAGCGCCTCCGCCTCGGCCTCCAACAGGTCGAAGTCCTCAGGCCGGAAGGCCTGAGAGGAGTGCTCGGCCACGGCCAAGCCGGCCCGCTGCGCCCGTTCCAGCGCGCCGATCTTGCTGCTCAGCCCGGCGACCACCTCGCTGGGGGGGCCGATGAAGACGATACCGGCCTCCTCGCAGGCGCGGATGAAGTCGGCCCGCTCGGCCAGGAAGCCGTAGCCGGGGTGGATGGCGTCGGCGCCGACGCGACGGGCGATGTCGAGGATCTCGGCGCCGTCCATGTAGCCCAGAGGAGAGGTGAGCTCATAGCACTCGTCGGCCAGGCGCACGTGCAAGGACCCCCGGTCGCCGGCCTCGTACAGGGCCACCGACCAGATGCCCATGTCGCGCAGCGCGCGCACCACCCGCACGGCGATCACCCCACGGTTTGCCACGAGGACTTTCTTAAACATGATGGGCCTCCTCCTGGCTCAGGCGGGCGAGATGCCGTGCTTGCGGGGCACGTGGCGCTCCCGCTTCAGCAGCGTGACGTCCAGCGCCTTGATCAGCACGCGGCGGGTCTCGCGCGGCTCGATGACGTCGTCAATCAGCCCGCGCGCGGCCGCCACGTAGGGGTTGTTGAACCGCTCCTCGTAGTCGCGGATCAGCTCGGCCCGCTTGGCCTCGGGGTCGGGCGCCTCGGACACCTCCTTGCGGAAGAGGATGTTGACCGCGCCGGCCGCGCCCATGACCGCGATCTCGGCGTTAGGCCAGGCGTAGAGCAGGTCCCCGCGCAACCCCTTGCTGCTCATCACGCAGTAGGCGCCGCCATAGCTCTTGCGCAGGATCACCATCAGCTTGGGCACGGTGGCCTCGCTGTAAGCGTAGATCATGCGCGCGCCGTTGCGGATAATGCCGCCGTACTCCTGGTCGGTGCCGGGCAGGAAGCCGGGCACGTCCTGGAGGGTGACGATGGGGACGTTGTAGGTGTCGCAGATGCGGATGAAGTGGGCCGCTTTGATGGAGGCCTTGATGTCTATGGTGCCGGCCAGCACCATGGGCTGGTTGGCCACCACGCCCACCACGTAGCCGTTGAGCCGGGCAAAGCCCACCACCATGTTCTGCGCCCAGAGCTGGTGCACCTCGAAGAAGCGGCCGTCGTCGAAGATGCTGGCGATGACCTTGCGCACGTCGTAGGGCTTGTAGGGATCGGTGGGCACGATCTCCTCCAGCTCCGGGCAGCGCCGCTCCGGGTCGTCAATGGGCGGCACGTAGGGCGGGTCCTCCAGGTTGTTGGAAGGGAGGTAGCTGAGCAGCTCCCGGGCCATGGCTAGGCACTCGCGATCGTCCCGCGCCAAGAAATGGCTGACCCCGCTCTGCTGGCTGTGCACCAGGCCGCCGCCCAGCTGCTCCTGGGTCACCTCCTCCTGCATCACGGCGCGCACCACGTCGGGGCCGGTGATGAACATGTAGCTGTTCTCGGTCATGAACACGAAGTCGGTCAGGCCCGGCGAGTAGACGGCGCCGCCTGCGCAGGGGCCCATGATCAGCGAGAGCTGGGGGATGACGCCGGAGGCCTCACAGTTCGCATCGAACAGCCGCGCGTAGCCGCCTAGGCTGTCCACCCCCTCCTGGATGCGCGCGCCGCCGGAGTCGTTGATGGCGATGAAGGGGCAGCCGTAGGCCAGGGCCATGCGCATGGCCTTGACGATCTTGTTGGCGTGCATCTCGCCCAGGGAACCGCCCATCACCGAGGCATCCTGCGCCGCCACGAACGCGTAGCGGCCGTTGATCTTCCCAAACCCGGTGACCACGCCGTCGCCGTAGCGGGAGGCCTTGCCGCCCATGTAGCGGTCGTAGCGCGGCAACACGAGGGTGTCTATCTCGGTGAAGGTGCCGGGGTCGAACAGCAGGTCAATGCGCTCGCGCGCCGTGAGCCGGCCCTTGCGATGCTGTACCTCCACGTCTTTCGCAGTGCCGTACGCCTCCTTGCGGCGGGCGCGCAGCTTCTCGATGTAATACTCCATGCTCTCGGCCAAGGTCTGCTCTCCTTCCGTCGTGCCTTGCAAAGCGGCCGTCACCCACAGGCGGCAACCACCGGCCTGCGGCCGGCGGTCTCGCCCTGGTAGGCCAGAAGGGCCACTGTCAACACGTAGCTGCCGTGACGCCGCCACCAGCCGCTCAAGCTCCAGCCAGAGCCGTTGACCGGTCGGCCGGTGCGCTGCGTCGCCTGGGCCACCAGGTCGGGAGGACAGTGGACGTAGACTTCGCACCACCCGTGTACGGCGTTGCACCCTAGCTCCAGCCCGCTGGCCGGCAGGCAGACCACCTGCTGCGCGTCCACCGTCAGGCCCAGGTGCAGCGCCTTCAGCACCGCCTCCTTAGCGCTCCAGATGACGGCGGCCAGCAGGGGTTGCTCTTCGTCCGAGGCCTGCCCCAACCAGCACAGCTCCTCCGGGGCAAAGTAGGCCCGCAGGAAGCTCTCCTCCCGCGGCTCGATGGCCTCGATGTCCACCCCAAGGCGCGCCAGGTCGTCGGCCGGGCTGCCCGCCAGGGGCTCGGCGGTCGGCAGCACGTGAACCCCCGATGCCGTCCCGTTCGGCGGCAGCGCTGCGAGGACGCCGCCGCTGCTGGGCGCGTAGAGGGCGCAGAAGGCAACGTCGTCCCGATGGCTGATGGACAGGCTGATGGGCAGCTGCCAGCCGCTCACGCGCGGCACCGGCAGGCCACGGCGCCGGCCGGGCTCGGCCACCAGCGGCGCGTTGCGCACCCACCGCGAGCCTGCCGGCAGGTCCTGGGGCACGGCTAAGCTGTCGAACACCACGATGGGCGCCGCGCTGTCCTCGGCCTCGCGGGCGATCACCAGCGCGTCGGGCGGCGGCTCCTGGCCGGTTTCCTGTTTCACGTAACACCGCGCCAGGCTCTTCGCCGCGCACCGACCCAACAGCCACTCCCGGCGACGTTTCTCCACCGTGATCTGGGCCAGCCGCTGGCGCTCGGCCGGGCTCAACAGGGCCTCCGGCACACCGCCAGCGGCTAGCTCAGGGATCTCCGGTGCAAAGCGCAGCAGCCAGTGGATCATGCCACCACCGCTGATGTCATCACCCTGGGCGCCCGACGGTGCGGTAGCCCAGGAGCTCCACGAACAACTTGCCCGCCTCGTCCACCACCTGGCAGTCGAAGGTCTCGCCGTGGTCTGCCGTGCGCACGATGCCGTAGAGCCGGCGGCCCTCCGCCTCGACCGGTTGGCGGTAGGCGGTCACCGAGCGGAAGCCCAGCGGGAAGGCCATCGCGTTGTGGGTCTTGATGTGCCACAGGGCCGCCGCCTGGAAGCAGAGCTCCACCAGCCGCGGGGCCATCAAGGACTCGACGTCGGCCGGCTCGGTGTTGGGCGGTAGGCTGTGGCTCATCAGCGCCACGCAGCGGTCGCCGTGGACGCCGGCCCGCTCCACCACCTGGTAGGCCGGGCCGTGGAAGAAGACCCGATAGACCTCGGCGGCGGTGATGGGCAGGTCGGCCTCGCTGGGCGGCCGGAAGTCCACCACCGGCTTGGGGTTGGGCGCCTGGGTGAGGCGGACGTCGGCGGCGAAGTGGTCCTTCACCTGGACCGGCAAGCCCTCCTTGGCCGGCTTGGTCACCGAGCGCAGAACCACGTGGGCCACCAGGTCTTCGCCGCCTGACCCGGCCGAGGTCCCCGCCGGCGTGACGAGGGCGCTCAGGTAGAGCGTCCGCGGCTCCATGCGGAAGAACTTGAACGCGCCCATCATCTGCTCGTTCTCCACGGCCGCCACCCGGTAGCCGGGCGCCAGGAGGGACGCCACCTCGGCCAGGGCCTCGGTGGCCATTACGCCGGGCAGCCAGGGCGTGTCGGGATCCGGCGCGTGGTCGAACAGGAAGGGCTGCGCCTTGGGGTCGAGGGCCGTCTCGACCTCCAGGCCGCCGTAGAGCTTGGCGGCCTTGACCTGGCCCACCATCAACAGGCGGGGCTGGCGCTTGGCCAGGGCCGCGTTGATCTTGTCCGGGTCCAGGCCGCCGGTGGGGTCCTTCTCGTCCAGCCAGGCGCCCAGCCGGCCGGCCACCACGATCTCCCCGCGGGTGCCGCCGTAGGTGAGCTCGCGGCGGATGGTGGGCACGCCGGCCTCCGGCGGCAGCATGTCAATGCCCAGGGCCGCCATGATCTGCGGCACCGAGCCCCGGGAGGCCATGCCGATCTGGCCCCAGGCGGTCCAGTCAATGGCGATGCCGCGGGTCGCCGGCCGCCAGTTGCGCAGGCTGCTGGTGACCTTGCACAGCAGGTCGTTGGCTGCGGCGTAGTCGGTCTGGCCGTTGTTGCCGAAGCGGCCGGCGACCGAGCTGAAGGCCACTGTGGCGCCGATGGGCATGCCCTTGGCCGCCTTGAGGATGCTGAAGAAGCCGTCCGCCTTGACGTCGTAGACCAGGCTGAACTGCTGCGGCTCCTTGTTGGGCAGGGTGCGGTCAATCAGCAGCCCGCCGGCGTGCAGCAGGACGTCAATCTTGCCGTGGCGCTGGCGGATGTCCTCGACCACGCGGGCTACCGCCTCGCCGTCCCGCAGGTCTAGGCTGTAGTAGTGGACCGTGCCGCCGGCCGCCTCCACGGACTCGATGGCCCGCAGCGCAGCCTCCTGGCGCTCCACGGCCATGATCTTGTCGTCAATCTGCTTGGGCGTGACCTTCTGGCCGGTGGCCTTGGCCTCCTCGATCAGGGCCTGCTTCAGCGCCTCGCGGCCCTGGCGGAAGAGCATCACGTACTTGTCGTCGCGAGCGGGCGCCGGCACCAGGTCCAGCAGGTAGAAGATGCCGCCGCTGTGGGCCGCCAGGTCGGTGGTGATGGCGCTGGTGATGCCGCCGGCTGCGCCGGTGACCAGGAACACCGTGTCCTTGCCCAGCGCCATGCCGGGTCGGCCGTCCCGGGCCGGCTTCTCCACCAGGGTGACGGTGTAGCGCAGGCCGTCCTTGTAGCCCACCTCCACGATGCCGGGGTCGAAGAGGGTCTCGGCGATCAGGGCGTCGGCCGGCTCGGCCGTCTTGCGCCCCACCTCGAAGTCCACCACCTTGACGGTGACGCCCTTGCCGGAGCCGTCGGCCCGCAGGGCCTGCTCCATGTGGTAGGCCTTGGTGAAGCCGCACACTGCGCCGCCCAGGGGCGCCGTGGCGCCGGCCTCGCCATAGCCGTGGAGGCCGCCCAGCCGCGTGGCCGACACCAGGAAGGTGTTGGGACCCCGCACCGAGTCGTAGAGCGCGCGCATGGCGGTGTAGAGGTTCTTGACCCGGAGGCGGTTGTGCTCGCGCCACTCCTCCAGGGTCATGTCCTCGATGGCCGGCTCCACGTCCAGCGCCGGCAGCCAGTAGACGCCCTGGATGGGCCCCTCCGCCAGCCAGGCTTTGAGCTGCGCGTCCAGCGCGTCGGTGGCGATGCCGGGCTCCAGGGCCAGCACGGTCACGCCCAGCTTCTCCAGCCGGTTGACCAGGGACTTGCCCACACCCCCGCGGTCCATCATCACCACCACCCGGCTGCCGCTGCCCAACGTGACGCCGGTGGGCTTGCAGAACTCGATGGCCGGCCGCAGGCTAGGCACCGGCACCCGCCGCGGCATCTTGTCCGCGTCCTCCAGGGTGCCGATGGTCTTCACAGCGGGGACGGAGGGAACGGGGGGAGCCGGGGGAACTTGAGGAGCTGGCGGAGCTTGAGTTCCTGCGAGCCCCGCCGAGGCCCCCTCAGTTCCCCTCTGCCGCAGATCCGGCCGCATCTTGTAGACGAACTCGATCACGCTCTGCAGGGTCGGGTAGTCCCGCAGCTTCAGGCCCTCCTGGAAGGGGATGCCGAACGCCTCCCGGATGGCCTGGAAGGTCTCCGCCTGCTTCACCGTGTCAATCCCCAGGTCCGCCTCCAGGTCCAGGTCCAGCTCCAGCATGTCCGTCGGGTAGCCGGTCTTGTGGGAGACGATCTCCAAGATCTTGGCCGTCACCCCATCGCCGGCGGCGGAAGGAACTGGGGGAGCTGGAGGCGCCGGAGGCGCTGAGGGAACGGGAGGAACGGAGGGAACTGGAGGAACCGGAGCTCCTCGGAGTTCCTCCGAGACCGCCTCAGTTCCCCTCTGCCGCAAATCCGGCCGCATCTTGTACACGAACTCGATCACGCTCTGCAGGGTCGGGTAGTCCCGCAGCTTCAGGCCCTCCTGGAAGGGGATGCCGAACGCCTCCCGGATAGCCTGGAAGGTCTCCGCCTGCTTCACCGTGTCAATCCCCAGGTCCGCCTCCAGGTCGAGGTCGAGGTCCAGCATGTCCTGCGGATAGCCGGTCTTCTCGGCCACGATCTCAACGATCTTGGCGGCCACTCCGTCGGTAGCGGACACTGTGGGAGCTGGAGGAGCCGGAGGCGCTGAGGGAACTGAAGGAGCTGGAGGAACTGGGGGAACTGGAGTTCCTCTGAGTTCCTCCGAGACCCCCTGAGCTCCCCTCAGCTCCGGCCGCATCTTGTAGACGAACTCGATCACGCTCTGCAGGGTCGGGTAGTCCCGCAGCTTCAGGCCCTCCTGGAAGGGGATGCCGAACGCCTCCCGGATAGCCTGGAAGGTCTCCGCCTGCTTCACCGTGTCAATCCCCAGGTCCGCCTCTAGGTCCAGGTCGAGGTCCAGCATGTCCTGCGGATAGCCGGTCTTCTCGGCCACGATGCGCAGCACCTGGTGGGCGATCTGATCGCCGGCCGGCGCAGCCGGCGTCGGCGCGGGCGCGGCGGGGGCAGGGGGAGCGGCCGGCGCGGCCGGAACAGGAGGAGCGGCGGGCGCAGGCGCCGGAGCAGCTGCCACAGGCGCCGGCTCAGGCGCCGGCGGCGCAACCGAAGGAGCAGCCGGTGCGGGCGCAGCCGGCGGAGGCGGCGGGGGAGCAACGGGCGCCGGCGCAGCGGCCATGGACGGTGCGGGCGCGGGCGGCGCAACAGGCGCTGCCGGTTCACCGCTCACCGGCAACCGTTCAGCGGTCACCGGCTTCCCCAGCAGCTCGCGCACGGCCGGCATGGGCTGCGGGTGATAGGACGCGGCCGGCATGCCGTCGCCGGGCGCCGCAGCGCGCATCGTCGGCCCCAGGCCATAGCGCCAGGTGCTGGGCGCCGGTGCGCGGCCGGGGCCCTCCTTGGACTTGATGCGCAGGTTCCGCTTCACCACCTCCAGCTCGGCCCGGTCGTAGCCGCTGATGCTGTCCAGCCAGTGCTGGTAGCGCAGCTTGTCGTCCACCCGGTCCAGGCCGCCGGGGATGCGTCGGGTGAGGGTCATGCTGATCTGCGAGCCGAAGCCGGCGGCCAGGTGCAGCGCGTAGAGCACCGGGTAGCGGCCCCCGCGGCTCAGGTTCAGCACACCTAGCTCGGGGTCCACCTCCTTGAAGTTGGGCACCGGCGGGACGATGCCGTACTCCAGGATCTTGACCGCAATCACGTCCTCCACGCCCACGCCCATGGGATGGCCGGTGAAGCCCTTGGTGTTGGCCACCACGATGTCGTTGGCCGCGTCCCCGAAGGTGTTGCGCAGCGCCACTACCTCCGCCGAGGCGCTGCCCCCGCGCGCGGGGGTGTAGGTCTCGTGGGACATGAACACCGTCTGGCTGGCGATGGCGTAGCGGTTGATGCCGAAGCGGCGCTCGGCCGAGGCCACCAGGTTTTCCATCACCTGGCTGATGTGGTCCACGTCCAGCCGAGAGCCGTGGTAGGCGCTGTTCATGCTCTCGCTGCTCAGCAGCTCTACGATGCCCCGCATGCCGCGCTCCCGCACTGCGTCCTCGCTCTCCACCACCAGCGCGCAGGCGCCCATGCCCAGGATGGTGCCGTGGCGGCGGCGGTCGAAGGGCAGGGCCGCCTCGTCCACCTGGTCGTCGGTGGCGGAGGCGCCCAGGGCCAGGAAGCCGGCGCCCACCCACTCCATCAGGTTGTCGCTGGTGACGTCGTCGCCGGCTACCACCAACACCCGGCGGCAGCGGCCGGAGCGGATCCAATCCTCGGCGATGGCGATGGCCTGGGTGGTGCTGGCGCAAGCCGCGTTGACCTGGGTGTTGGGCCCGCGGGCGCCGATGTACTCGGCGAACTGGCTGTGGCCCATGCTCAGGATGCGGAAGATGAAGCGGCGGTCGAACTGGTAGGGCTCGCGCTCCAGCTGCTCCCGCAGCTCGCCGATGCGGCGGTTGATCTCCTGCAGCGTCTGCCAGTCGGAGACGTAGCCGCGCAGGTCCTCCAGCAGGGCCAGCTGCTGCAGTCGGCTTTCCCAGGTGTAGTAGCGGGTGAACTCCTCGGCGAAGCGGTCGCCGCCGGGGAAGGCGCTGGCGAAGATCACGCCGGTCTCGTCCCGCAGCGGCTCCGGCAGCATCCAGCGGTCGGGCAGGTAGCGGCCGGTGCTGGTCTTGCGCCAGGTCTGCACCAAGGGGATGCCCGCCTCGCGCAGCGCGTCCAGGCCGGCGGCGAAACAGTACTGCGTAGTGATGTCCAGGGCCTCCACCAGCTTGGCGGGCACGCCGTACTCCTCGGCCAGGTCGAAGGAGCCCTTGCGGCCGGCCAGCTTGATCACCTCGCTGGGGTCAGTGATTACCTGGAAGCTGCCGCTGCCGTCCTCGGCCTTCACCAGGCGGGTGATGCGCTTGTTGAGGATACGCTTGCGGAAGCGCTCCGGGATCAGGTCAATGAACTGCTCCCCGCGCAGGATGCGCAGCGCGTTGTCGGGGTCCATCAGCGGCTTGTTGGGGCCGGGCAGGCCCAGGCCGGTGCCGCTGATCACCACCGAGCCCAGCGGCGGCTCGTTGCGGTCGTAGGGGCGTTGAGCCGGGGAGGCGGCAGAGGCCTGCAGGCCGGACAACGCCTGGGAGAGGGCTTGGACCAGCTGGCCCAGGCCGTCGGCGGCTAGAGTGGGTTGCGGCATAGCAGTCTCCTGAGGAGGAGCGGTGACCGGTGGTCGGTGATCGGCGATCGGCGATGGCTCTGGGGTCGGGTGCGCAGCGGGGACGGGGGTTGTGGGCTGTGCAGCGGCCGCGGTGACAACGGGCGCAGCGGGCACGGGCGTTGCGGGTTGCGCAGCAGGCGCAGGCGCAGTAACAACGGGCGCAGCCGGCGCCGCGGCAGGAACGGCGCCCTGGCCGCCGTTCACCGGCAGCCGTTCGCTGCTGACCGTGATCGGTTGGTCGGCCCGCAGGCCGTAGCCGGCGGCGTAGAGGCCGCACAGCGCCTGGTTGAAGCTGGGGATCTCGCCGGTCTTGGGGTGGTTGGTGAAGAGGGAGACCACGTCGGGCTTGCTGCCCAGCACGTCGTCCACGAAGCCCTTCAGCGCCTTCTTGGGGCCCACCTCCACGAAGGCCCGGCAGCCCTCGCGGTAGAGGGTCTCCAGCCCCTTGACCCACTGCACCGGCGAGGCGATCTGCAGCTCCAGGATGTCCTTGATGGCCTCCACGGTGGTGGGGTAGAGCTCGCCGGTGACGTTGGCCACCAAGGGCAGCGTGGGCGGGCTGATGCGCAGCCGGTCCAGCACCTTGCGCAGCGGCTTGCTGGCCGGCGCCACGATCTTGGTGTGGAAGGCGTGGCTGACGGGGATGCGCATGGCCTGGTAGCCCTTCTGGGTGAAGAGCTCGATGGCCCGCTCCACCGCCTTGCTGGCGCCGCCCACCACGCATTGGTTGTAGCTGTTGATGTTGGCCGCCACGACGTAGCCGTCTACCTCCTTCAACGTCTCCATGATGACGTCGTAGGGGGCCATGACGGCGGCCATCCAGCCGTTGTCGTCCACCGACACGCGGGTCATCTCGGCCCCACGGGCGGCCGCGGCCTCCAAGGCGTCGGCGAAGGGCATGATGCCGGCGGCGATCAGGGCTGCGTACTCGCCCAGGGAGTGGCCCATCACCATGTCGGGCTTGAAGCCGTACTCGCCCAGCAGCCGGTAGAGGGCCGTGTCCATGGTGAGCATGGCCGGCTGGGTGATGGCGGTCTGCATCAGGTCCCGCTCGGCCTGCTTCATGGCGGCCGGGTCGCTGGCGTCCACGAAGATGTAGCTGGTGAGAGGCCGGCCGAGGATGGGGGTCATCACGGCGTCGGCCTCGCGGAAGGTGTCGGCCACCACCGGCTCCAGCGCGGCCAGCTGGCGGCCCATGTTGGTGTACTGGCTGCCCTGGCCGGGGAAGAGGAAGGCGGTCTTGCCGGGGGCTGCGCCGCTCCCGCGGAAGATGCCCTGGCCGGCCAGCGCCTTCCAGGCCTGGGGGTTGTCGAAGCCGGCGGCCTTGCGGGCCTTGGCCAGGCGGTCCAGCAGCTCGGCGTGGTCGCCGAAGTCAATCACCACTCGCTCCGGCTGGCTGAGCTCGGCGAGGCTGGGCGGCTCCACCGGCGGCATCCAGCCCCCCTCCACCCGCTGCCAGAGGGCATCCAGCTTGTCCTTGAGGGCTACGGCGTTGGCCGCGCCCACGGCCAGGATGCCCCGCAGCGGCTTCTTGGTGAAGGCCGGCGACGGCGGAGCCACGGTGATGGTTGCGGCGCCGTCGCCGTTGCCCTTGGCGCTGGGCTTGACGGGCGCCTCAGGCACCTCCACGCCGGCGAAGGTGGTGCGCTCGGTGCGCAGCATTCCCGGCACGTACTCCTCCAGCACCACGTGGAAGTTGGTGCCGCCGAAGCCGTAGGAGCTCACGCCGGCGCGGCGGGGGTAGCCGTTGGGCTTGGGCCACTCTCGCGTCTCGTGGATCAGGTAGAAGGGAGAGCGAGAGAAGTCGAAGTTGGGGTTGGGACGCTCGGCGTTGAGGGTGGCCGGCAGGATCTTCTCGTGGATGGCCATCACTGCCTTGAGCAGGCCGGCTGCGCCGGCGCCCGCCTTCAGGTGGCCGATGTTGCTCTTGGCGGAGCCCAGGCCGATGCTGCCCCGCGGCGCGCCGCAGAAGACCTCGGTCAGGCTCTCCAGCTCCACCACGTCGCCCACCCGGGTGCTGGTGCCGTGGGCCTCCACCAGGGTGGCGGTGGCGGGGTCCAGGCCGGCGTTGGCCCAGGCGCGCCGCGTCGCCAGCACCTGGCCGATAGGGTTGGGCGCGGTGATGCCCTTGCCCTTGCCGTCGCTGGAGCCGCCCACCCCGCGGATCACGGCGTAGATCTTGTCACCGTCCCGCTCGGCGTCCTCCAGTCGCTTGAGCAGAAAGACCGCGCTGCCCTCGCCCATCACGAAGCCATCGGCGCCCTCGCCGAAGGGGCGGCTGCCCGTGGCGCTCAGTGCGCCGATCTTGCAGAACTTCACGAAGGAGCTGGGCCCCATGTTGCGGTCCACGCCGCCGGTGAGGACCGCGTCCACCTGGCCGGAGGTGAGGAGCTCCACCGCAGCGTTGATGGCGGCGAAGCTGGAGGCGCAGGCCGCGTCGGTGATGAAGTTGGGACCCCGCAGGTTGAAGACGTTAGCCACCCGGCCGGAGACGATGTTGGGTAGCTCGCCCGGCATGCTGTCCTCGGTGATGGGGGGGATCGTGGCGTCCATCCGCGCGTGCCACTGGCTGAGGATGGCGTCCCGCACCTGAGGCGGCAGCTGGCGAAACTCGGTCACCGACTCCAGCCACCGGCGGTACTCGGGGAAGTTCACCCGCATGGCCGTGATGTAGTGCAGCTCGCCGCCCATGGCCGTGCCGATGATCACGGCGGTGCGCTCGGTGTTCAGCGGCCGATCAGGGTAGCCGTAGTCCGCCAGGGCCTCGGCCGCAATGCTCACCGCCCACTGCTGCCCCTCGTCCATGGCCGCGGCCACCTTGGGCGGGATGCGGTACCTCTTCCAGTCGAACTGGAAGCCGCGCACCCAGGCGCCGATCTTGCTGTAGGTCTTGTCCGGCACCGTGGGATCGGGGTCGTAGTAGTCGGCGATGCTCCAGCGCTCCGGCGGCACCTCGGTGATGCTGTAGCGCTTGTTCTTGATGTTCTGCCAGAACGTCGGCGCGTTGGGCGCGTCGGGCAGGATGGCGCCTAAGCCGACGATGGCGATGGCTCGGTGTGCGGTCTCGCTCATGGGGCAAACTCCTCGTCAATTGCCGATGGACAATTTTCAATGGTCAATTGTCAATCAATGAACCGAAGGCCCGGCGACGGCTGAGAGGACACTTGACCATTAACCAGTGACAACTGACCATTAACAACTGGCCATTGACCATTGGCCATTGGCCATTGACCATTGACCATTGGACATTGACCATTGACCATTGGCCATTGACCATTGACCATTGACCATTACTGGGCCGGGAACGCCTCGTTCAGCTTCTTGGCCACAAAGTCCATGTCGGCGATCAGGCCGGCCTGGGCGGCGTAGATGCCGGGCAGGTTGAGGGACTGGGGCAGGTTGGGATCGCTCTGGCCGGCGCCGATGGCCCAGCGCAAGCCGTCGGTGGCGATGCGCAGGGCAGCGTCGCGGGCGTGGATGCGGGCCATGGCCTGGCGGGTGGGCACGTCCAGCGGGATGGCCTCGGTGGGGTGGCTGGTGACGGTCTCGGAGAAGACGGCCGCAGTCTCGGCAAAGGCGATCATCTCGCCCAGGCGGAAGAGGATATGCTGGTTGCGGGTGAGCCGGTCAATGCGGCAGCGCTCCAGCACCTGGGCCAGCGCACGCATGGCCATGGCCGCAGTGCCGGCGCCGTTGTTGGGCTCGGCCCGGTGCACCTGGTCCAGCCGCGCGGCCCAATCGGTGTAGTAGGCGCCCTTGCTCTTGAGGTGGAGCTGCCAACGGTCGCGGGCGATGGTCCACTCCATGATCTCCGACGTGCCCTCGTAGATGGTGGTGATCTTCACGTCGCGCTTGATCTTCTCCACCATGTACTCCTTGGTGTAGCCGTAGCCGCCCAGGGCCTGGATCGCGTCCTCGGCCGCCTTGTTGCCCGCCTCGGTGGCCAGGTACTTGGCCACAGCGCCCTCGGTCTGCAGGTCCGGCTCGCCGCCGTCAATGCGCCGCGCAGTCCATTCGATGTAAGCGCGAGCTGCCTCCAGCCGGGTGGCGTTGGGCACGATCAGCTTGTGGGTATAGCCCTGCTTCTGGCTCAGGGGCGAGCCCGCCTGCACCCGGAGCTGGGAATAGGGGATGGCTCGCTTCAAGGCCGCCCAGCCGGCGCCCAGGCCAAAGGCCGCCACCATCAGGCGGGTGTAGCCGAAGACCGCCTGGGCCTGGGCCAGGCCGAGCCCCTCCACGCCGCCCACCAGCCGGTCGGCCGGCACGTAGACGTCCTCCAGGAAGAGGGCGGCAGTGTTGCTGGCGCGGATGCCGTGCTTGTCCTCCGGCTTGCCCTGCGAGAACCCCTCGACCCCCCGCTCGACGATGAACCAACTGGGGCCGCCCGGCGCCAGCGCCAGGATGGTGTAGAGGTCAGCCACGCCGCCGTTGCTGATCCATTGCTTGCGACCGCTGATCCGGTAGCCCTTGACGGTACCGTTCTCGGTGACGGGCTCAGCCTTCGTCCTGAGGGCGGCCAGGTCGCTGCCGGCCTGGGGTTCCGTGGCGCCGTAGGCCACCAGCAGTCCCTCGTTGGCGATGCGGCTCATCCAGTAGGCTTTCTGTTCCTCGGTGCCGCCCACCGTGATGGGATCGGTGCCCAGGAAGGTGGCCAACACCCCGGTGGCGATGCCCAAGTCAATCGCCGCCATCGCCTCCGACACGCGGTAGATGTCGTACGCGCTGCCGCCCATCCCGTCGTACTCCTCCGGAATGAACAGCAGGTGTAGGCCGATCTCGCCGTACAGCTCCTCCAACACGTCCCTGGGAAACTCGTCGTTGCGGTCCAGCTCCAGCAGGTATTCCGGGGTCAGCCGCTTCTCGGCGTACTTGGCCAGCGTTGCCAACACCTGGTTGAGCTCCTTGCGATCCAATCCCGCCATAGCAATCCACCTCCGTGGCGTTAGGGTTCGACAGGGCCGTCTATCGCGCAGCCCACCGAGAATGACGCATTGCGTCAGTACCCTCTAATTGTGCCAAAGGCAGACCAGGTGTTGCCCGGTCTGCCTTTGGAAGAGGAAATGCTCCGCCGTTCGGCTGCTGAAAGCAATTATACGAAGGCTTGTGAAAAAAGGTATGAGCTAGATCATACTGATTAAATTGTACTAGTCCAAACCCCAGTCCATGGAGCGGCGAAATTATGCATCAAGACGCCAATCAGCGCAAGCGCTCGCAGACGCTGAATATCCCCAGCTTAGGAGGTCTGCCGGCCACGAAGGAGGGCCATGGGTCGGCGTCGCGCCCTATGGCCCCCAGTGAACCACTTGCTCGGCGTTGAAGTCGTAGGTGAACGAGACCGCGGCGAGGGCCGCCGGAGCCAGCGGCCGTGGGTTCGATCCATCGGCCGCCATCACCCACAGCTCCCACCGCCCGCGGCGGTCGGTGAGGAAGGCGATGTGTCGGCCGTCGGGCGACCAAGCCGGCGCCACACTGTGGACGCGACGGTCGGTGGGCGTGAGGCGCTGCAGGCCGCTGCCGTCGGCGTTCAGCCGCACCACCTCCCACCGGTCGTGAAACTGCATGGTGGCCACGATGGAGCGGCCGTCGGGCGACCAGCGGGCGCTGCGGATGGGGTTGGGGCCGGTGAACAGTCGCCGGGCTGCACCGCCGGGCTCGGTCACCTGCAGCCCCCGGCCGTCGGCGAAGAGGATGCCCGCCCTGCCCCAGTGCGGGGTGAAGCTGTGGCGGTCGTCGGGCACGTCCTCCCGGCCGCCGCTGTCCACGTCTACCACGCTGAGCCGCCAGTACGGATCGGCCGGGATGGTGATCTCGCCGAAGGGAGGCACCACGATGGTCTGGGCTTCGGTGCCCCCGCGCTGTTGGGTGAAAGCGATGCGCCGGCCGTCGGGGCTCCAGGTGGGGCTCTTGATCAGGTTCTCGCCGACCAACCGCCGCTCGCCGGAGCCGTCAACGCCGATCAGGAAGAGCCCGCGCGGCTCATCCCAGCGGGCAAAGGCCACCCAGCGGCCGTCGGGCGAGAGGGCAGGGTCGAGGCCGGCAGCCAGCCGGCGCAGGCCGCTGCCGTCCGCGCGCAGGAGGTAGATGTCGCCGCCGCTGCGGGTCTGGAAGACGAGGGTGCCGGTCAGCGGCGGCTCCGGCCGCCTCGCGGGGGCTGCGGGCGTAGGGGTCGGCGTGGGAGTGGGCGAGGCCGTAGGAGAGGGGGTGGGCGTCGGCCTGATCGCCCTGAGGTAGCGAAGCTGGGTGAGGTCAGGGATGACCACGGCCGAGCGTGGCACCCAGCCGTAGCCCTGGGGCGAGCCGCCGTAGACGATGCGCAGCCAGTCCCCCTGGGCCTCGCTGACCACCACCAGCCGGCCGGCGGCCAGGGTGCCCAGCACGGCAGCCGGAGCGTCCGGCGCTGCGTAGACCGGCGTGGCAACGACCACCTGGCCGATGCTCACGGCGGTGGGCGTGCGGGTAGGAGCGACGGCCGGCAGCGCAGCCTGGGGGCTCCAGGCCAACACCGCCGCCAGCCACAGGACCAGCCAAGGAACGCTCATCGGCGAAGACCAACGGCCAGGCGCCGGCAGCCTCACTCGTAGCGCAGGGCCTCGATGGGGTTCAGGCTGGCTGCGCGGGTAGCCGGGTAGATGCCGAAGAAGAGGCCCACCGCGGCCGAGAACCCGGTGGCCAGCAGGATGCTGTCCAGCGACACCACGGCGCGCAGGTCGTCCTGCAGCCTAGAGATGGCGACCGCGCCGGCCCAGCCCAGGGCAATGCCGAGGAAGCCGCCGATCATCGAGAGCACCACCGCCTCGATCAGGAACTGAGCCAGGATGTCCCGCCGCCGGGCGCCGACGGCCTTGCGAATGCCGATCTCGCGCGTGCGCTCGGTCACCGACACCAGCATGATGTTCATGATGCCGATGCCGCCCACCAGCAGGGAGATGGCCGCGATGGCGCCCAGGAAAAGGGTCACCACGCCCGTGATGCGGCCGAAGATGTCAATGATGTCCTTCTGGTTGATGACGGTGAAGTCGTCGTCGTCCCGGAACTGGATGTTGTGGCGCTCCCGCAGCAGCTCCTCGATGGCGCGCTTGGCGCTGTCCAAGCGCTCCTCGCTGGCGACCTGCACGTAGATCACCGACAACAGGGGCTCCCCGCGCGCGTTGCGCAGCCGCGGCTGCAAGCGCTCCTGGGCCGTGGACAAGGGCACGAAGATCACCTCGTCCTCGCTGCCGAAGGCCGTGCCTCCCTTCTCCTCCATGATCCCGATCACCTGGAAGGGGATGCGCTCGATCCGGATGGTGCGGCCGATGGGATACTCGTCCGGCTCAAACAGCCGCTCCACCGCCTGGGTGCCCAAGACGGCGACGCGGGCGCGCGTGGCCACGTCTTGGTCGGTGATGAAGCTGCCCTCTGCCACGCGGAAGTTGCGCACCGTCTCGTACTCCGGCGTGACGCCCGACACCTGAATGGTCACCGTGTTGCGGCCGTGGTTGACCGAGTTCAGGCCGCTGACCTCCGGCGCCGCCGCTACCACGTCGGGCAGCCGCAGCGGGTCTCGGATCGCCTCCAGGTCGCCCAGGGTTAGCGATGGCTCGAAGGTGCGGCGCAAGTCCCCTCGCGGGGGGCCGCCGGCGTTCTCGGCGATGTTCACCGGCAGCACGATGAGCAGGTTGGAGCCGGCGCTCTGTAGCTGCTCGGTGATCAAGTTCTGCACCCCCTGGCCGACGGAGAGCAGGGTGATCACCGCCGCCACGCCGATAATGATGCCCAGCATGGTCAACACGGTGCGAAGCTTGTTGGCCGACAGGCCGCGCAGAGCAACGCGCACCGACTCGATCAGGTTCATCGTCCCCCTCCGTTCACCGCGCCAGCTCCGAGGCCGGCTCGGCCGGCGCCATCAGGTCCCGCACCCGCCGCAAGTAGGCTCGCTCGCCCGCCCGCCGCTGGTGCAGCACCGGGCCATCGGCCTCGATC
Source organism: Caldilineales bacterium (assembly GCA_025055015.1). Taxonomy (GTDB): domain Bacteria; phylum Chloroflexota; class Anaerolineae; order JAAEKA01; family JAAEKA01; genus JANWYQ01. The sequence continues at coordinate 39,347 of JANWYQ010000192.1, forward strand.
TGGCCGTCCATCAGTCGGATGATGCGCCGGGTGTGCTCGGCGATGTCCGGCTCGTGGGTCACGAACACCACGGTGATGCCCTGCTCCTCGTTGAGGTGCTGGAAGATGGCCATAATCTCCGCGCCCGACTTGGAGTCCAGGTTGCCGGTCGGCTCGTCGGCCAGGATGATGGAGGGGTTGTTCACCAGGGCGCGGGCGATGGCCACCCGCTGCTGCTGGCCGCCGGAGAGCTCGTTCGGCCGGTGGTGCAGGCGATGGCCCAGCCCCACCTGCTGCAGCGCCGCCTCGGCCCGGCGTCGGCGGTCTCGCACGCCGGCGTAGATCAGGGGCAGCTCCACGTTCTGCAGGGCGGTGGTGCGGGGCAGGAGGTTGAAGTTCTGGAAGACGAAGCCGATCTTGCGGTTGCGGATGGCAGCCAGCGCGTTGTCGTCCAGCTTGCTCACGTCTTGGCCGTCCAGAAAATACTGCCCGGAGGTAGGCTGGTCCAGGCAGCCGATGATGTTCATCAGGGTGGACTTGCCCGAACCGGAGGGACCCATGATGGCCACCATCTCGCCCCGTTGGATCTTCAGCGAGACGCCGTCCAGGGCGCGCACCTCGTTCTCCCCCAGGCGATAGATTTTGCGCACGTTGCGCAGCTCGATCAGCGGTTGGCCGGTTCGCTCCATGCCTCACCCTCCGAAGAAGCTCTGCCGAACCCGATCGAACGCGCCGCTGGAGCCGATCACCACCTGGTCGCCCTGCTGCAGGCCGCTGATCACCTGGCTTTGCAGCTCGTTGCGCGCGCCCAACTGCACCTCGACGCGCTCCGGCTGGCCGTTGACCAGCCTCTCCACGAAGGTGCGGCCGGAGGTGCGGTCCACCTGGATGCTGCGGTTGGGGATGACGAGGACGTCCCGCAGCTCCTCGGTGATGATGTTGGCCGTGGCGCTCAGGCCGCTGCGCAGGGGATGATCGCTGCGGTCAATGGCCACCACCACCTTGTAGGACACCACGTTGGACGGTCGGGTCGGCGTAGGGGCGATGAAATCCACGTGGCCCACGATCTCGGCCTGGGGCGCGGAGTCGAGGGTGATGCGCACCTCCTGGCCCTCCCGCACCTTGCCGATGTCAATCTCGTCCACCTGCACCGTCATGTGGAAGCGATCCACTGCGGTGATCACGGCAGCTGGGGTCGCCTGGGTGGCTAGCTCGCCCGGCTTGATGCTGAGCTGGGACACCACGCCCGCGATGGGCGCGCGCAGCTCGCTGTTCTGCAGGGCCAGCCGTGCCTGCTGCAGGCCTAGCTCCGCCTGCAGCACCTGGGCCTCGGCGATGGCCAGGTCCTCGGCCGACGGGCCCCGCTGCAGCCGCTCCAGGTTGGCCTGGGCTGCCACCAGCGCTGCTTGGGCCTGGGCTAGAGCGGCCTTTGCCTGGGCGATCTGCGCCTGCGCTGCCGCCAGCTGAGCCTGGGTCGGCGGCGCCGTCACCTGGCGATAGTTGGCCAGGGCTGCCTCGTAGTCAATGGTCGCCTGCTGAAGCTGCAGCGACTGGGGCAACATGCCGACGTTGGGCGCGCCGGCCACCTGGTCGTAAGCGGCCTGAGCCTGGTCGCGCAGGATGCGAGCCCGCTCCGGGTTGGCCGCGGCCACCTTCTTCTGGTCCTCGCTGGGCCCTCTCACCAGGTTTTCGTAGGCCCGCTGGGCGCTCTCCAGGGCGGCCTTGGCGCTCTCCACGTTGGCCTGGGCGCTCTCTACGTTGGCCTGCGCCACGGCCAGGTCCTCGGCGCTGGGGCCGGCCAGCAGCTTAGCCCGCTGCGCCTGGGCGATGGCCAGCGTCGTCTCAGCCTGGGCCAGGGCCAGCTGGAGGTCGTCGGAGCTCAGCGTGGCGATGAGGTCGCCGGCCTCCACGGTTTGACCCTCGCTGACGAACACCTCGGCGACCCGGCCCGGCGTCTTGAACACCAACACCACCTCTTGGTCGGGCGCCACGGTGCCGGTGGCGTTGACCGTGCTGACCAGGGTGCCTCGCACCACCTCAGCCACCTCGTAGCTGGGGGCGGCCGCGGCGCGCTGGTGGGTCCAGAAGCGATAGGCGCCAAACCCGCCCGCCGCCAACAGGGCTATGGCTAACAAAACGGTCAGGACTTTTTTCATACGGTTTCTGTCCTCGGCTTCTAGCTTGGGTCAGCGATCGCATCCATGATGATAGCACGTCTCTTCCGGCCGATGTTGTGGCGAGCGTCACAGTGTGCGGGGCACAAACGCCCCAACATGGGTAAGCGTTTGATCTCACGAATTTGTCAATAGTTGCACAAATCGCACAGATATGGTATCATTGGCGTACAACGCTTCACAATTCCCAAACAAAGTGGGAGTTGGCCATGATGTAAGGAGGAACGTAAGCCTATGGCGGACAAAGCTGTCCCGGACATCGTTGTAGGGCGGCTGCCCATCTACCTAAGGGCCTTAACCTACCTCAAAGCCGACAATCGCGAGATCACGTCGTCTCAAGAGCTCGGCGACCGCCTGGGCATTAGCTCGGCGCAGATCCGCAAGGACTTGTCGCACTTCGGCGAGTTCGGCAAGCAAGGGACAGGATACGACATCGCCCACCTGGAGCGCAACCTGAAGGCGATCCTTCACGTGGATCGCATGTGGGACGTGGTGCTGGTGGGAGCGGGCGACCTCGGGCATGCGTTGGCGGCCTATCGGGGCTTTGCCGGGCGGGGCTTTCGCATTGCGGCCGTGTTCGACAAGGACCCGGCCAAGATCGGCAAGCCGATCGGCAACGATCTGGTCATCGAGGACGTAGCAACCCTGGCGGACCGCGTGCGCGAGCAGGGGTGGCAGATCGCCATCATCGCCGTGCCGGCCGATCAAGCCCAGCTCGTGGCCAACACTCTCGTGCAGGCTGGCATCCGGGCCATCCTCAACTACGCGCCCATCACCCTGATGTGCCCCTCCGGCGTGCGGGTGGAGCAGATTGATCCCGCCGCCCATCTTCAGCACCTCACCTACTACCTGGGGTGAGCTCTGCTGGCGTGTTCTGTCCATCCACTCCGCAGAGCCACCATCCGGCGGAGCTTTTTGACTAGGGAGTTCGGCGGTTGGCACGGCCCTGGGTGTCGAGCTCTGGGCTGCCCTGCCGGCTCGCCTTGAGTCGCGCTTCGTGCCGTTCGTCGGTGGGCTCTCCCCGCTCCCTCCGGCGTCCCCCTGGGCGGGCCAGCCGAAAAAGACGGCCCGATATGACGCGTGTCATGGTCTGCCGGGAGCCGAAGCTCTACAATCGGGCTAGGTCGGACTAGGAACCCAGGCCGCGTTGTGTTCTTTCCGGCGCGAGGTAAGCCATGTTGGTGCGCGATGTGATGACCCGAGACCCCGTGACCGTGGGCCCTGAGGAGCCCATCGGCGCGGCGTTGGAGCTAATGCGCGTCGGCCGCTTCCGACACCTGCCCGTGGTGGAGGGCGACCGGCTGGTAGGCATCATCACCGACCGCGACCTGCGCCTAGCCACCAACTCGCCCCTGGTGCTGCGGGAGAAGTGGTACAGCGACTTCATCCTGGAGTCCATCAAGGTCAAGGCGTGCATGACCAGCGATCCCATCACGGTCACGCCCGACACACCGCTGCTGGACGCGGCGCTGATCATCCAGGAGCGCCGCTTCGGCAGCCTGCCGGTGGTGGAGGCGGGTAAGCTGGTCGGCATCCTTACCGAGACCGACCTGCTGGCGACCCTTATTCGGCTTTTGCGCGAGCAACAGCACGCCGCATCCGCCGGCTGAGCCTCACCTCGGGCCAGCCGGCGTTTCTGTGTTTGCCCGACGGCGACTCTTTGATCCCGCTCACCGGTCACCGGTTACTCAACTACATAATTCGGCGACAGCGCTGTCGCTAAACTGCAACTTCAGCGCGGAGGATGACATGGCAAAAGGCACGGTGGTGATTGACACCAATCGCTGCAAGGGGTGCGAGCTGTGCACCACGGTGTGCCCCCAGCACATCCTGGTCATGGCCGATTTCTTCAACGCCCGTGGCTATCGTCCCGTCCAACTGGTGGATCCCGAGGGGAAGTGTACCGGCTGCACGCTGTGCGCCATCATGTGTCCCGACGTGGTGCTGACGGTGTACCGCCTTCCCGTCAAGGGAGGCGCGGCGCGCGCCGCCGTGGCAGCCTGATGCTTCCCTGATCCGTTTGGCACAGGAGGTTATAGATGGCAAAGGAGCTTTGGAAGGGCAACGAGGCGATGGCAGAGGCCGCCCTGCGCGCCGGCGTTGAGGCCTACTTCGGCTACCCCATTACCCCTCAGACCGAGCTGTTGGAGTACATGGCGCGGGAGATGCCCAAGCGCGGGCGCGTGTTCCTGCAGGCGGAGAGCGAGCTGGGCGCGATCAACATGCTCTACGGCGCCGCCTGCGGTGGCGTCCGCTGCATGAGCTCTTCCTCCAGCCCCGGCATCAGCCTGATGACGGAAGGGCTGAGCTACATCGCCGGCACCGAGGTGCCTGTGGTGTTGGTGGACATCATGCGCGGGGGGCCGGGCTTGGGCAACATCCAGCCCAGCCAGGGCGACTACTTCCAGATGACCAAGTCCCTGGGCCACGGCGACGCCAACGCGCTGGTCTTTGCGCCCTCCAGCGTGCAAGAGGCGGTGGACATGGTCTACAACGCCTTCGACCTGGCGGAGAAATACCGCTGCGTGGTGGTGATCCTGGGCGACGGCATGATCGGCCAGATGATGGAGCCGGTGGAGATGCCGCCGGAGCGGCCGCCCCTCACCGAGGAGCAACGGCCGGACTGGGCCCTGCGCGGGGCCAAGGGGCGTCCGCCGCGCATCCTCACCTCTCTGAACCTGACCGCCGAGGGGCTGGAGCGGGCTAACCAACGCATCCAGGCCCGGCTGGCCGAGATCCGCAAGAACGAGGTGCGCTGGGAAGAGGAGATGACCGCGGACGCCGACCTGCTGCTGGTGGCCTTCGGCACCGTCGGCCGCATCTGCAAGTCGGCGCTGCGCCTGGCGCGGCAGGCGGGCTATCGAGTGGGCCTCTTCCGGCCCATCACCGTGTGGCCCTTCCCGGAGCAGCGGCTGCACGAGCTGGCCGGCCAGGTGCGCGGCATCCTGGTGGTGGAGATGAACGCCGGCCAGATGCTGCTGGACGTGAAGGCCGCCGTCGCCGGCCGCGCGCCGGTGCGCTTCTACGGCCGCCTGGGCGGCGTGGTGCCCCTGCCCGACGAGATCGCCGAGCAGGTGGCCTCGCTGGCGGCCAGCCTGCCGGGCGATGGCTATCGGCCGGCTCGCAACGGCCACCAGGGCGTTGCGCCCGTCGTGGCGTCGGCCGCCGTCAAAGCGTGATGGAGGGACCAGCCATGAGCACGGACCTGTCCCAGTACGAGGTTGTCTATCGCCGGCCAGAGGCGCTCACCGAGGTCTACACCCACTACTGCCCCGGCTGCACCCATGGGCTGATCCACCGCCTGGTGGCGGAGGCCATTGACGAGCTGGGCATCCGGGAGCGCACCATCGCCGTGGCGCCCGTGGGCTGCGCCGTCTTCGCCTACAACTACTTCAACGTGGACGGCTGCGAGGCGCCCCACGGCCGCGCGCCGGCCATGGCCACCGGCCTCAAGCGCACCCAGCCCGACAAGATCGTCTTCACCTACCAGGGCGACGGCGACCTGGCCGCCATCGGCACCAACGAGATCATCCACGCTGCCCTGCGTGGGGAGAACCTGACGGTGATCTTCGTCAACAACGCCAACTACGGCATGACCGGCGGCCAGATGGCGCCCACCACCCTGGCCGGCATGGTGACCACGTCCAGCCCCTACGGCCGCGACCCGCACCTGGCCGGCTACCCCATGCGCGTGGCAGAGCTGATCAGCGTGTTGCCCGGCGCCGCCTACGTGGTGCGGCGCTCGGTGCACGATGTGGCCAACGTCAACAAGACCAAGGCCGCCATCAAGACCGCCTTCATGGTGCAGATGGAGGGCCTGGGCCTGAGCCTGGTGGAGGTGCTGTCCTCCTGCCCCACCAACTGGCACATGACGCCGGTGGAGGCCCTGCGCTGGATCGAGGACGCCATGGTCCCGGTCTTCCCCCTGGGCGACTACAAGGTGGCAGAGGCGGTGGTGCCGCTGACCAAACGCACGCGGGCTGCGCGCTGAGCCGGCGCCCCGCGCCTGTCCTCTGGACGTGACAAGGAGCACACCATGCACGAGGAAATCATCATCTCCGGCTTCGGCGGCCAAGGCGCGCTCTTCGCGGGCCAGCTGCTGGCCTATGCCGGCATGGAGGAGGGCAAACACGTCACCTGGATCCCGTCCTACGGCCCTGAGATGCGCGGGGGCACGGCCCACTGCACCGTGGTGATCTCCGACGACCCGGTGGGATCTCCCCTGGTGCGTCACCCGTCGGCGGTGATCGCGCTCAACCTGCCCTCCCTCGACAAGTACGAGGGCTTGGTCAAGCCGCGCGGGCTGCTCATCTACAACAGCTCGCTGATCCAGCGCCCGGTTTACCGCACCGACCTGCGGGTGATCCCCGTGCCGGCCAACGACATCTCGGTGGAGGAGACCGCCCGCGTCAGCGAGAACGGCATGGGCGACGCACGACTGGCCAACGTCGTCACCCTGGGCACGCTGGTGCAGGCCACCGGCATCGTCCGCCTGGAGACGGTAGAGGCAGCCTTGCGGGCCCACCTGCCGCAGCGCCACCTGCGCTGGCTGGAGCCGAACCTGGCCGCGCTGCGCCGCGGGGCCCTAGTGGTGGCCGAGCGCGTCGTCGCCTACTAAAGGAGGCAGCGCCGTGTATCGCCGCCTGCTGGTCCCCCTGGACGGCTCTGCCCTGGCGGAGAGGGCGCTGGGCCACGCCGAGGCGCTGGCCCGCCTCTTCGACAGCGAGCTCATCCTCCTGCGGGTGGTGGTGTCGCCGTACACCCTGGTGGCGCCCGACCTGATCCTGGCCGGCGCAGACCCCGACCTGCCGGCGCTGCGAGCGCACGCCGAGGCCTACCTGCGCAGCGTGGCCGGCCGCCTGGAAAACCAAGGGATGCGGGTGCGCACGGTCGTCTGCGACGGCCCGGTGGCCGAGATGATCCTGGACCAGGCCCAGGCGCAGGAGGCCGATTTGATTGTTATGTCCACCCACGGCCGGGGCGGCGTGCGACGGTGGGTGTACGGCAGCGTGGCCGAGCGGGTGCTGCAGGGCGCTGCCTGCCCCGTCCTGTTGATCCGAGCCGCCGAGGCCTGAGACAGAGAGGAAACCAGCCGATGACCACTCCATGGAACCATCGCTACGCCCTGCGCACGGAGGGCATGACCGCCTCCGTGATCCGCGAGCTGCTCAAGCTGACGGAGGCGCCCGACGTGATCTCCTTCGCCGGCGGCCTGCCTGCGCCGGAGGTCTTCCCGGTGGAGGAGTTCCGTCGCGCCGCCGACACCGTCTTGCGGGAGTACGGCCCCAAGGCGCTGCAGTACGGCGCCACCGAGGGCTTCCTCCCCCTGCGCCAGCACATCGTCAAGATGATGCGCCGCTACGGCGTCCAGGCCCACGAGGACAACGTGATGATCACCAGCGGCTCCCAGCAGGCCCTGGACCTGATCGGCATGTTGCTGCTCAACCCCGGCGACAAGATCCTCACGGAGCGGCCCACCTACCTGGGCGCGCTGCAGGCCTGGCGCGCCTACCAGGCCCGCTACATCACCGTGCCCATTGACCAGGACGGCCTGATGACCGAGTACCTGGAGGAGGCGCTGCGCTCCGGGCCCAAGTTCATGTACATCCTGCCCAACTTCCAAAATCCGGGCGGCGTGACCCTGTCGCTGGAGCGGCGCATGGAGCTGGTGCGCATGGCCGACGACTACGGCATCCCCATCGTCGAGGACGACCCCTACGGCCAGCTCCGCTACTCCGGCGAACACCTGCCGCCCCTGGTGGTGCTGGACTGCGACCACCTGGAGAGCCGCGCGCGCGACGGCCACGGCTACTTCCACGGCAACGTGATCTACACCAGCACCTTCAGCAAAACCCTGGCCCCCGGGCTGCGCTTGGGCTGGATCGTGGCGCCGGTGGAGGTGCTGCAGCGGTGTGTGCAGTGCAAACAGGGCATGGACTTGCACACCAGCACCCTCAACCAGATGATCGCCTACGAGCTGATCAAGGATGGCTTTCTCGACCAGCACGTCAAGCTGATCCGCCGGGTGTACCGCGAGCGCCGGGACGTGATGTTGGCCGCCATGGAGCGCTGCTTCCCGGAGGAGGTCACCTGGACCCGGCCCGACGGCGGCCTCTTCCTGTGGGCCTGGCTGCCCGAGGAGCTGGACGCGGCCGAGCTGCTGAAGGAGGCGGTGGCGCGGCACAAGGTGGCCTTCGTGCCGGGCAGCGCGTTCTACCCCGACGGCAGCGGCCACAACACCATGCGGCTCAACTTCTCCAACGCCCGACCGGAGATGATCGAGGAGGGCATCCGCCGCCTGGGCTTGCTGCTGAAGGAGCGCCTGGCAGCCCTGCGACGCCAGGCCGCGGTCGCCGTGCCGGCCTAAGCCGTTTCGCCCGGAGGTTCCCCATGCCCCACACCGTGAGCGAGGTGATGACCCGCAGCGTGATCGTAGTGGACCCGCTGGCCCCCCTGGAGGAGGCACGGGCGCTGATGGAGGAGCACGGCGTCCGTCGCCTTCCGGTGGTGGACGAGGAGGGAGAGCTGGTGGGCATCCTGAGCTGGGGCGACGTGCGCGAGGCCACCTCGGCCCAGGCAGCCGCCACCAATCCCCTGGCCCCAGACGCAGAGGAGCAGTGGCTCACGGTGTGGGAAGCGATGACCCGGGACCCCATCGTGGTGACGCCGCAGACCAGCCTAGCCGACGCAGTGGAGCTGATGCTGACCCACAAGATCGGCTGTTTGCCGGTGGTGCAAGGGCTGCGAGGGCCGGAGCGCCGCCGGCTGGTGGGCATCGTCACCGAGACCGACATCTTCCGCCAGATCCTGCGGGAGTGGCGGGCGCAGGAACGCGAAGGATAGGGCGACGCTGCGGCCGGCTCCGGGTCGCAGCGTCGCCTGAAAGCGGAAGTGCCGCGGCCGGTCGCGCGGGCGCGCGAGGGTGCGACGATCCCGCGGCGGCCGCGCATCCGACGCAGCGTCTCGCTTGCAAAACTGTCACACGGGGGGCGGTTGGCGTTCATCCCTTTTTCATGATCGGGGGCTAGACTGAGCGCGACCCGCCGGTCGGGCTTGTCCACTGCGCTGCCTATGGCTGCGGGGTGGAACGACTCGCCCGCTGCCGCCGTTTGCGGTATAATCGCATCTCGCACGTCCTTCAACCGTTGCCGCACCCTGGGTGCGGCCTCTTTGTGAGCTATGCGGAAAGAGCGTTTGACCAGCTTGGTGTTGCTCCTGGCCCTGTTGGCCCTGCCGGCCGCAGCCGCCGGCTTGCGTCTGGGTCCGCTAGCCCGGCCCGCCGAGGCCGAGCCCCTGGCCCCCTCCCCCGGCTCGGCCACCTCCACCAAAGCCGACTGCATCTTCGTGGGCTACGGCGACGACCGCCCCATCGCCCGCCTGCTGCTGGCGTGGGAGGGCACCCCCACCCGCGCCTGGCTGGTGGGCGACGAGTTCAACGTGGCCTCTCGTGCTGACATCCTGGTCAACGGCCAGGTGATCGGCCAGAGCATCATCGCGCCCGGCGGCATCACTAACGGCCCCTGGTGCGCGCCTCATGCCGGCGCCACCCAGCGCTGGGAGATCCCCGTGGGCCTGTTGCGCCAGGGCTCCAACACCGTTGAGATCAAGCCCGGCCGGACGTGGGACAACCAGGTGGACCAGTGGGGCATGACCAACGTCCACCTGATCGTGGAGGGCGACGGCGTGCTGGGCGCAGTGTTCGTGGGCTTCACCTTCACCAGCAGCTACGACAACACCACCCAGCCGGCCGCAGTGATGGTGCCCTCGCGCTACGAGCCCAACCAGCCCACGCCGCTGCTGGTCACCGTCCACGGCTTTGCCGACGACCGTTGGGGCGTCATGGGCAAGTACGCCGGCCTCGCCAACGCGCGCGGCTGGCTGGTGGCCTCCGCCGACATGCACGGCGAGCGCAGCGCGGCGCCCAACCCGGAGTACATGCACCCCCTAGCCTCCCGCGCCAGCCAGCGCGACATCCTGGACACCATCGCCTGGGTGCGCGCCCGCTACAACGTGGACCCCAGCCGCATCTACCTGCTGGGCGAGTCCATGGGTGGGCAGATCGCCACCATCACCGCCGCCAAGAACCCCCACCTCTTCGCTGCCGTGGTGGACGACCGCGGGCCCACCGACCTGGCCGCTTGGTACTACGAGTCGCCGGAGTGGCGGCGCAACCTGATCGCCCGAGAGTGCAGCGGCACGCCCGACGACAACCCGTGGGAGTACCAGCGCCGCTCGCCGCTGCGCTACGCGCGCAACCTCAGCCGCATCCCCTTGCTGATCTACCTGGCCACCGGCGACACCACCGTGCCGCCTCACCACTCCCAGGACCTGTACGACGCAGTGCGCAGCGCCTTGCCCACCGCGCCGGTCACCTTGGTCACCATCGTCGGCGACCACGTGGCGCCGCCGCCCGGCGGCCTAGGCGCCACCCTGGACTGGCTGGCGCAGCACCAGCTTGGCCCGGCGCCCACCCAGATCAGCTTCGTCACCGACGAGACCACGGCCTACTGGTGGCTGCGCCTGGTCCAGCGCGAGGCGGGCAATCGCTGGAGCGAGGCAGCAGGCGGGCCGGACGGCCAGGGCCGGCTGACGCTCTCCGTCTTCGACCGCTTTGGCGCGGACGCAAGCATGGACCTGGCCGCGCTGGGATGGTCGGCCAGCCGCTATGTGGTCGAGAGCCTGGCTGTGGACCAGGCCGCCTATCAGGCCCAGAGCCAAGCGCCCGCCGGAGGCCGACTCGCCCTCAGCCTGCAGAGCGGCCTACACCGGCTGACGATCTACCCCGGCGACTCCCCGCTGCCCGTGGGCACCGTCACCCTGCAGGAGGGCGTCGGCAGCTACGCCGGCACCGCCGACACCTACCTGAGCGCCTGGAACCAGACCACCAACTACGGCGGCGAGACGCTGGTGCGGGTGCGGGGAGGCGCGCCCTCCAGCGACCACAACGGCCTCTTCCGCTTCGACCTGAGCGGGCTGCCGCCCCAGGCCACCGAGGTCGGCGTGCACGCAGCTGCGTTCAGCGTCTACCTGGTGGAGTCCAGCAACAGCAACGCGGCCCAGGTGGGCGCCTACAAGCTCAACCGCGGCTGGCAGGAGGGCTCGGCCACCTACCTGTTAGCAGCGCCGGGCCAGCCGTGGGCGCAGCCGGGCGCCAACGCCGTGCCGGCCGACCGCGAGGGAACGGCGGTAGACACGCGCACCATGCAGGGGGGCGGCCTGCGCATCGGCTTCGACATCACCGGCTTGGTGCGCCAGTGGCTGTCCAACCCGGCGGCTCACTTCGGCCTGGCCCTGCGCAGCGATACCGGCGCCGTGGAGAACAAGCTGGCCAGCAGCGAGCACCCCACCTTGGACCGCCGACCGCGGCTGCTGGTGGTGTATCCGCTGTACACGCCGACGCCCACACCCACGCCCACCTTCACGCCCACCCCGACCTTCACCCCCACGCCCACCAACACGCCCACCCCAACCCCCACCGCCACGCCCACGGTCACCCCGACCGCCACCGACACCCCCACGGCGACCCCATCGCCCACCCCCACCCGCACCCCCACGCCGGCCGTGGGCTCGGTGCGTGGCCTGGTGTGGCACGACGTGAACCGCAACGGCGTCCCTGACCCCAACGAGATCGGCCTCGCCAACGTGACCATCACGGCCAGCCGCAACGGCACCCCGGTAGCCCAGACCCGCAGCAAGGCCGACGGCACCTACCGCATGGACAACTTGCCGGCGGGCCTGATGTACACCATCAGCCACGGCGGCGCGCACTTCTACCGGCAGACGACCCCCGCGCAGCGCACGGTGGTGGTGCCGGCCGGCATCACCGTCAGCGACATTGACTTTGGGCTCTACTACGCGCCGCCGCCGTTGTACCTGCCCCTGATCTGGCAAGGGGACTAGGCCGTGGACTTCGCCGCCTTCTACGACGCCTATTGGCAACAGCACAGCGGCGCGTTCGACCATCGCCGCCAGGGCCGGCTGGCCCAGCACGTGCATCGGGGCGACCGCGTGCTGCAGGTGGACTGCGGCTCCGGCGTGCTGGCGGCGCGGCTGGCCGCCTTGGGCGCCCATCTGGTCGGCACCGACCTCTCCCACGTGGCTGCCTGCCAGGCGCGCGATCGGGGCATCCCGGCCTTGCAGCTTGACCTGGACCGCAGCCCGCTGCCCTTTCCCGATGCCGCCTTCGACGTGGTGATCTCCGACTCGCAGATGGAGCACCGGGTGGACTACGACCGCTACCTCAACGAGTGCGTGCGGGTGCTGCGGCCGGGAGGACGGCTGGTGCTGTGCGTGCCCAACACGGCCCACTGGCGCGTGCGCTGGTGGCTGTTGACCGGTCGCTTTCCTTATGTCGAGCACACTCCCACCGACTGGCTCCACCTGCGCTTCTTCACCCTGCCCGATCTGCGTCGGCTGCTGGCCGCCCGCGGGGTGGTCCTGGAGGGGGTGGAGGGCAGCAGCAGCCTGTGGGCGCGCGGCCTCTACCCCGATTGGTTGCGCCACGGCCTGCCCAGCCGAGGCTACGACTTCCTGGTCTCCCGGTGGCCCACCCTCTTTGCTCGCGACCTGATCCTGGTGGGCCGCAAGGAAGGGGACAGCCCATGACCCTGCGCCAGAAGGTGTCCCAGGGGATGCTGTGGGAGGGGGGCGCCATGGTGGCGGGCCGGGCCCTGAGCCTGGTCGTCACCCTGCTGATGGCGCGGCTGCTCGCGCCCAGCAGCTTCGGCCTGGTGAGCATCGCCACCCTGGCCATCAACTCCCTGGTGTTCTTTCAGGAGCTCGGCTTCGGCGCGGCGCTGATCTACCGCCAGGCCGACGTGACCAAGGCCTCGCAGACTGCGCACTGGACCATCGTGGTCAGCAGCCTGGCGTTGTACGCCGTGGCCTTCGCCGCCGCGCCCCTGGTGGCGGCCTTCTTCCGCACGCCGGAGGTCACGTCCGTGCTGCGGGTGCTAGCGCTGACCATCGTGATCAGCAGCCTGAGCCGGGTGCCCTTCTCCTTGCTGTACAAGGAGATGGACTTCCGCAAGAAGGTGCTGCCGGAGTTCCTGGCCAGCCTGGGGGGCAACTTGGTGGCCCTGGGGTTGGTGGTGGCCGGCGCTGGGGTGTGGGGCCTGGTGTGGGGCCAGGTGGCCGACAGCGTGCTGCGCACGGGCCTGGTCTACCTGGTGCACCCGTGGCGACCCCGCCTGGAGTTCGACCGCAGGCTCTTCCGCCAGCTCTTCGGCTACGGCAAGCACGTCACGGCGAGCCAGGTGCTGATTTTCGGCATCACCAACATTGACGACCTCTTCGTGGGTCGCATGTTGGGCGACACCGCGCTGGGCCACTACGGCATGGCCTATCGCATCTCCAACCTGCCGGCCACCAACATCACGCGGCTGGTGAGCCGGGTGACCTTCCCGGCCTTCAGCGTTCTGCAGAGCGAGCGAGAGCGCATGCGTCAGATCTACTTCGAGGTAGTGCGCTACGTGTCCCTGCTGGCGGTTCCCATCGCGGTGGCCACCGTGGTCTTTGCCCACGACTTCGTGTACGCCGTGTTGAACGAGCAGTGGGCGCCGGCCATCGTCCCGATGCAGTGGCTGGCGGTGTACGGCCTGCTGCGCTCCGTGGCGGCCAACATGGGCAACGTGTTCCAGGCGGGCGGCAAGCCGCAGTGGCTTAGCGGCATCGCGGCCTGGCGGCTGGCCACCATGGCGGTGTTGCTGTACCCGGCCATCCGGCTGGGAGGCGTGGTCGGCGTGTGCGTGCTGTCGGCGGCGGTGGCGCTGGTGGACTTCTTCATCTCCGGCGCCCTGTCCAATCGCATCCTGGAGGCCCGGATGGCGGCCTACGGCCGGCTGCTGGCGCCGCTGCTGCTCATGGCCGGCCTGGGCGGCGCCTTGGGCCTGGGCCTCACCCGCGGGCTGATGGCGCTGGGTCTGTGGGACGTAGCAGCCCTGCTGGCCGGCGGCGCGCTCATGGTGGCGGTGTATGCGGGGCTGCTCTACTGGCGCGATGCCGACCTGCGCCGCCAGGTGCAGCGGGCCGTCGGCTATTGGCGCCAGCGCAAACCACGGACGGCCTAGGCCAGCCGTCCCTTCACCGGCGAGGAACCTCTTGATGTCACAGACTGTCGAGCCTTCGCAACCCTCCCTGGCCGCTGCCCTGCTCCGTCGGTGGTGGCTGATTGCGCTGCTGGCCGTGGCGGCGGCCGTGGCAGCCCTCGTGTTCGGCAGCCGGATCCCGCCCTCCTATCGCACGTCCACCCGGCTCCAGGTGAACGTGCTGGACACCCAGGAGGTGACCCTCTTCACCCGGCTGGCCACCACTAGCGTCAACGACCAGGTGGGGATCCTCGTCTCTGACTTCGTGGACATCGTGCGCAGCCCCACGGTGGCCTGGCGCACCATCGGCGACCTTGGACTGCCCGGCGATGCGCGGGAGCTGCTCAGCCGGCTGGACGTCTCCATCCAGGGAGTGTATGTCACCGTGGCCTACGCCGACGCAACCCCGGAGCAGGCGCAGCAGGTGCTCACCCGCCACGTGGAGAACGCCATCGCCCACTACCAGGCGTTGCAGGTCAGGCCGTCCCGAGAGGCGGGACAGTTCCTGCGCTCGGAGCTGGACCGCCAACAACGGCAGGTGGCGGCAGCCCAAGCGGCCCTGGCGCAGTTCCAGCTTCAGCATGGACTGGCCGACCTGACGCGCGAGATGGCCGCGCTGCAGGACGAGCTCCGGGCTTTGCGGTCCACGCGCGCTGGCTTGTTGGCCGAGGCGGCGCGGGCAGAGGCGGCGGCCGAGTACTGGCGACGCCGAACCGCCGAGGCGGAGGCCGCTGCAGAGCAGCTGCGAACCAGCCTGAGCGCTCCCGCCGAGGGCGCCGACGTGGACGGCGTGGCCGAACAGGTGAAAGAACAGACGGCCCAAGCGGCGGCGTACCGGGCCAACGCGGAGGCGCAAGAGGCGCTGGCCGCCGGCCAGCGGGCCGCGGCGGACGCCCAGGACCAGGTCATCGCCCAGCGCAGCGCCGAGCTGGCGCAGCTCATCGGCCTCAGCAGCCAGTACGAAGCGCTGTTGGCCGACCTGGCTGCTGCCCAGGCGGACTACGACTTCCTCCGCAACAAACTGACCGAGGCGGAGCTCAAGGAGCGGCAGGTGGCCGAGGTGGGTTACTTCGAGGTGGTGGAGCCGGCCGGGCTGCCCACCTCCGCGTCGGGCCTGCAGGGGCTGCCGTTAGCGCTGCTGGCCGGTCTGGCCGGCCTTCTGTTCGGCGTGGCCCTGGTGCTGCTCGGCGAGGCGTTGCGGGCGCCGGCTGACAGCTAGCAAGCCACAGCCCGCTGGGCCCTGCTAGGACCAGCGCATCGGTCCGTGAATTTTGGTCAAGCGGGCCCGACTGGGATAGAATAGCGTCGCAGTGACACAGCGACGTGCCATCCTTGGTGCGTCGCTTTTTTTGTGTCAATCCCTACTCCGAAGGAGAAGCCTTTTATGTCCATTGACAAGGCAGCCGTAGAACGGGTTGCTGAGATTATCGCCACCCAAAACGTTCGCTTCATCAACCTCCAGTTCACCGACATCGCGGGGATCGTCAAGCAGATCACGATTCCGCTCGACCAGTGGAACACCGCCGTGGACCACGGCATCTGGTTCGACGGCTCCTCCATCGAGGGTTTCGCCCGCATCGCTGAGAGCGACATGTACCTGGTGCCCGACCTGGACACCTTCGCCGTGGTCCCCTGGGGCAACGACGACGTGGCCACCGCTCGCGTCATCTGCGACGTGTATACCCCGAACGGCGAGCCCTTTGCCGGCGATCCCCGCTACGTGCTGAAGCGGGCCCTGGCCAAGGCCGAGGAGATGGGCTATATCTACAACACAGGGCCGGAGCTGGAGTTCTTCCTGTTCAAGCCCCACGCCAACGGCGACCTGCTGCCCTTGGAGCCCCACGACCTGGCCGGCTATTTCGACGTAAGCACCGACCTGGCTCACACCGTCCGACGCCAGATGGTGCGCGCGCTGCAGGCCTTCGGCATCGAGGTGGAGGCCGGGCATCACGAGGTGGCTATCGGCCAGCACGAGATTGACTTCAAATACGGCAACGCGCTGCGGACGGCCGACAACGCCGTGACCCTGCGCATCACCCTCAAGGCCATCGCCCAGATCAATGGTCTGTACTGCACCTTCATGCCCAAGCCGATCCTGGGCATCAACGGCTCTGGCATGCACGTGCTCCAGAGCCTGATGGACAAACGCACGGGCAAGAACGCGTTTGTGGACCCCAACGGCCTCTATGGCCTCTCTCAGTTGGCCTTGAGCTTCGTGGCCGGCCAGCTGGCCCACGCCCGCGGCTTCTCCGCGGTCATCGCGCCCCTGGTGAACTCCTACAAGCGCCTGGTGCCCGGGTATGAGGCGCCGGTCTACATTTCGTGGGCCCGCATGAACCGGTCAGCCCTCATTCGCGTCCCGCGCGTGCGGCCGGCCCAACCTCAGTCCACCCGCGTGGAGCTGCGCTGCCCCGACCCCAGCGCCAATCCCTACCTAGCCTTTGCGGTCATGCTGCACGCAGGGCTGGACGGCATCGCCAAGGGCATGCAGCCGCCGGCGCCCGCCGAGGAGGACCTCTACCACATCGGCGAGGAGCGGCGCCGCGAGCTGCGCACCATGCCCGGCAGCCTGGCCGAGGCCATCGAGGAGCTGGAAGCTGACCCCCTCATGCGCGAGGCCCTGGGCGACCACATCTACGAGCGCTACATCGAGGCCAAGCGCCTGGAGTGGGACGAGTATCGGATTTCGGTTAGCAAGTGGGAGCTGGACCGCTATCTCAGCATCTACTAACGGCATGCACGGGACCGGCGGTCTCTGATGAGGCTGCTGGTCCCGCGCGAAAGGAGGTGTTCCCATGACCGCACCTAAAGGCGTGATCGGCATTCTCACCGGCGGCGGCGACGTGCCCGGCCTGAACCCCGCCATTCGCGCCGTCACCATCCGCGCCCTGCGGGAGGGCTACCAGGTGATCGGCATTCGCCGCGGCTGGAACGGCCTGATGTCCATTGTCCGGGAGAAGGACTACGACAACAGCGAGAACTACATGTATCTCAGCGAGGAGATCGTAAACCGCGCCGGCCGCACGGGTGGTACCTTCCTGCACACCTCCCGCACGCGCCCCAGCACAGTCCCCCGCTCCAGCGTGCCCGAACACCTGCGGAGCACGTACAACCAGGACGTCAACGACCTGACGCCGGAGGTGCTGCAAAACCTGGAGTGGCTGGGCATTGATTACCTGATCCCCATCGGCGGCGACGACACCCTGAGCTACGGCGTCCACCTCTACCAGAAGGGGGTGAAGGTCATCGGCATCCCCAAGACAATGGACAACGACGTGCCGGGCACCGACTACTGTATCGGCTTCAGCACCTGCGTCTCCCGCACCATCAGCCTGATCAACACCCTGCGCACGTCGGCCGGTTCCCATGAGCGGTTCCTGGTGGTGGAGGTGTTCGGCCGCTACGCCGGGTTCACGGCCATGCTGCCTACCATGGCCGGCGCTGCCAACCGCTGCGTGATCCCCGAGTGGAAGTTCAACATCGAGCAGCTCACCGAGCTGCTGGTGTACGACCGCAACAAGAACCCCAGCAAGTACTCCATCGTGCTGGTGTCGGAAGGGGCCATGTTCGAGGGCGGCGAGATGGTGTTCCAGAGCACCGAGCGGGACATGTACGGCCACGCCAAGCTGGGCGGCATCGGCGACCTGGTGTCGGCCAAGCTGAAGGAGCTGTCGCCCAAGTACAACAACGGCAAGCGCATCAATGTGATCAACCAGCGGTTGGGCTACCTGGTGCGCGGCGGCGACCCTGACGCCATCGACTCCATCGTGCCCATGGCCTACGGCAACTTGGCCTTGGACCTGATCTTGCAGGGCGTGCACGGCCGGCTGGTGGTGCTCAGGAACGGTCGCTACGACAGCCTGCCTATTGACGTGGTGACGGCCACCAAGAAGCAGGTGAACGTGGAGCGGGACTACAACACCGAGCGCCTGCGGCCGCACTACCGCAGCTTCGAGATGCGGCCGCTGTTCATCATGACCAGCGACCTGTAGCCCATGCCGTAGAAAGGCGAAAGTTGGCAACTCTGTGCGAGTTGCCAACTTTTTTTCCTGCCCATGGCCGACCAAGCGATCCAGGACTACTACCCCGACGCGCTAAGCTACTGCTACGGCTGCGGCCGGCTGAACGAGCACGGCCTGCAGATCAAGAGCTACTGGAGCGGCGAAGAGGCCGTTTGCGTGTACACCCCGCGACCCTACCACACGGCCATTCCCGGTTTCGTGTACGGCGGGCTGATCGCCTCGCTGATTGACTGCCACGCCACCGGCACCGCCGCTGCGGCGGCCTACCACGCCGAGGGCCGCGGCATGGACACCGAGCCCCCCTTGCGCTTCGTGACGGCGTCGTTGAAGGTGGACTACCTGCGCCCGACGCCGCTGGGGCCGCCCTTGGAGCTGCGCGGCCGGGCGGTGGAGATCAAGGGGCGCAAGGTGGTGGTGCAGGTCACCCTGTCCGCCGAGGGCCAGGTCTGCGCCCGGGGAGAGGTGGTGACGGTGCAGATGCCGGAGAGCTTCCTGGCAGGGGCTGAGAGGCCATGAGCCACCATCCACCGCATATCCTGCTGGACGACACCTGGTATATCGTGACCTCCTCGACCCTGTACGGCCGTCGCTACTTCGCGGCGCCTGCGTTGAAGCAGCTCCTCCTCGACGAGCTGGACGAGCTCGTCAAGACCTACGGGATCAGGCTCGTGGCATGGGTTGTCCTTGACAATCACTATCACATCCTTTTCAAGTCGCGGGTTGGCAAGGACTTGCCGCGCTTCTTCGGACGGCTCCACGGTGCTACCTCCCGAGAGGTCAACCGACGGCACGGTATCCTCGGCCGTCAGGTCTGGCACAACTATTGGGACACTTGCATTCTCGACAAAGCCGGCTTTTGGACGCGCTTCAACTACATCCACCACAATCCAGTTAAGCATAGATATGTCAAGCGCATGGAGGACTGGCCCTACTCCAGCTACCAACACTACCTGGCGAGCAAAGGCCAGGAGTGGCTCGATGAGTGTTGGCGGCGTTATCCGGTCATAGATCACCTCGAGGGCGACGACTTCGACGTTGACACCTAACGCCGACAGCCCGTCGGCCTCCCTCGTCCCCCTCGCCCCATAAGAGGATTCCCCCCCCTCATAAGAGGATTCGAGCCTTCAGGCGGGTTAACAGCCACCTCTCCTCCCGACGATCCTCCCCGGCTAAAGCTCCGCCGGAGCAACCCACCTCCCTCTCTCCTCCCCCCATAAGAGGACTCGAGCCTTCAGGCGGGTTATCATCCGTCGCTCCTCCCTACCGTCCCCGGGCAAAAGCGACGCCTTCGTCCGAACCACAAGTCCCCTCCCTCCCTCTCCCCTCCCCGGACTCGAGCCTTCAGGCGGGTTGACCGTCCCCGGCGAAAGCCTCGACTCCGCCGGAGCAACCAGCCTCCCCCTCCCTCCCCGGACTCGAGCCTTCAGGCGGGTTACCCGCCACCACTCCTCCCGACGATCCCCGGCTAGAGCCCAATGGCACTAAGATTATGCCTCCCCCTGAGCC
This sequence comes from Caldilineales bacterium, assembly GCA_025055015.1. Lineage (GTDB taxonomy): Bacteria > Chloroflexota > Anaerolineae > JAAEKA01 > JAAEKA01 > JANWYQ01. The sequence goes on from JANWYQ010000192.1 coordinate 59,114, forward strand.
ACCTGCGAGGCCTGGACCGGTGGTTTCGGTCATGGGCCGCGTCCAGGCTTGAGCCGGTGGGTTTGGACGGGTGGGCCTGCACGAAGGACCGGCTGAAGCCTCGAGTCCCTGTCGGGAGCAGGGGCGTGGCCTGGGCCGGTGGTTTCGGTCATGGGCGGCGCTGAGGCTTGAGCCGGTGGGTTTGGACGGGTGGGCCTGCACGAAGGACCGGCTGAAGCCTCGAATCCTTGTCGGGAGGACGGGGCGTGGCCTGGGCCGGTGGTTTCGGTCATGGGCCGCGTCGCGGCTTGAGCCGGTGGGTTTGGACGGGTGGGCCTGCACGAATGACCGGCTCAAGCCTCGAATCCCTGTCGGGAGCAGGGGCGTG
>JANWYQ010000152.1 GCA_025055015.1 Caldilineales bacterium
GAGCCGCGCGGGCGGCGGAGTCGCGCATCTGCTGCGCTGCGGCTCCTCTCGGTGTGACTCACCGCCGACAGAGCACGACTGGAACGTCGCAATCGCAGCGCGCGCGGTGTAGTCGCGCAACTGCTGTGCAGTGGGGCTACACGGTGTCACACACCGCGGACAGAGAACGACTGGACCGTGGCGATGGGGGGGCGGGCGGTGCAGTCGCGCAACTGCTGTGCAGTTGCGCTACACGGTGTCACGCACCGCCGACAGAGCACGACCGGAACGTCGCGATGGCGGCGCGGGCGGTGTAGTAGCGCAACTGCTGTGCAGTGGCGCTACACGGTGTGACACACCGCCGACAGAGCACGACTGGAACGTCGCAATCGCAGCGCGCGCGGTGTAGCGCAACTGCTGTGCAGTGGCGCTACACGGTGTCACGCACCGCCGACAGAGCACGACTGGAACGTCGCAATCGCAGCGCGCGGTGTAGCGCAACTGCTGTGCAGTTGCGCTACAAGGCGTCACGAACCGCCGACAGAGCACGACTGGAACGTGGCGATAGCGGCGCGGGCGGTGCAGTAGCGCAACCGCTGTGCAGTTGCGCAACAAAAGGATACCCCTCATCGCCACCCGGCGCTGCGGCCGAGAGTCTGGAGGCGTAGGTCGGCCGCCGTCTCCTGCAGCAGGTCTCGCACCTGAAAGAAAGCCGCCTCCGTGAACCCCATCTCCCCGCCGGCCAAAATCTCCTGGAGCGCCTCCACCACCGCCAGCACCCGGCCCTCGATCTGCTCCACCGTAGTGCCGTAGGTGCTCTGCGGGATCAGCAGCACCAGCAGGATGGCCGTGGAGCTCCAGCTCAGCGCCACGAGCCAGGCCGTGGAGGACATCACCAGGCCGCCGAAGACCAGAGTGAGCAGCCACAACACCAGCGCCACGCCCACGACCGCCCGGCGGGTGACCGGCCGCGCCGGGCGCAAGGAGGCCAGGGGGCCGGCCAGGCGGTCATAGCGCCGGACCTGCGCCAGGAACGCGTTGAACTCCGCGCACATCTCCGGGTCCACCACGTCGTGGTCGCGGGTGGCCAGCTTGGCGCTGAAGTCCCGGCAGCGGCGCGCCAGCTTGTAGAACTCGGGGCGAGTGAGAGGAACCAGTTGGGTTGGCTCGGCCATAGGGCGATGCGCCGCAGCGCTACCAGCATTCTATTCCATCGGGCCTCTTCTGTAAACCCAGCCAGGACCTCAAGGGGACGGCGTGAGTAAACGCTTCAGTGGGTCGTGCGCTCGCTGCGGCTCGGTAAGCCGGCCACAGCCTTGTGGAGAGCCGACGCCAGCGCTTTGGGACGACGCTGCGGCTGTTGGCGTCCACCGATGCCAGGCGCCGCTTTCTAGCAAACAACGCCACAACCTCCCACTTCCCCCAAGTTCCCCTGAGTTCCTCATCGCCCCCAACCTCCCCCACCCCCTCGCCCCTCACTTGACAGACCGCTGCGCAGCGTGTACCATGCGCGTATCCCTTCGCCTGGAGAGTTTACCCCCGACCTGCGATGATAGACCCCGCTGACCTGGAGTCCCGCCTGCGCACCCGGCTGCTGGGCCGGCCGCTGCGCTACTACGCCAGCGTGCCCTCGACGCAGTACCTGGCGCGCGCCGAGGCCGAGGCGGGCGCGGCCGAGGGGCTGGCGGTGGTCGCCGGCGAGCAGACTGCGGGCCGCGGGCGCGGCGGCCGCTCCTGGTGGTCCCCGCCGGCGGGCGGCCTGTACCTGTCCCTGCTGTTTCGCCCCAACCTGTCCCCGGAGCGCGTCTCCTGGCTGACCATGGGCGTGGCCTTGGGCGCAGCCGAGGGGATCGAGGCAGCCTGTGGCCTGCGGGTGGACCTCAAGTGGCCCAACGACCTGGAGTGGCAGGGCCGCAAGCTGGCCGGCATCCTGGCCGAGGCTGCCTTCCAGGACGGCCGCATGGCCTATGCCGTGGTCGGCCTGGGCCTCAACGTCAACACCGACTTCGGCGAACAGCCCCTGCTCCGGCCCATCGCCGTCAGCCTGGCCGAGATCCTGGGGCGGCCCGTGGACGTGGCCGACCTGCTGCTGGCCATCCTGGAGCGCATCGAGGCCCACTACCTGGCGCTCCGACGCGGGGACAGCCCGACAGCCGCCTGGGCTGCTCGCCTCGTCACCCTGGGGCGGCCGGTGGCGGCCCACCTGCCCGACGGCCGCCAGCTAAGCGGCCTAGCCACGCGTGTCCTGGAGGACGGCGCGCTGTGCATTCGACTGGACAACGGAACTGAAGAAGTAGTGCGTGCAGTAGATGTGAGTGTGCGACATGGGCGTTGAACTGAACTGGCACGAAGGCGAACATATCCCCTCCCACGACGGCCGAGGCGACACTCCCGCCGTCGTCTGGGAGACCGAGCCCACCCCTCTGCCGGCCGCCCCGCGAGAGGCCGTCACCATCGCGCGCAGCCGCCCGGCCGCCCCCCGCTGGCTGCGGCCGCGCCTGGTAGCCCTGCTGGTCGGCGTGCCCCTGGCCGTGGTGGCCCTGGCGGCGGGTGTGCTCTATTGGCGCGCCCACCAGGGCGAGCAGGCCGCGCGGCAGGACATCGAGGCCACGCTGCAGACTTTGCTGGATGCTCGCCGCGACGGCGACCAGGGGTTGCTCACGAAGCTGTTGGACCCCTCGGACCCGGTCTGGCAGGAGCAACAGCGGGAGGCGCTGCTGGCTGCGCCGGCGGACGGGCTGCCCGACCAGGTGCGGGTCACGTCGGTGGCGTTGCGGGGCGACTATGCCCTGGCCGAGGTGGTGGAGGTGAGGGCCGACGGTCCGCCGCTGCGCAAGCGGGTGCCCCTGTATCGCGTGGAAAACGTCTGGCGCCTGGCGCCCGGCGATCCCGCGCTGCTGGGCCCAGAGGGCGTGCAGCAGTCCACCCACTTCACCGTCTACTACCGCCAGGTGGACGAGCCCTTTGTCCCCGACCTGATCAACGCGGCCGAGGGCGCCTACGTCACCCTGTGCAGCGAGCTGCGCTGCCGGGGCAGCGGGCCGCAGCTGAGCGTGCGGCTCATGCCGCCAGGAGTGGACGGCCCCACCTTCGAGGCAGGCGTCCTGGTCGTGCCCTCTCCTTGGCAGCTAGGCGTGGACCCCGCCGGCCGGCCCACCCCCGCCTTCTACCACCAGCTGACCCGCCAGATCGGCTGGCGCCTGGCGCAGATCAAGGCCCCTGAGGCCGCGCCGGCCCTGTGGTCGGCGGTGGGCGACTGGGCGGCGGCCGAGCTGGCCAACATAGCCCTGCCGGACGACATCGCCTTTGTCAAACACATTCGCGACGGCCGGCAGCCCCTCCCACTGGATGCGCTGTGGCGCAGCGTGGCCATTGACAACGACGCTAGGCCTCTCATAGCAGCACAGTTCCGCCTGATGCTGACCTTCATGCAGGAAAGCTACGGCCCGGACGCAGTGGGTCGGCTGTTGGAGGGCGCGCCGCGACACCTGCACCAGATCCTGCGCCGCCGCTTCGGCGCCGACGTCCAGTCGCTCGAGGCGGCCTGGCGGCAGTGGTTAAAGGGCGCCACGATCCAGGACGCCACCGGATAGCGACCGGCCGAGGGCTCGCCGCCGGTCCCGGCCCTCGTCCCTGTGGCGCCCGCCTCCTCGTCCGCACAACGCCGACCTTCAACGCTCCCCTGGGAATGACGCTGTCCTTGCCGCCTCGTAGCTTCTTCTACCTGGGCCACGCCTACGAGCCAACCTTGGAGATCCGCCTGGACGACGGCGTGCTGCGCCTGCCCATGAGCTGGGTGGGCAGCGGCCGCAGCGCTGACGAGGGCATCTGGGTAGCCGAGCTGAGCAGCTTGCCGGCCGACGGCGAGTGGCAGTTTCGGCTCGACCTAGGCGATGGACGCTGTGAGCAGCCCGAGTTTGCGCCCTTCTATACCACCACCCTGCGTCGGGTCTGGTTCCAGGACCACCAAGCCTTCGGCTACCGGCCGGCGCCGGTGGTCTCGCCTCCGCAGGTGGTCAAGATCCCCGAGTTCAAGGGCCGGCTCTCCCCACGGCCGCTGTACATTTACTTGCCGCGCGGGTACGACGAGCACACCGAGAAGCGCTACCCGGTGTTGTACATGCACGACGGCCAGAACTGCTTCGAGGCCTTCGTAGACGACAGCTACGCCGGCTCGTGGCAGGCCGACATCACCGCCAACCTGCTGATCCGCCAGGGGCTGATGCGGGAGTGCATCATCGTGGGCGTGGGCAACGGCCAGGAACAGCGCATCCTGGAGTACCTGCCCCCCTACGCCAGGCACCTGCCGCCCCCGCGACGGCCCACCAAGCCGGTCACGCCGGAAGAAGCGGCCGAGCAGCCCCAGCGGCCGTTGCGCCCCGTGTCCGGCCGCGCCAACCATACGGCGGCCTACTATCGCGAGGTCGCTGCTTATGTCGAGCAAACCTACCGGGCCCTGCCCGACCGGGACGCCCGCGCCACGTGTGGCTCCTCCATGGGCGGCCTGCTGTCGGTGTACCTGGCCTGGGAGCACCCCGACTTCGCCCGCCACCACGCAGCCCTCTCCCCCTCCTTCTGGATCACCCGCAACCCGGACGGCAGCATGGAGGCGGTGAATCGGCTGCGCAGCCTGCCCCGCCGCGACGTGCGCCTGTGGCTGGACAGCGGCACCCGCAGTACCCCCACGCGCGGGGACGACGGCATGCGCGACACGCAGCTGGCGCGCGCGGCGCTGCTGGCAGCCGGCTACGACGAAGGCCGCGACTTCGTCTACTACCTGGACGAGGGCGCCATCCACAGCGAGACGGCCTGGGCTGCGCGGCTGCCGCTGATCTTCCAGTTCCTCTTCCCAACCACCGACGACGACCTGCTGTAAGATCTCCCAAGGTCCCCTCCATGCTCCGCCGCTACCTGACCCTCCCCGCTCCCTCCCTCAACCGCACCCTGGAGCTGCTGGCCTTCGGCCACTACGGCCCGCCGGTGCTGGTCTTTCCCTCGGCCGGAGGCCGCTTCTACGACTTCGAGAACAACGGCATGGTGGACGCCGTAGCGCCCTGGCTGGAAACCGGCAAGGTGAAGCTCTACTGCGTGGACGGCATTGACCACGAGTCCTGGCTGAACACAGCCCTCTCGCCGGCCGAGCGGGCGCAGCGCCACAACGCCTACCGCGACTTCATCGTCAACACCGTGGTGCCGGGCATCCGCCGCGACTGCGAGACCCCCGACATCCGCATCGCAGTGACCGGCTGCAGCCTGGGCGGCTACCACGCCGCCAACTTCGCCCTGCAGTACCCGCACATCTTCAACTACGCCCTCTGCCTGAGCGGCCGCTACGACATCGAGGCCCTGTGCGGCCGCAGCGACTCGCTGGACGTCTACTTCAACAACCCCCTGGCCTATGCTTACCACCTGCACGGTGAGACGCTGGAGCGCATCCGCCGCGACACCCACCTGGTGTTGGTGGTGGGCCAGGGCGCGTGGGAGGACAAGTGCCTAGACGAGGCGCGGCGCTTCGCGGCCATCCTGGCCGCCAAGGGCATCAGCCACGAGCTGGACATCTGGGGCCACGACGTGGAGCACCACTGGTACTGGTGGCGCAAGCAGATCGCCTATCACTTCGGCAAGGCTCTGGGAGCCCCGTGAGGAGGTTGCGATGAAATACCGTAAGATCGGACTGTTGATCAGCGCCGAGGAGGAGGACTGGCCCACTGCGCTGGAGATCCTGTTCCGGCGCTACAACCCGCCCGTGGTGTACAACGGCGAGCCGCTGAACGTCGAGATCGAGCGGGTGCGGGTCCACCCCTTCGACCTGCGGGCCGGCACGTCGTACCATTTGGTGGTGGACCGGCTGGGCCACTGGCAGCTCAACCCGCGGGAGTGGATCAAGAAGGCGGCGCTCTACAACCGGGTCTACCTGCTGAACAGCCCCTTCACCTTTCAGAGCATGGAGAAGCACTCGGCCTACGTGGCCATGATGCGCCTGGGGCTGCACGTGCCCAAGACCTGGCTGATCCCCCTCAAGTCCTTCCCCAACCGGCCCGGCTACGAGGAGACAGCGCGCAAGTACTACGACTGGTTCGACCTGCCCGCCATCGCTGCGCGCGAGTTCGGCTATCCCCTCTACATGAAGCCCTTCGACGGCGGCGGCTGGCGAGGGGTCAGCCGCATCAACAACCAGTGGGAGCTGATGGCGGCCTACGACAGCTCCGGCCAGACCATGATGCACCTGCAGACGGCGCTGGACAACTACGAGGCCTTCGTGCGCGCGCTGGGCATCGGCCCCCAAGTGCAGCCCATGCGCTACCAGCCGGAGCAGCCGCAGCACGCTCGCTACGCCATTGACAACGACTTCCTCAGCCCAGAGCGCCGACGGGAGATCATCGCCATCACCAAGGTCATCAACGCCTTCTTCCACTGGGAGGTCAACTCGTGCGAGGCGATCCTCAAGGATGGCCTCATGCAGCCCATTGACTACGCCAACGCCTGCCCCGACATGCACGTCACCAGCCTGCACTTCTATTTTCCGTGGGCGGTGAAGGCGCTCTTCGCCTGGATCACCTTCTGCCTGGCCACCGACCGACGCATGCGGCTGGACAGCAACATGGAGGAGTACTTCGCCATCGCCGACACCGACATGGGCTACTGGGAGAAGCTGGCGGCCTACGAGGCCCTGGCCGACCGCTACTTCGAGACGGAGCGGTTCAACGAGTTCTGCCAGAAGCACCTGGGCTGGCTGGACGAGGCGGTGTGGGAGTTCGTGCAGACGCCGGAGTTTGACGGCATCATCTGGGAAACGGTGCGCTACCTCTTCCCCCCGCACGAGCACGAGCAGTTCTTCCACCACTACCGCGGCATCCTGAACTACTGGGTGCAGGCCACGGCCTCGGCTGCCGCCTCTGGCCGCAGCGTCTAGCCCAAGGAGGGGCCTATGGTCACCAAGAAGATCGGCCTGCTGCTGAGCGACGAGGACGACTGGCCGGTAGCCTTCGAGCAGCTTCACCACCGGCTAAGCCCTCGCCTGTCGTACCACGGCGACACGCTGACCACGGTGGTGGAGCGCATCCGCATCCACCCCTTCAGCCTGCGCGCCGGCACGTCGTATCACCTGGTGATTGACCGCCTGGCCTGGTGGCACTTCCACCCGCGCGAGTGGCTGAAGAAGGCGGCGCTGATCAACGGCGTCTACCTGCTCAACAACCCCTTCACCTTCCAGAGCATGGAGAAGCACTCCGCCTACTGCGCCATGATCCGGCTGGGGTTCCCCATCCCCGAAACCTGGCTGATCCCCACCAAGATCGGCCCCGACACGGAGAAGTTCCGCCGCACCGCAGCCCGCTACCACGACCTCTTCGACCTGCCCGCCATCGCCCGCCAGATCGGCTATCCGCTGTACATGAAGCCCTTCGACGGCGGCGGCTGGCGCGGGGTGAGCCGCATCGGCAACGAGTGGGAGCTGATGGCCGCCTACGACGCCTCCGGGCAGACCATGATGCACCTGCAGCAGGGCTTGGAGAACTACGACGTGTTCACCCGCGCGCTGGCCATCGGGCCCCAGGTGAAGCTGTTCCACTACGACCCCACGCAGCCCATGCACGCGCGCTACCTGGTGGACGAGAACTTCCTACCGCCGGACAAGGCGCGCGAGGCCACGGCCACGGTGAAGATCATCAACGCCTTCTTCCGCTGGGAGTTCAACTCCTGCGAGTCGATCCTGAAGAACGGCGTGCTACACCCGATTGACTTCGCCAACGCCTGTCCTGACGTGGCCATCATCAGCTTGCACTACTACTTCCCTTGGGCCATCAAGTCGCTGATGGCATGGAGCCTCTTCTGCCTGGCCACCGACCGCCGGATGCAGCTGGACATGAACACCCGCGACTACTTCGCCATCGCCGACTCGGACCGCTCCTTCGAGGAGAAGCTAGCAGCCTACGAGGCCCTGGCCGATCGCTACTTCGAGACGGAGCGCTTCTTCGAGTGGCGCGCCCGGGAGCTGCCCCACCTGGACGAGGCCATGTGGGAGCTGGCCCAGTCGCCGGAGTTCGACGACATGCTGGTGCACAACGTGCGGCTGATCTTCCCGCCCCACGAGCACGCCTACTTCATCGAGCACTTCCGTGGCCTGATACGCGCCTGGGTGCAGGCCGAGGCCGCGGACTGAGCGGGTCGAAGGCTGCGGAGGCGTGGGCTTCGACCCGGCTTAGCCCACGATGGGCTGAGCCTGTCGAAGGCCGCTTGAGCTGGTTCTCTGCGCTTCGACGAGCTCAGCCCACGCCGACAGGCCCACCCGATGAGTGCAGCCGCCACACCCCATCTTGAGGTAACGACTGTGGATCGCCATCTTCACCCTTATCCGTCCACCCTGGCCCTGGTCCTGCTAGCCGCAGTGGCCCTGGTCCTGGCCTGGCTGGCAGCCGCCGGCGACGTTGCCGTAGCCGGACCGCGGCTGCAGGACTCGCCGGTGGCGACGCCGCAGCCGCAGCTCTCGCCACCGACGGCCGAGACCCCCGCGGCCTCAGGGGAGATGCCGGCAGCATCGCCCACCGCCGCGCCGACCGCGCCGCAGGGTTCAAGCTCGCCGCCCATCCCGGTGGCCGGCGTGGCGGCCGCTTTGGCGCTCATTGCGTTGGCCGCCCTGGCCGTGGCCTTGTTGCGCCGCCGACACTGAGCTCTTGGCGGTGCGGAACGTCCACAGAGAGCGCAGCGTCTCTGATCCGCGGTTGGTTTTTACGTCAACGCCGCGCAAGCGGAGAGGGCGAAAGCTTCGCTGTCCGACACACGGTGACGCTGTGGGCCACAGGAACACCCGGAAAACCCAGGAGACCAGCACCGCCCTGGCCTTGGCGGCGCTGGCCGGCTTGGCCGTGCTGCTGAGCTGGCTGCTGCTAGGCGGCCCCAACGCAGCCCTAGCCCGCCGGCTGTTTCAACAGTCGCCCACCAACCCCAACTCCCCGCTGCCCACGCCCACCTTTACTTTCACCTTCACCCCGGTGGCCACAGCCACGCCAACGCCCAGCGCAACCCCTACCCTGTTGCCCGGCGTCACCCCCTCGCCCACGCCGCCGCTGCCGCCCGGCGCCACTCCATCGCCCACGGCCCCGCCGACGTCCGTTGACACCCCGACCCCGGTCCCTCCGCTCCCGCCGCCCACGCCGGAGCCGCCCATCGCGCCGCCCACCCCAGAGCCGCCGCCCCTGGCGCCGACGCCCACCGACACCCCACCCACTGCCTTCGTGAGCCCGCCTGGGCCGGCGCTGTTCCCTCCCGTGCCCCCGCCGACGGCGCCGCCCCCCGCGGCGGACGCCACGCCGACGCCGGCCACGGCCGTCCTGCTGATCCGCCCTCTGCCCGGCCGGCCGGCTGCCCAGCCGTCGGCCCCTGAGCGCCGCCTGGACCCTGCCCTGTTCATTGACAACCTGGTGATCGCAGTGGGCTACGTCTGGCGCTGCGTGGGTGTGTTGCTGTTGTTGGCCACGGCGGTGGGCGCCCTCTTCCTGCTGCGGCGGGGGAGCCGGCCGCAGCCTTCCGCTCCCGGCGGCCAGCAGCCCCCAGCCCCGCCGCGCCCGGGCGGCCCACCGCCGGCCGCTCCGCCCGCCAGCCCGCCGCCGACCGCTGCGGCGTCCCCGGTGCCGCCTCCGCGCAAACGAGCCGCCGCTCGGCACCAGCCCACCGACCGTGACCTCCCGCGCGCCTGACCGGCGCTCCGCCGGCGACCGCTGGCTCCTCCTGGCCCTGTGCCTGGCCGGGTTCGCCTGGCGCCTGATCGGCCTGGACTTCCAATCCCTGTGGCGCGACGAGAGCGATGCGCTCCTGTTCGCCGGTCGGCCGTGGCCTGAGCTGCTGCGCACCTTCAGCCGGCCTGGGGAAAACGGCCCCCTCTTCTTCCTGGCCCTGCGCCCCTGGCTGGAGCTGGCCGGCCGCAGCGAGTTCGCCCTGCGCTTTCCCTCGGCCCTGGCCGGTGTGTTGGCCATCCCGTTGACCTACGTGCTGGCCCGTCGGCTGCTGCGCCTGACCGGCGCCGCGCACCTCGCCGTCTCCGAACCGACGCTGTCCAACGTCCCGCTGCTGGCTGGGGTGCTGACGGCGGTCAACCCATACCTCGCCTGGTACAGCCAGGAAGGGAAGATGTACGCGGGGCTGGTGGTGCTGATCCTCGGCGCGCACCTGGCCTTTCTGGCCGCGGTCGAGGCCGCTGCGCAGCCCGGGCCGCGCTGGCTGTGGCGCAGCGCGCCGTGGTGGCTGCTCTACCTGGTGCTTTTGGCTCTGGCTGCGCTGACCCACGTGTTGGCGGTGCTGGTGGTGGCGGTGCATGGGCTGTGGCTGTTGGCGCTGGGCCGCCGCTATCGCCGCGCGTGGCTGCCCCTGCTGGGAACGCTAGCCCTGCCGGCCCTGCCCTATTACGCGTTGGTGGGGTGGTGGCAGCTGCGGCTCTTCCTGGACCCCCGGTTCCAGACCGGCCATCCTGCGGTGTCGTTGCCCACCATGGCCGAAGCCATGGTGGTGGGCTTTACCCTGGGGGTGGCCATCCCGCCCTCCGTCCTGCCCCTGGCGCTGGCGATCTTCTTGCTGCTGGCCGGGCTCCTTTTGTCCGGCGAGGGCCGCCGCGCGGCGCCGAGGCTCTCCCTGATGTTGGCCGCATGGCTGGCCGGGCCCCTGCTCTTGCTCTTCGCCATCTCGTTGCGCAAGCCCATGTTCACCGACCGCTACCTGATCTGGACCCTGCCGGCCGCGGCCATGACGGCGGCGGTGGGCGTGGCTGCAGTCGGCCGTTCGTGGCGCCGGCTGGGGTGGGCAGTCCTGGCGCTGCTGGTGGGCCTGGGGCTGGCGGCCGGCTGGCGCCAGACGCACACACCTATCAAGTCCGACTTCCGAGCCGCCGCGGCCCACGTGCGGGCCCACGCTCAGCCCGGCGACCGCTTGCTCTTCCTGATCCCCCACATCCGTCCCACCTTCGAGTACTACGCCGGCCCCCAGCCCGACGGCGTGGACGGGCCGTACACCAACGGCGGCATGACCGAGGCGCAGCTGGCCGAGGAGATGGCGCGCAGCCTACAGGGCGCGTCGGCGGTGTGGCTGGTGGCCTCCGAGGCGGAGCTATGGGACCGGCGAGGGCTGGTGCGCGCCTGGCTGGAGGCCCACGGCCAGGTCACCCACGACCGGGAGCTCACCCGCGTCCGGGTGACCCGCTACGCCCTGGGGCCTCCTTGAGCGCAGCGTCCGCTGAGCCTGTCGAGGTGGGCGTCGCCGGACGCCGGACGCGCAGACGCCGACTTGTGGGTTGGGGGGAGGATCTCCACAAGCCGGCGTCTGTTCGAGTTGAATTATATTCAGCATGGCTTGTGCTGTCAACTAGGCGCATGCCCCAGCGCGCTGGTCGCAATGCCGCGTGCTCACGGCTTGCGATCCAGGGGACAATGCTACAATCGGGCTGCACCGCACGCGTGCTGTCCTCATCCATTGCCACGAGGCCGAATGGAGAGCTTACCTGGACGACCTGCTGACCACCACGCGCGCAAGTACAACCTGGTGCCTCTGTTGCGCAACCTGCAGTGAAAACTCGGTAGGGGAGGCGCGCAAGCGCACGTTTTGGCTACACAGGCTGCACCCACGATGTCGCTCGCTTCCAGGGCATCACCTCGGCGGAGTACGGCTATCGGCTCTGGCGCAAGGCCGGTTACGCTAACGAATTGCTCGTGCCTGACAGGCGCCACGGCCAATCAAAAGGTCGCCGGCTCGGCCCAAGGCCGGTTGGAGCGGCCATTCCCAGGACAATTGCGACCAAAGTCGCTCCGCCATGAGCTTGTCTGGTGTATAATCACTGACATGAAGGTGCGCTCTCTTCGCCTGCGGCTTAGCCTGCTCTTCCTGGCCTTCCTGGCGCTGGTGACCGCGTCGGTGGCAGTGACCTTCGTCACCCTGGAACGCCAACGCCACGACGCGCGGCTGATCAACCTGGCCGGCCGCCAGCGCATGCTCTCCCAGCGCATGACGTGGCTCGCTCTGGCCGCGCCCCACAGCGCCGCCCTCCAGGCCGACCGGGCACGCTTCCAG
>JANWYQ010000046.1 GCA_025055015.1 Caldilineales bacterium
CGTCCATCGCCGCTCCCCGCTGTACAGCACGATGGGCACCACCGGCGGCAGCCGCCGATCCGCCGTCACCTCCCCCCGCCGGATCAGGTCCTGGTACAGCAGCCCCACGTACACCACGATCCGCACCGCCATGAACGGCTCTACCTGCGTCTGAAACTCCAACAACACGTAGATGTACACCCACTGCCCGCGCACCCGCACCCGCCACACCATGTCCTCCTCGCGCGTGCGCAGATCGTCGCTCACGTAGCTGCCGCTCACCCGCTCCAACGTGCTGAACTCTACCTCGTGGACCCACGCCTCCGGCACGTACTCACGCAGCAGGTCCGCTACCATGTCGGGAAAGGAGAAAAGTTGTTTGTAAGCGGCGTCCTGGTCCATACATAGCCCTCTTGGGAAACCGTGGGCTTATCTTACATGAAAGAAAGCCCGTTGGCAAACAGCACCGCGGCGGGGCGTCCGAGCTTCTGCCGTATCCCCGATTTTTCTGCGACAGCGGTCGCCGAGATATACTACCGTTGGTCCTGTAAAGGCTTCTGCTTCTTATGTTGAGCCAACGCCCCGCAACCGACCCACTGACCCACGTAGAACATCCCGCAACGTCGCCGCGCCCGCGGCTACGGGTGCTGGTGGTGCTGGGAGAGGGCGGCCATACCCGCCAAATGCTCACCCTGCTGGACCAGCTCGGGCCGCAGTACGACTACCATTACCTGATGGCCGACCAGGACCGGCTGTCCGAAGCACAGATTCGTCTGCCGGGGCCGGTGTATCGCGTGCGGCGCCCCCGCACCAAGGTAGAAGGCCGCACCGACCCCCTGCCGGTGGCGCTGCTGCAAACCCTGCGCAGCCTGTTCGAGGTGTGGCCCTTGCTGCGTCGCATCCGGCCTGACGTGGTGCTGGCCAACGGGCCGTCGGTGGCGGTGCCGGTGGTCCTGCTGGGCAAGCTGGCCGGTGCGCGGGTGATCTGGCTGGAAACGGCCTCGCGCGTCTATTCCCTGAGCGCCAGCGCGCGCATCGTCTACCCCCTGGCGGACCTGTTCATCGTCCAGTGGCCGCAGCTGCGCCAGCGCTATCCCAAGGCGGTCTACGCTGGCCGCCTGCTCTGACGCGCGGTCGTGCGGTCGTGGGATGATGGTGCGTGGTCCTCAGAGATGCGAACCCCTCGCAGCGGCGTGTTGGCACGATGGCGGGCGCGCGCTCCATCGGAGACGCTCTTCAAGCTGCGGAGCCACGCGCTCCCAGGGCTGCCCCGTTCGCATTCTTCTTATGCCGAACAAGCGATTTATCGGCTCCACGCTGCGGAGCCAGGCGCCCCTAGGCGCCGCCCTTTGGCCGGCAGTGCAGCCGCCTACAGGCATGGACACTCGCGCATCAACGAGCGCAGGAGTTCCAGAGCGTGTCATCCCCACGCGTGCATGGCCCGCGGCCTCTCGTTGAGCCGCAACGGGGCCCTGCTTCGCCTGGGGCGACACGTTAACTGCGTCGCTCCGCTAGCGCTCGAAACCAACACAGGAGGTTATCTGTGGCTCAGCGTCTTCAGTTTCCCCACGACTTCGTGTGGGGCGTGGCGACCTCTAGCTACCAGATCGAGGGGGCCTGGCAGGAGGACGGCAAGGGCGAGTCCATCTGGGACCGCTTTAGCCACACGCCTGGCAAGGTCCTCAACGGCGACACCGGCGACGTTGCATGCGACCACTACCATCGCTATGTCGAGGACGTGGCGCTGATGCGCAGCCTGGGCATCGGCGCGTATCGCTTCTCCATCGCCTGGCCGCGCGTGCAGCCCCAAGGCCACGGCCCCGTCAACCCCGCCGGCCTCGACTTCTACGACCGGCTGGTGGACGCGCTGCTGGCCGCCGGCATTCGCCCCTTCGTTACCCTCTACCACTGGGACCTGCCCCAGGCGCTGCAGGACCGGGGCGGCTGGGGCAACCGGGACGTGGCCCGCTGGTTCGCCGACTATGCCCACATCGTGGCCCGGCGCCTGGGTGACCGGGTGAAGCACTGGATCACCCACAACGAGCCGTGGGTGGTGGCCATGGTCGGCCACCTGATCGGCGAGCACGCACCTGGGCTGCAGGATCCGGCCCTGGCCGTGCGGGTGGCCCACCACCTGCTCCTCTCCCACGGCCTGGCCCTGGAGCCGATCCGCAGCGAAAGCGCCGGCTGCCAGGCCGGCATCACCCTCAACCTGATCCCGATGTACCCCGCCAGCGACAAGGGCGCTGACCTGGACGCCGCCGCGCGCAACGACGGCTTCGTCAACCGCTGGTTCCTAGACCCGCTGTTGCGCGGCCGCTACCCGGAGGACATGCTGGCGCTCTGGGAGCAAATCGTCCCCGAGGTAGACCCCGACGACCTAGCGGTGATCTCCCGCCCCATAGACTTCCTGGGGGTCAACTACTACACGCGACAGGTGGTCAAGCACGACCAGGAAGGCAACCCCCTCCTCCAGGTGGCGCTGGTCCATCCGCCGGGCGAGTACACCACCATGAACTGGGAGGTCTACCCGGAGGGTCTCTACGAGCTACTGATGCGCCTGCACCGGGAGTACGCCGTGCCGGCCCTCTACATCACCGAGAACGGCGCGGCCTACCCCGACGTCGTGGACGCCGAAGGTCGGGTGCGGGACCCCAAGCGCGTCGCCTACCTGCGCAGCCACCTGGTGCAGGCCCATCGGGCCATCGCCGACGGCGTACCCCTGCGCGGCTACTTCGCCTGGTCCTTCATGGACAACTTCGAGTGGGCCCACGGCTACAGCCAGCGCTTCGGCCTGGTCTACGTGGACTTCGCCACCCAGGAGCGCATCGTCAAGGACAGCGGCCGCTGGTTCGGCGAGGCGGCGCAGGAGAACGGCGTGGAGCCGTGAGCGCGCTACGGGGCCTGCGGCGCCTTGGCAGCGTCCTCCAACGCCCGGATGCGCTCCATCTGCTTCAGGTTCCAGGGGTCGTCGCTGTAGGGCGTGCTGAACCAGGCGTCCAGGATCTCCTTGGCGATCGGGATGGGGGTGGCGCGCAGGCTGAGAGCCAGCACGTTGGCGTGGTTCCAGATGCGCGCCCCCCGTGCGGTCTCGGCGTCGTGGCACAGCGCCGCGCGGATGCCGGGCACCTTGTTGGCGGCCAGGCTGGCGCCGGTGCCCGTCCAACACATGACGATGGCCTCGTCGGCCTGGCCCTCGACTACCTGGCGCACGGCCTTGGCCGTGACCACGGGCCAGTCGTTCTCCTCGCTGGCCGGTTCGCCTGCCCGTGGCCCGAAGTAGGTCACCTCGTGCCCGCGCTTGGCCAGCTCCTCCAGCACGGCGTCCACCAACGGCGAGTGTTCGTCGCTCGACACGGCGATCTTCATAATAGTTGGCTCCTGTGAACTTGAAGGGTTAGACGGGCCGGCGGCGCAGCTCGGCCACCATGTCGGCTAGGCTGTGCTCCAGGCTGATCTGCGGCGCCCAGCCCAACGCCATTAGCTTCCGGTTGTCGCCCACCGAGAGGGGCACGTCGCCGGGCTGGAGGCGAGCCGGGTCCATCGTCACCGACACCGGGCAGCGGGCCATGCCCACCAGGCGGTCCAACAGGGCCTGGACCGCCACGGCTCGGCCGGAACAGACGTTGTAGACCCCGCCCGCAGCCCCGCGGCGCACGATCAGGTGGTAGCCGCGCACCGCATCGCGCACGTCCAGGAAATCGCGGCGGGCGGCCAGGTTGCCGACGCGAATGGGGCCGTCGGCCAGACCCTGTTCCCGCAGCACGATCTGGTGGGCAAAGGCGGCAGCGGCCATGCTCGGCGGCAGGCCCGGCCCCAGCAGGTTGAAGGGCCGCGCCACGAAGGTGGTCAGGCCGGCCGCGGCGTAGCTGCGCATCAGCAGGGTCTGCGCTGCCTTGCTGGCGCCGTAGGCCGTGGCCGGCCGGAGGGGCGCCTCCTCGTCCAGGGGCCCGTCGTCCGGCGGCGGTCCATACTCCGCTGCAGAGCCCACGGCCAGCAGCGCAGCCGAGGGCGCCTCGTGGCGCAGCGCCTCCAGCAGGTGCAGCGTCGTCAAGACGTTGACCCGGAAAAAGGCCGCCGGGTCGTCGCTCTTGTTCAGGCCGGCCAGGTGGTAGACGACGGCGGGTTGCGTCTCGGCCACCAGGCGGCGCACCGCCGCCGCGTCCAGCAGGTCCAGGCTGCGAAAGTCCACCTCCGCCGGGCAAGCCGCCATCGGCAGCCGGTCCACGGCGACGATCGTGGCGCCGGGCTCGGCCCGGCGCAAGTGGTCCATCAGGTGTCGGCCGGTGAAGCCGGCGGCGCCGGTCACCAGAACAACGTCGGACATGGCTGGGTCAGCCGCTCACACGTTGTAGATGTCGGCCTTGTAGCGGTCCAAGTGCGCGGCCACATCCTCGATGGTGGCCCGCAGCCCCTCGTCCAGGCTGGTGCGCGGCTGCCAGCCCAGCAGCCGGGCCGCCTTGCGGTTGTCGGCCACCAGGCGGTAGACCTCGCTGTTGGACGGCCGCACGCGCGCGGGGTCGGTGACGATGGGCTGGCCGCGGCCCACCAGGGCGATGATGCGTCGGGCCAGCTCGCCCACGCTGATCTCCCGCCCCTGGCCCAGGTTGATGACCTCCCCAATCACCTCAGGGCCGGCCAGCGCCGCACGCACGAAGCCGTCGCAGGTGTCGGCCACGTAGTTCAGGTCGCGCGTCGGCTCTAGGCTGCCCAGCCGCACCTCCGGCTGCGTCAACGCCTGGACGATGACGGTGGGAATGACCGCGCGGGCGGACTGCCGCGGGCCGTAGGTGTTGAAGGGACGGACCGTCACGGCGGGCAGGCCGAAGCTGCGCACGTAGGCCTCCACCAGCTTGTCCGCAGCGATCTTGCTGGCGCTGTAGGGGGACTGGCCCTGCAGGGGGTGCTCCTCGTCTATGGGCGTGTAGCGGGCCGTGCCGTAGACCTCGCTGGTGGAGGTGTGGATCAGCCGCGCCACGCCGGCCTCCCGGCAGGCCGCCAGCACGTGCGCCGTGCCCAGCACGTTGGTCTGGACGAAGTCCAGCGGGTTGATGTAGCTGTAGGGGATGGCGATCAGCGCGGCCAGGTGAAAGACCACCTGGCACCCCTTCACAGCCTGGCGAACGGCCTCGCCGTCCTTCAGGTCGCCTACGACGTACTCGATCTGGCTGCGCTGCTCGGCGGGCAGCCATTCCAACGCGCCGCGGTCGTTGCGGCTGTTGTAGCGCAGGAACGCGCGCACGGCTGCGCCCTCGTTCAGCAGTCGCTGCACCAGGTGCGAGCCGATGAAGCCGCCGGCGCCGGTAACCAACACCGAGACGCCCTTAAGGGAGGTCATGGCCACAACTCGCTCCAGGGATGGGATGTCGCCCAGGGAGCAACGGCGCACTGGCGACCTCCCTGGGCTACGGGCCCCCATTATACCGGCCGGACCGGACGGCCGCAAGCCGGCCCTTCTGTGCCAGGGGCTTGCCAATCTGCCGCGGCGCAAGGTATAATAGCGCCGCCGTTGCCGAACCAGTCGGCAACTTCGTAAGAGCTGCCGACTTCGTATCGCCGTCAGGTGCGAGCCATGGCCCAGATCATCGCTGTCTGCAACCAAAAGGGGGGAGTGGGCAAGACAACGACGTCGGTCAACCTCGGAGCTGCCCTGGCCGAGCTTGGCCAGCGGGTGTTGATGGTGGACATGGACCCCCAAGGAGCCTTGACAGCCTCGTGGGGCGTCGCAGTGAACGAGGGCGATGTCACCGTGTACCACCTGCTGGTCAACGACCGCATGTCGGCCGAGAGCGCTCTGCGCGTGGTGCGTCCCTTGTTGGACATCCTTCCGGCCGACATCAACCTCTCTGCCGCCGAGTTCGAGCTCTTCGGCGCCTTGGGACGCGAGGCGGTTCTGCAGCGGGTTCTCAGGCCTCTGGCGCCCCGCTACGACTTCGTGGTGATTGACTGTCCGCCCAACCTGGGGCTGTTGACCATCAACGCGCTGGTGGCCAGCACCGGCGTGTTGATCCCCTTGCAGTGCGAGTATCTGGCCATGCGCGGCCTGGGCATGCTGCTGGAGACCCTGTCCCGGGTCAAGCGCAAGCTCAACCCGCGCCTGGAGGTGATCGGCATCCTGGCCACCATGTACAATGCCCGCACCACCCATGCCCGCGAGGTGCTGGAGGAGGTGCGCTCCGTGTTCGGCCATCGCGCGTTCAACACCGTGATCACCACCAGCATCCGCTTCCCCGAAGCCAGCCTAGCCCACCGACCGATCCTGGAGTACGCGCCGGACCACCCCGGCGCGGCCGCCTACCGCGCCCTGGCACAGGAGGTGCTCAATGGACGACGCCCGTAACCCCCAAAGCTTCTTCGAGCCGGCCGATCCCTACGCCGACGACCCGGAGGCCACAATAGCCGCCGACGAACCCCTGACCCGCGCCGACCTGGGCTTGAGCGCGGCGCCAGGGACGCCCCTCCCCAGCGCGGGCAGGGACACGGTTCGGCTGGCTACACAGCAGGTCGGCGAGACCCACGCCGCGGAGGGAGACGACACGTCGGCCGAGGTTGAAGCTGCCGCCGCGGTCGAGGCGGCGTTCGGGGGTGCCTTTGAGGAGGCCGTAGCTGGCGCAGAAGAGGCGCCCGCTGTCGCCAGCGACGCGCCGTCGGCCGCGGCCTCCGTGGAGGCGGTGATGGAAGAAGCGTACGACCGGCCTGCGCCTGCCGTCC
>JANWYQ010000091.1 GCA_025055015.1 Caldilineales bacterium
CAGCGCCAGGGCATCCTCCAGGCTGAACACGCCGGCCAGGCACGCCGCCACGTACTCGCCGATGCTGTGGCCGATCATGGCGGCCGGCTGCACGCCCCAGGCCATCCAATGGCGGGCCAGGGCGTACTCCACGGCGAACAGCGCGGGCTGGGTGACTGCGGTCTGGATCAGCCGGTGGCTAGCCACAGTCTCGTCGGACGGGGCCGGGAAGAGCACGCTGCGCAGGTCGAAGCCCAGGTGGCGCTGCAACAGCGCGCAGCAATGGTCCAGCTCCGCGCGGAACACCGGCTCGCGCTCGTAAAGGTCGCGCGCCATGCCCACGTACTGGCTGCCCTGGCCGCTGAACATGAAGACGACGCCGGCTGGGTCGGCCGGCGCCTCGGCCGTCAGGCTGTGTCCCGGCTCCTCCAGGGCCGCCACACCCTCGGCCGCAGAGCGGCACACCACCATGCGGCGGTGGGGAAAATGCTTGCGGCCCACCTGCAGGGTGTAGGCGACGTCGGGCAGGTCCGCGTCCGTCTGGCGACGCAGGTGATCGGCCAGGTTGCGGGTGGCCTGGTCCAGCGCCGTGGGCGTGCGCGCTGAGAGCAGCAGGAGCTGCCAGGGCCGCGAGGGTCGTTCCTCCGCCGGAGCCGGGACCCCCTCGGGCGCCTCCTCGAGCACCGCGTGGACGTTGGTGCCGCCGATGCCGAAGGAGCTGACTCCGGCGCGGCGGGGGCGACCGGGCGTGCGCGGCCAGGGCCGCAGCGCGGCGTTGACGAAGAAGGGGCTGTGGACGAAGTCAATGTTCGGGTTGGGCGCCGTGTAGTGCAGGCTGGGCGGGATGGCCTCGTGGTGCAGGGCCAGGGCTACCTTGATCAGGCTGGCGATGCCCGCGGCCGCGTCCAGGTGGCCCACGTTGCTCTTGACCGACCCGATCGCGCAGACGTGGGGGCGGTTGGCGCCCTGGCGGCGCCAGACCTCGGTCAACGCGGCGATCTCGATGGGGTCGCCCAAGCTGGTGCCGGTGCCGTGGGCCTCCACGTAGCTGATGGTGTCGGGGGTGACGTCGGCTATGGCCTGCGCGTTGGCGATGACTTCGGCCTGGCCCTCCACGCTGGGCGCGGTGAAGCCCACCTTGGCCGAGCCGTCGTTGTTGGCCGCGGTGCCGCGGATCACGGCGTAGACCGTGTCGCCGTCGGCCAGCGCGTCGGCCAGGCGCTTGAGCACCACGATGCCCACGCCGTTGCCGCTGACGGTGCCGTTGGCGCGGGCGTCGAAGGGTCGGCAGTAGCCGTCCGGCGACAGGATGCCCCCCTCTTGGTACAGGTAGCCGGCCTTCTGCCGCGGGTTGACCGTGACGCCGCCGGCCAGGGCCATGTCGCACCCGTAGTTCAGCAGGCTTTGGCAGGCCAGGTGGACGGCCATCAGCGAGGTGGAGCAGGCGGTCTGGACGGTGAGGCTGGGCCCGCGCAGGTTGAGCTTGTAGGCGACGCGGGTGGCCAGGTAGTCCTTGTCGTTGGCCAGGCCGAGCTGGTAGGGCAACACCGTCTCGCGCACGCTGCGGTTCTGCAGCAGGTTGAACATGAGGTAGGTGCTGAGCCCCATGCCGGCGAAGACGCCGATCGCGCCGGGGTAGGTCTCCGGATTGTAGCCGGCGCGCTCCAGGGCCTCCCACGCCGTCTCCAGGAAGAGCCGCTGCTGGGGGTCCATGATCTCGGCCTCGCGCGGGTAGATGCCGAAGAAGGCCGCGTCGAACAGCTCGATGCCCTCCAGCGCGCCCCCGCGGCGCACGTAGAGGGGGTTGGCCAGGTCGGCCGGGGAAGCGCTGGCGGCCAGCATCTCCTCGTCGGTGAAGTCGCGCACCCCTTCGACGCCGCGGCGCAGGTGCTCCCAGAAGGTCTCCACGTCCGGCGCGCCGGGGAAGCGCCCGGCCATGCCCACGATGGCGACGGCGGCGTCTGGGTTCAGCATTGCGCTGCCGCTGGTAATCTCGTCCATGTTCACCTGGGCGGTGTTCGCCCCGACAGCCGCTGGCGGGCGGCGGCCTGGGCCTGCTGCATGCGCTGGCGCTGCTCGGCCATAGCGGCCTTCTGCTTCTCGGCCCGGACCAGCCCCTTGTCCACGCTGGAGGGGCCGGCCGCGCTCTGCGACAGGTAGGCGGCCAGCTGGCTGATGGTGGGATACTTGAAGAGCTCGACGATGGGCACCTCGCGGCCCAGGGTGCGCTGCAGCTCGCTGTGCACCTGGGCCAGCAGCAACGAGTGGCCGCCCACGTCGAAGAAGTTGTCGTGAACGCTTACCCGCTCCACGCCCAGGGCCTTGCGCCACAGCTCCGCCAGGGTCTGCTCCAGCTCGGTGCGCGGCGGCACGGCCTCGCTCTGGCCGTCGCTGGGCGGCGGGACCGCGCGGCCTAGCAGCGCCTGCCGATCCACCTTGCCGCTGGAGGTGAGGGGCAGGGTGGACAGGAAGACGAAGGTCGCCGGCACCATGTAGTCGGGAACCGTCTCCCGCAGGAAGGCCCGCAGCTCCGGCTCCAAGGATGCCTGGCCGTCC
>JANWYQ010000193.1 GCA_025055015.1 Caldilineales bacterium
AGAAAAGCAGGTTAAGTTTATTGTGAACAAATTAAGAACAGAAAGGAGTACTTATAATGAAGTTTATAAATTTGATGGTTACGTTAAAACTAATAGTTATTTTAATAAGGAGGGGCTTAGAATTCAAGAAATAATTATTACTTATGGTGGAAAAAATGGTTTTACAAAACTAGAAGCTGAGGTTATAAAAAATTGGATAAACAGATTTTTTGAAGAATTGTTTTCTAAAACTTCATATTCAGAGATTATTAAAAAATTTATGGCGGCAGATGTAAGATTTATAGTAAAAGACGAAGAAGGACTACGCCAACTATTAGATCCAGATGGTAAGCACTACACGTCAGGTCCTAATAATTTCAACAGAAGCGTTTGGGGTATGGAGATTATAGGTTATTCCGACAATCCAGTATTTATTCCTTGGACATTTATCCACGAAACAGCTCGTATTTATTGTGAACAAACAATAGGTCCAAATTATTCCGAAGAACAAAGAGAGCAGATAGAAAAAGAACTACTTCAAATTGCGTCAAAAATAAAATTCCCCTAACCGCAAATTAAGTTGTCCCCTTAAATTACGGGCCCTCTGGGCATTTCGCCAGGCCGGTGTCGAGGGCGGGCGATAGGCCCAACAAGTCCAGAGTGCGGACAAAAGGTGTGGTATATCCTCAAGTCCGCGCGACAAAAGGGCGACCCGCTCCACAGGCCGCCACTTCAAAAGCCCCCACATCGGCAGGAAAGGGGCGACTCCGGTCGTCCCGGCGCCGCTTTACTCCGCCTCTTGTAGGAAGGGGATTACCCAGTCCTTGATCTCGTCGCGGATGCGGCGGAACACCACCATGCGCTCCTCCTCGCTGCCCTCAGCCTTGGCAGGGTCGTAGAAGGAATGGTGCACCACGCGGCCTCCGCGCAGCCACAGGGGGCAGTCCTCGGCCGCGTCGTCGCACACCGTGATCACCAGGTCGAAGTTCACGTCGCGCAGCTCGTCGGGGTGCTTGGAGCGGCCGCCGCTGATGTCAATCCCCAGCTCGCCCATGGCGCGGATGGCCAGGGGGTGGACGTAGCCGGAGGGCTTGGTGCCGGCCGAGTAGGCCCGCCATTGGTCGCCCAGGAAGTGGTTCACCAGCCCCTCGCCCATCTGGCTGCGACAGGAGTTGCCGGTGCAGAGGAAGAGCACGTTTTTGGTGGCAGACATAGTGGGGGTCACCTTTCAGGGGCCGAGGGGTCACGCGACGTCGTTCTCCCAGCCGGTGTCCACCAGCTGGCCCGTGACGCAGTAGATCACCCGCTCGCTGATGTTGGTGGCGCGGTCGGCGGCGCGCTCCAGGTTGTGGGCGGCCATCAGCAGCAGGTTGGCCTGGCGGATCTTGCGCACGTCGGCGAACAGCAGGGTGAGCAGCTCGCTGTACACCTGGTCGTACAGGGAGTCTACCTGCTCGTCGTCGGCGATGACCGCGTTGGCCAGCTCCAAGTTGCCGGTGACGAAGGCCTGCACGGCGCGATGCACCATGCTTTGGGCGATCTCGGCCATGCGGGGGATGTCAATCAGGGGCTTCATCAAGGGCTCCTCGCCGATCTTCAGGTTGATGCGGGCGAGGCCCTTGGCGTAGTCACCGATGCGCTCCAGCTCGTTGGCGATGATCAAGGAGGCGGCGATGGTGCGCATGTCGCGCGCCATGGGCTGCTGCGTGGCGATGAGGGTCAACGACCGGTCCTCGATCTGGTAGCGCAGCGCATCAATGGCGCGATCCTCGGCGATGATACGCTGAGACGCCTCGAAGTTGCGCTCCTTGAGCGCGTCCACCGAGGCCAGCAGCGCCTTCTCGACCCGGTCGCTGAGGACCACCACGTCGTCCTTCAGCGACTGCAAAGCAGCATCAAAGGCAGATCGAATGGTCATGGAGAGCTCCTAGTGGATGAGTACGTGTGAACGGCGCTGCCATCATCCGAAGCGGCCGGTGATGTAGTCCTCGGTGATCTTGCTCTTGGGGTTGGTGAAGATCTCCTTGGTGGGGCCGAACTCCTCGAGATAGCCGGTGCGCTCGGGGGTGACGGTGAAGAACGCCGTGTAGTCGGACACGCGCGCCGCCTGTTGCATGTTGTGGGTGACGATGATGATGGTGTAGTTCTTCACCAGGTCCTTCATCAGCTCCTCGATGCGCAGGGTCGCGATGGGGTCCAGCGCCGAGGCCGGCTCGTCCATCAGGATGATCTCCGGCTTGACGGCGATGGCGCGGGCAATGCACAGGCGCTGCTGCTGGCCGCCGGAGAGGGAGTAGCCGCTCTCCTTCAGTTTGTCCTTCACCTCGTCCCAGAGGGCCGCGCCGCGCAGGGCCTCCTCCACCAGGTCGTCCATGTTGCCCTTGAAACCGTTGATGCGCGCGCCCCAGGCGATGTTCTCGTAGATGCTCTTGGGGAAGGGATTGGGCTTCTGGAACACCATGCCCACGCGGCGGCGCACCTCCACTGCGTCCACGTCCGGGTCGTAGATGTTCTTGCCGTGGAAGAGCACCTCGCCCTCGGTGCGGGCCACAGGGATCAGGTCGTTCATGCGGTTGAAGGCCCGCAGCACCGTGCTCTTGCCGCAGCCCGAAGGGCCGATGAGCGCAGTGATCTTCTGGCGCTCGATCTTCAGGTTGATGTCCTTCACGGCGTGGAAGCCGCCGTAGAAGACGTTCAGGTTGCGCGCCTCGATGGCGTACTTGCTGTCGGCCGAGGCGCCGTTGGGGGACGGATTCGCAGCCATAGATGGTCTCCAGACGCTGGGTTAATACCTTCTCGAGAAGCGGTTGCGCAGGTAGATGGCCGTGGCGTTCACCAGGAGCAGGAGCGTCAGCAGCACCAGGATGGCCGCCGCAGCGATGCGCTGAAACTCCTCCTGCGGCCGCGACACCCACTGGTAGATCTGCGCCGGCAGGGTGGTGAACTTGGAGAAGGGGCCGCTGGGGTCAATCACGATGAAGGTGGACACGCCCACCACGATCAGCGGCGCCGTCTCGCCAAAGGCTCGCGACACCGAGAGGATGACGCCAGTGAGAATACCGGGCAAGGCGTAGGGGAGGACGTGGCTCCGCACCGTCTGCCACTTGGTAGCGCCCAAGCCGTAGGCCGCCTCCCGCAGCGCCCTGGGCACGGCGCGGATGGCCTCGCGCGCGTTGATGATCACCAAGGGCAGGATCAGCAGGCCAAGGGTCAGGCCGGCGGACAGGATGGTGCGGCCGTTGGCAGTGCTGGGGTCGCCGATGCCGAAGGCCAGGCCGCTGGTGATCTGGCCGAAGAAGCGCACGAACACCGCCAGGCCCAACATGCCGTAGATGATGGAGGGCACGCCCGCCAGGTTGTTGATGTTGGTCTCGATGATGCCGTCCAGCCGGGTGCCCTTGCTGTACTCCTCCAGGTAGGTAGCCGCTGCCACCCCCAGGGGAACGGCCACCAAGAAGGCGATCAGCGTGACCCACAGCGAGCCGAAAATAGCGGTGCGGATGCCCGCCAGGGTGGGCACCGAGGACTGGGGCGACCGGATGAACTCCCAGGTCAGCCAGCGGCGGAACTCCATGGAGGCGTTAGGGATTTCGGCCACGGCTGCCTCGATCTCGGCCCGCCTGAAGAGCGACTCGGTGAAGGACCAGCTCTCCACCACGCGAGGCTTGATGACCTCTGCGATGACCAAGTCGTAGATC
This sequence comes from Caldilineales bacterium, assembly GCA_025055015.1. Taxonomy (GTDB): domain Bacteria; phylum Chloroflexota; class Anaerolineae; order JAAEKA01; family JAAEKA01; genus JANWYQ01. The sequence goes on from JANWYQ010000193.1 coordinate 3,678, forward strand.
TCCTCGGTGGAGCGCTCCTCTACGGGGCGCTCGGCGTTGAGGGCGCGCAGGCGGCCGGCGGAGATGTTGGTCTCTAGGATGGCCAGCAGGTCCTCCCTCGGCAGGTCGTCCAGGCTATCGCCGTACACCTGGCTCACGAAGTAGTCCAGGGTGCCGCTGTCCGCGCCGGGGATGAACCGCAGAATGGGCTTGTTGGGCCACGACGGGTCTACGTCGGACCAGCGCTCGGCTTCGATGAAGATCTTGCGCAGCTGCTCACGGGTAAGGCCGGCGGGGAGAAAGTCGTTCTGCTGGCTCACCACCACCGAGATGGCGTCGGTGCCAATGTCGAAGGCCAGCGGCTCGACCTTGTTGCCGCGACACGTGTTGACGTCAGGGCGCTCCATGGCCCGGCTGGCGTTGGCGATCTGAATGTCCTGGTCCCGACACAGCCGGCGGAAGCCGGCCAGGGTGCCGCCGCCCTCCACCACCACCTCGCCGGCAAAGCCTGTCTCGGCCTTGAAGCGCTCAGCTACGCGCGCCGTGATGGGCTGCACGGTCGAGCTGCCGGCCGCGCGAATGACGCTGTCGGCCGGCAGCGTGTTGGCGGCCGGGGAAGCGGTCAGGCCGGTGGTCTCCTGCCACAGCCGGCGGCCCTCCGCCAGGTCTTGCTCGCCGGGGGTGATGTAGCCGGCCTCCTGGGCCACCTCTGCAGCGTTCTGCAGGAAGAAATCAACAAAGGCCGCCACCTCGGGCCGCTGGCGCAGAAGACGCTCGCTGGTGTAGATGTACAGCGGCCGCGCCAGGAAGTATTGGCCGCTGGCTGCGTTCTCTGCCGTCGGCTCCACGCCGTCCAGGGCCAGGGCACGCAGGGTGTCTGTGCGCTCCTGGTAGTAGGCATAGCCGAAGAAGCCGATGGCGTTGGCGCGCACGGCCACGCCCTCTGCCAGCACCACGTCGTCCTCGCTGGTCACCGTGCGCGGCATGGACAACATGCGCTCCTTGTAGTAGCGGTCTATCACCGTCTCCGGATCCACCTGGTTCTGGACGGCCACGTAGCCGAACGTGTCGTTGGTGACGTCCAGGAGCAGAGTGGCCAGGATGACGATCCCCAACACGGTGGCTAGAAAGAAGAGGGTGCGGAAAAAGGTGCCGACCCGTCGCCGCCTCCGCACAAAGTCAAGGTACTGATCCCCCTCAGGAAAGGTGCCCGGGGGCATGCCCTGGTTTGTGACAGCCATGGCCTAGTACTCCTCGCGAAATCGCCTGACGATCCAGCGGCTGATCAGGTTGAGGACGAAGGTGATGATGAACAGCATCAGGCCGATGGAGAAGATGCTGTCGTAGTCAATGGAGTCGTAAGCCAGGTCGCCGCCGCTGATGCGCACCATGTGGCCGGTCATGGTCTCGGCCGCCTTGAAGGGGTTGAGGAAGTTCAGGCCGCCTAGGGCCTCGCTCCAGCTGGCAAAGTTGCGCGGGCCGGCGCCGGCCGCAATGGCCACCACCATGGTCTCGCCCACGGCGCGCGACATGCCCACGATAATGGCTGCTGCGATGCCGGAGATGGCCGCCGGCACCACCACCCGCAGAGCCGTCTCCAACCGGGTGGCGCCCAGGGCATAGGCGCCCTCGCGCAGCGCCCTGGGCACGGCGCTCAGCGCATCCTCGCTCATGGAGCTGACCAGAGGGATGATGAGGATGCCGATCACGATGCCGGCCGACGCCACGTTGAAGACCTCCACCACATCCTTTCCAAAGATGTTCTGCAGGATGGGCGTCATGAAGTTCAGGGCAAAGTAGCCGAAGACCACGGTGGGCACGCCGGCCAGGATCTCCAACACCGGCTTCAGGATGCCCCGCGCCCGGGGCGAGGCGTACTCGCTGAGGTAGATGGCGATCATCAATCCCAGCGGCACGGCTACCAACAGGCCGATGGCGCTGGTGAGCATGGTGGCGTTGAAGAGGGGAAAGATACCGAACTTGAGGATCTGTGGCTGCCAAACGGTGCCGGTCAGGAACTCCACCAGCTTGACCTCAGGCCGCCGGAAGAAGGCCAGCGCGTCGAAGAGCAACACGACCACGATGCCGGCGGTGATCAGGATGGAGACGAGGCCGCTCAGCCACATGCTGAACTCGATGAGCCGCTCGCCCCAACGACGCTTCGGGCGCAGGTCAATCGTTGCCGGCGTGGTCACAGAGGCCGCCGCTGCCGGACGCGTGAGCTCTGTCTGCATACGTCCATCCTTTCAGCAAGAAACGGGAAGGGGTGGCGTCTGCAGACAGCGAGCCGCAACCCCTTCCCATCTTCTGCCGTGAACACGGGTGTCAACGCCTACTGCACCGGTGAGGGCGAGGCGCCGCGCCAGGCCACGACGCCAGCTCCCTTGAGCGCAGGAACGCCTCGCCCTCAGAGTCTAGTAGACGTTGGCAGGTTGGTCAAGTTTTACTTCAGCTTGCCCGTCGCCTTGAGCCAGTTCACCTTGGCGATGGCTAGGGCCTCGTCGGAGGCGGGGAAGTAGCCGACGCCGCGCACCTCCTCGTTGACGTAGGTCAGGAAGAAGTTGATGAACGCGGCCACCTGCGGCTTGCCGGCCATCACGTCCGGGTCGGAGTAGATGAACAGCGGCCGCGCCAGCGGATACTTGCCCGCATTCACGTTCTCCACCGTCGGCTCCACCCCGTTGATGGCCAGGTCCCGCAGCTTGCCCCGGTTCTCCTCGAAGTACGCAAACCCAAAGTACCCAATGGCG
>JANWYQ010000027.1 GCA_025055015.1 Caldilineales bacterium
ACAGCTGGCAAGGATGGGCATACTTCTGGGTGAGCAGACCGGCGCCTAGCCACAGGCTCTGTCTGCTGATTTGCTGTCACCATCCTTACTCGAAAACGCCCTGTTCGTCAACCTGCTCCAAAAGTGTCAGGTAGCTAGGAAAGCAACAGGCGTTGCAAAGCGCGTCCAACCTATGACTAACCAGAAACCCGTCACAGCCAGAATGTACGCCTTACTCCAGGAGTTGGAAAAAGCATCCGACCGGCGGGCCATCTTTTTGAACTGCTATCTGTTGATGACCCAAAATGTGTTAGAGTCCATTCAGGAGGGTGAATTCAATGACCCGGATTGGGTAGACACGCTCCTGCACCGGTTTGCAGACTATTATTTTGAGGCCCTGACGGCGTATGAGTTGAATGACCCGGCCACACCGGCTGTTTGGCAGTTGGCCCACCGGGCTGCCGGTAAGTCGGAAACATCGGTGCTGCAAAACTTGCTATTGGGGATCAATGCGCACATCAACTATGACCTGGTGTTGACCCTGGTGGATCTACTGGAGCCGGAGTGGCGGCAGTTATCGGCCGACCGGCGTGAACAGCGTCATTCTGACTACTGCCAGGTGAACCAGATTATTAGATACACGATTGATGCGGTGCAAGATGATGTGGTGGAACGTTATAGTCCAATCATGGACCTGGTGGACAAAATGCTGGGGTCGCTGGACGAATGGCTGATATCTCAACTGATTACAAAGTGGCGGGATGAGGTTTGGGATAAAGCCGTTGGAATGATGACCACGGTAGATATTGAGGAACGCCGGAGGCTGCTTGACCGGCTCGAAACCACTACTCTCGATCGGGCGAAGGCCATACAGTTTAAGGGACGACTTTAAAATCCTGACCCAGGGCCTGCCATCTCCTCTCGCACCCAATTCTTCAGTTGGCTAAGCGCAGGCCGGAGAGGGCCTGCGCTTTTTTGATTGACCCTCCCCCCCGGAAAGGCGCAGCGCCCGTCGGTTCATCCGGCCGGCCCCAAGCCATGGCGTTGCCGGTTGACCATCTCTGCCCGCGACGCTATAATCCGGTAGCCGCCCTCTGGCGTCGAGCGCTCCTCCCTGTGCCTGGCCCCGCGAGCCCCCATGCCCCCCTGGCTCGAACTCTCGCCCCAGCCCGTCTCCCCCGAGCTGCTGGCCGTCGCCGGCGGCCATCCCCTCCTGGCCCAAGCCCTAGCCCACCGCGGGCTGACCGACCCGGCAACCGCCCGCGCCTTCCTGGACCCCGGCCACTACCGCCCGACCTCTGCCTGGGAGCTCCCCGACATGGAGCGCGCCGTGGAACGGGTGGCCCTTGCCCTGGCCCGGCGGGAGCCCATCGCCGTCTGGGGAGACTTCGACGTGGACGGCCAGACCGCCACCGCCCTGCTGGTCTCCGCCCTGCGCTCCCTGGGCGGGGACGTCGTCTACCACATCCCCGTGCGCGAGGCCGAGGGGCACGGAGTGAACATCGCGCGGCTGGACGCGTTGCTCGACCGGGGGGTCGGCCTGGTGCTCACTTGCGACACGGGGGTCAGCAGCCACGCAGCCGTGGAGCACGCCCGGCGCCGTGGGGTGGACGTGGTCGTCACCGACCACCACGACCTGCCTCCCGCGTTGCCGCCCGCGCAGGCTGTCGTCAACCCCAAGCGCCTGCCTGCGGCCCATCCCCTGGCCACCCTGCCCGGCGTGGGGGTGGCCTACAAGCTGGTGGAAGCCCTGCTGGAGCGCTTGGGCCGAGGCGAGGAGGCCCAGGCCTACCTGGACCTGACGGCCCTGGGCATCGTGGCGGACCTAGCCCTGCTGGCCGGCGACACGCGCTACCTGCTGCAGCGGGGGCTGGTAGAGCTGCGTCGGACCCGGCGGCTCGGCCTGCAGCGCCTCCTGGCCGCGGCCGAGGTCAGCCCGGCCCACCTCAACGAGGAGCACGTGGCCTTTGCCCTGGCCCCCCGACTGAACGCCCTGGGCCGCCTCGACGACGCCAACCCCATCGTCGAGTTCCTCGCCACGGACGACCCCGTCCAGGCCGGCGTGATGGCCCAGCGGCTGGAGGCCCTCAACGCTAAGCGGCAGTGGATGACCCGCCAGGTGCTCCAGGCTGCGCTGGACCAGGTGCAGCGGGACCCGGCCCTGCTGGCACAGCCGGCGCTGGTGCTGAGCAACCCCAGCTGGCCGGCCGGGGTCATCGGCATCGTGGCCAGCCACCTGGTGGAGCGGTTTGGCCGGCCCACCCTGCTGATCGCCGCGCCGCCGGGCGAGCTGGCGCGGGGCTCGGCCCGCTCGGTGCCCGGGGTCAACATCACCGCGGCCATTGCGGCCGCGGCCCAGGACGACCACGGCCGGCCGCTGTTGGCCGGCTACGGCGGCCACCCCATGGCAGCGGGCGTCTCCCTGCCGCCTGACCACCTCCCCGCCTTCGTGCAGCGACTGCAGGCAGCCGTGCAGGCGGAGGCCCACGGCCGCGTCGAGCAGCCTCTCGCCGTCCTCGCCACCCTCGGCCTCTCCGACCTCACCCTGGAGCTGGCCTTGGCGCTGGAGCGGCTGGCGCCCTTCGGCCCTGGCAACCCGCCGCCGGTGCTGGCCGTGCGCGGGCTGCGCCTGGTGAGCCACCGGGAAATCGGCCGCCACCGGGAGCACCGCCTGGTGACCGTGGAGGACGACGCCGGGGTGCAGGCCAAGGTGCTGTGGTGGAACGGCGCGGGCTGGCCCCTGCCGATGGGCGTGTTTGACCTGGCCGTTACCGTGCGCGCTGCCACCTTCCGCGGGCAGCCGGGGGTGCAGCTGGAGTGGCAGGACGCGCGCGGCGAGGCCGAGGCGCCCATCGAGCTGTGGCCGCCGCCCATCCCCGTGGTGGACCACCGGGGCGTCGCCGACCCGCGCGGGGAGCTGGAGGCGCTGCGCGCGGCCCAGGGCGCAGACCAGGTGGCGGTCTGGTGCGAGGGAGACGATCAGGCCGCGCTGGGCGGCTACGACCGCTACAGCCTGCCGCCGGCCCCGGTGCTGGCCGTGTGGACGGCGCCGCCCTCCCGCCGCGAGCTGCAGGCGGCGCTGCACCGGGTAGCGCCGCTGGAGGTGCACGTCTTTGCGGCTGAGCCGCCGCCCGGCGATCTGGACGGCTTTCTGCGCCGCCTGGCGGGCCTGGTGAAGCACACCCTGGCTGCGCGGCAGGGGCGCACCAGCGTGGCTGCCCTGGCTGCGGCCACTGCCCAGACCGAAGCCGCCGTGCGCTTTGGCCTGGACTGGCTGGCCGCGCGCGGGGTGGTGACGGCTTCCATCGCCGAGGCCGGCGAGGTTCAGTTGGCCGCCGGCGGCCACCGATCCGACGATCGCGCTCGCCTGGTGGCTGCCCAGCTTCGGGCTGTGCTGGAGGAAACCGCCGCCTACCGGGCCTACTTCGCCCGCGCGGCCGCCCCAACGCTCATCGAATAGGAGGCACGGACGATAGAAGAGGAAGTGCTGGCCGTTCTGCACCGCAACCTGCAGGCCATCTGGAACGGCGACCCGGAGGCCTACCGCGCCACCTGCGCCGAGGACGTCTCCTTCTTCGAGTGGTACGTCACCACCCAGCGCATAGACGGCCTGGACTTCCACCTGCGGGAGATCCGGGTGCACGCGCAGGCCCTGGGCGGCGGGGAGGGCGCCTACACCGAGCACGAGGTGTTGCAGCCGCGGGTGCAGCTGTACGGCGACACCGCCATCGTCACCTACACCCTGCTGGTGCGCTCCGTGCGCGGCGGCCACGTTGTCCGCACCCAGCAGAACGAGACGCGCGTTTTCCACCGCTTCCCCGACGGGTGGAAGTTGGTGCACTGCCACAAGTCCCCCTGCTGGCGCGCGCCCCACGACCCGCCCACGCGCTGACCCCCTTGTCATCCGGCCCCTAGGAGGTGTGCCATGTCGTCTCTGCAACCCGGCTTGCACGGCGTCGCCGAAGCGGTCGTCAGCGAGGCCACCACGGCCCAGGCCATGGGCAGCGGGCTGGTGCCGGTCTTCGCCACGCCGGCCGTGGTAGCGCTGGTGGAGCGGGCGGCCGTTGCCGCCGTCGGCCCGGCCCTGGCCCCCGGCCAAACCACCGTGGGCGTGCACGTGGACCTGCGCCACCTAGCCGCCACGCCCGTGGGCATGGCCGTGCGGGGAGAAGCCACCCTCACCGCCGTGGAGGGCCGCCGCTTGACCTTCGCCGTGGCCGCCTACGACGAGGTGGAGAAGATCGCCGAGGGCACCCATCAACGGGTGCTCGTGGACGAGGCGCGGTTCATGGCGGGGGTGGCTAAAAAGAGTTCCCCGGAGAGCTAGCGCTTTCCGGGGAACCGCTCAGGTCTCAGTTCAGCGGCAGCCGGGCCACCAGCATGGCCTCTGGCACCGCGCCCTCGATGTGGATCGTCTCGTTGATCACCGTGCGCGGGACGCCCATCACCTGGTACTTGTACGACAGATGCGGGAACTCGGTGGCCTCCACCATGTCGGCCCGCACCTTGTCGCTGGCGAAGGCCAGCTGGTGCGCCAGCACCACCGCGCGCGGGCAGTAGGGGCAGGTCGGTGTGACGAAAACCTGGATGTGCAGCGGCTGCTGGAGCTGGGCCAGCTTGTCCAGGGTCTTCTGGCTCAGGCTCAGGGGGGCGCCGCCCACCAGCTTGATGGCCTCCAGCAGGCTGACGAACTCGTAGCCGCTGGGGATGCCGAAGAAGCGGATGCCGTAGTCCTTGTCCGGCTGGCCGTCCTTGCCGGCGCGCAGCACGGCGATGGCCGGGATCTTGTCCACCCCGTAGGCCTCAGCCAGCGCCTTTTCCGCCTCGAAGTCGTGCACCTCCACCGCCAGCAGGGGGGAAAGCTCCGCCAGCTCCTCCAGGATCTGCCGCGTCTCCCGGCAGTAGGCGCACTCGAACTCCTGGGTAAACATCACCAGCTTCACGGGTTCGGTGACGGCCGCCGCTAACATCTCGCGCACGGCCTTTGCGTCCTTCTCCGATAACAATGCCATCGCTTGATCTCTCCTTTTGTCCGGCTTTGTACTGCAGCACAACTGCGAGCGGTTGCGCTGCAACCCAGTTGGCACATGTAGGATGCAAGCGCGAGAGGGGCCGTTACAGAAAGAAAAATCGGCGGCCCAGGGCCGCCGATCGGCGCTAGATCATGTTGCGAATGGCCGTTAACTCGTCTTCGATCTGCTCCATGCGCTGCTGCATCTTGGCGATCACTTCCTTCAGCGCCTTCAGCTCAGAGCGCAGGGCCTGGACCTCGGCTTGCAGGGTCGAGGGGCTGGGTTCAGTGGTCACGGTAACCTCCAATGTAGGGTTGGTGGAACAAGGTGTGATATAGCCTGACCAGGCGGCTGACCGGGGTCGGCGCCACACAAGCCCATTATAGCAAAACAGCAAGGGGCCACAAAAAAGAGGTTGGGGTGGCGGTCCGTCCCTAACCGCCACCCCGCAAGGAGGAAGGAAGGAGCATCATCCGCCGGGATGTCAGGCAACCTGTATCCCCGAATGACGGCTTCACTATACCGCAAGGCTGTTAACCTGGTATGTAAGCCCGATTAAGAACTCCTTACACGCAGTAAGAGAACGGGAACGCATAGGAAGACAGCCTACAACACCCCCACGGCCGCACGACCACCGCACACCGCCCCTCGCACGGCCTCACGCCTCCAAGGCCGCCATCACCGCGCGGCGCAAGCTGCCGTCGGCCACCATCCGGCGCACGGCCTCCATGTGGGGATACATCACCGCGTCCTGGGCCAGAAAGGGCACCCGCTCCCGCACCATGCGATAGGCCACGGCCGTGCCCCGGCCCAAGCGGCCGTCCGGCTGCGCAGCCCGCCGGAAGTCCACCCCCTGGGCCGCCGCGAAGAGCTCGATGGCCAGGATGGTCTCCACGTTGCGCAGGATGCGCCGCGCCTGCCGCGCCGCGGTCGGGCCGTTGCTGACGTGGTCCTCCCAGTTGCCGCTGGTGGGGATGGTGTCCGCGCTGGCCGGGTGGGCCAGGGACTTGTTCTCCGAGGCCAGCGCCGCAGCGGTGTACTGCACCAGCATGAAGCCGCTGTTCAGCCCGCCCGCCTGGGTGAGGAAGTCGGGCAGCACGTGGCGGTTGCTGGCACCGTCGGTGAGGCGGGTCAGGCGGCGCTCCGCCATGTTGCCCAGCTCCGTCATGGCCAGGGCCAGGTAGTCGAAGGCAATGGCCAGAGGCTCGCCGTGGAAGTTGCCGCCGCTGATCACCTCCGCCTGGCCGGTGGCCTCGTCCACGAAGATCAGCGGGTTGTCGGTGGCGGAGTTGAGCTCGATGTCCACCACCCAGCGTGCGTACTTCACCGCGTCGTGGCAGGCGCCGTGGACCTGGGGCATGCAGCGGAGGGTGTAGGCGTCCTGCGGCTCCTCGATGGCGCCGTTGGCCGATGCAGCCTTGGCGCTTAGGCCGGTAGTGGGCGTCTGGCGCACCAGGGTCGAGCCCTCCAGCAGGCGACGCAGACGAGCCGCGCACTCCACCGCGCGCGGGTGTGGCCGCACCGCCTGCAGCCGGGGATCGAAGGCCGCCGGCGTGCCATGCAGCGCCTCCAGGCTCAGGCACCCGGCGATGTCGGCCACCCAGGCCGCGTTCTCCGCCTCCACCACGGCCAGCGCGCCCAGGGCCGCCATCAGCGCCGTGCCGTTGGTCAGCGCCAACCCCTCCTTGGCCTGCAGCTCCACCGGCGCCAGGCCGGCCGCCGCCAGGGCCTGGTCGCCCGGCAGGACCCGGCCGTCCACCTCCGCCTCCCCCAGGCCGATCATCACCAAGGCCATGTGGGCCAGGGGCGCTAGGTCGCCGCTGGCGCCCAGGGAGCCCTGCCGGGGCACCACCGGATGCACGCCTCGCTCCACCATGCGCAGCAACAGGTCAATCACCTCCGGCCGGCAGCCGGAATGCCCTTTGGCCAGCGTGTTGGCGCGGATCAGCATCATAGCCCGCACCACCGGCGTCTCCAGCGGCTCGCCCACGCCCACGGCGTGGCTCATGACGATGTTGCGCTGGAGCTGCGCCGTCTCCTCGGGCGGGATGAAGCGGTTGCACAGCGCGCCGAACCCGGTGGTGATGCCGTACACCACCTGCTGCCGGGCCACGAAGTCCTCCACAGCCCGCCGCGCGGCTGTCACCCGCTGCCGCGCTTCCGGGGCCAGGTCGAGCCGGCAGCTGCCCGGCGGGGCGTAGGCCACTGCCACCACGTCCTCGATGGTCAGCGACTGGCCGTCTAGCAACAGCGGAGTTGGTGATTGCATAGGAGCCGTCCTTGAAGGTCTTCCGTTAGAATTGGCGGCCATCGTTTGGGCCACACGAGCACACCTAGTCCTACCTCGCGTCGTCGGCATTGTAGCACAACTCCACGGGAGTTGGGCTACAGGCGTTGCGCTACTGCGGCTGCCAACTTGCCCGCCCCTTCCCCGTCGGCTACAATACCGTTAATCCGGCTATCATCTCAACCGCTTGCTGCGCGAGGTTGTTCATGGAGATCCTCAAGGAGCGCATCCTGCGCGACGGCGTCAACCTGGGCAACGGCATCCTCAAGGTGGACAGCTTCATCAACCACCAGGTGGACCCCACCCTCATGTTGGCCGTGGGCGGCGCGCTGGCCGCGCGCTTCGCCCACCTGCACCCCAACAAGGTCTTCACCGCAGAGATCAGCGGCATCGCGCCGGCCTTCACCACGGCCCTGGCCCTGGGCGTGCCGGTGCTCTACGCGCGCAAGACCAAGCCCATCACCATGCACCCCAACGCCATCGTGCAACAGGCCCCCAGCCACACCAAGGGCCGCATCACCGAGATCATCGTCTCGCCGGAGTTCCTGGGCCCGCGCGATCGAGTGCTGATCGTGGACGACTTCCTGGCCACCGGCCAGACCATTGACGCCCTGGCCCGGCTGGTGGCGGACGCCGGCGCGCGGCTGGTGGGCATCGGCGCGGTGATCGAGAAGACCTTCGAGGGAGGCCGCGCGGCCCTGGCCCGTTGGGGCGTGCCCATCGAGGCGTTGGCCGTTATCACCAACATGGACAACGGCAAGATCGTCTTCGCCGAGTAGCCCCATGGCCCACGACACTATCGTCGTCCTCGACTTCGGCTCGCAGTACGCCCAGCTCATCGCCCGCCGGCTGCGGGAGCAGCATGTCTACTCCGAGCTCGTCCCCTGGGACGAGCCGGGCGAGCGGGTGCTGGCCAACCCCCAGGTGCGCGGCCTGGTGCTCAGCGGCGGGCCGGCCAGCGTCTACGAGCCGGGCGCGCCCACCCTGCCGCCCTGGGTGTTGAAGTCCGGCCTGCCGGTGTTGGGGATCTGCTACGGCATGCAGCTCCTGGCCCACCACCTGGGGGGCCGCGTGGCGCCGGCCGCCGCGCGCGAGTACGGCCCAGCCCAGGTGGAGGTGCTGGACCCGTGCGACCCGCTGATGGCCGGCTTCGCCGCTGCTGCGCCTGGGGGCCGGGGACCGCTGCCGGTGTGGATGAGCCATGGCGACCGCATCGAAGCCCTGCCCCCCGGCTGGCACAGCCTGGCCCGCTCGGTCAACGCGCCCTACGCAGCCATGGGCGACCCCGGCCGCGGGCTCTACGGCGTCCAGTTCCACCCCGAGGTCACCCACACCCCCCAGGGCGCAGCCCTGCTGCGGGCCTTCGCCGTGGAGGTGTGCGGCGCGCTGGCCGACTGGACCCCGGCCAACTTCGTGGTGGAAAGCGTGGAGTCCATCCGCCAACAGGTGGGGCCAGAGCACGTCCTCTGCGGCCTGTCAGGCGGCGTGGACTCGGCGGTGGCTGCTGCGCTGCTGCACAAGGCCATCGGCGACCGGCTCACCTGCCTGTTCGTGGACCACGGGCTGCTGCGCCAGGGCGAGGCGACCCAGGTGATTGACACCTTCCAGCGCCACATGCAGATGCGCCTGGTGGCCATCAACGCGGCCGAGGCCTTCCTCACCGACCTGCAAGGCGTCACCGACCCGGAGGAGAAGCGCCGGCGCATCGGCAACCGCTTCGTCCGCGTCTTCGAGGAGGAGGCGGCGCGCATCGTTGCCCAGTGGCAGCAGGAGGCCGGCAGCCGGCCCTCGCCCGGCGCCATCGGCTTCCTGGCCCAGGGCACCCTCTACCCCGACGTGATCGAGAGCGCCAGCGGCAGCCGCGAGCGCGCGGCGCGCACCATCAAGACCCACCACAACGTGGGCGGCCTGCCGGCGGACATGACCTTCCGGCTGATCGAGCCGCTGCGCTGGCTGTTCAAGGACGAGGTGCGGGCGGTGGGCGAGGCCTTAGGGCTGCCGGAGGAGATCGTCTGGCGGCATCCCTTCCCCGGCCCCGGCCTGGCCATCCGCGTCCTGGGCGAGGTCACCTGGGAACGGCTGGAGACCCTGCGCCGGGCCGACGCCATCCTGCTGGAGGAGCTGCGCCGCGCCGGCCTCTACCGCCAGACGGCCCAAGTTTTCGCCGTGTTGCTGCCGGTGAAGAGCGTGGGCGTGATGGGCGACAACCGCACCTACGCCGACGTGGTGGCGCTGCGGGCCGTCACCACCGACGACTTCATGACGGCCGACTGGGCGCGGCTGCCCTACGACCTGCTAGCGCGGGTCAGCAACCGCATCGTCAACGAGGTGCCCGGCGTCAACCGGGTGGTGTACGACATCACCAGCAAGCCGCCCGGCACCATCGAGTGGGAGTGATGCGCAGCTTCTTGCTCTTCCTGCTGTTCCTGCTGGCGGCCCTGGCCCTGCTGCTGGGGCCCAGCGCCTACGCGTTCTACATCAGCCAGGGGCCGCTGCCGGGCGGGGTGACCCTGGCCGGCATGCCGCCTCAGGGGGAGACGCTGGAGGAGGTGGCCCGCAACCTGTACGAGGCCTTCCAGCAGCCGGTGGCGGTGTACTACGACCAACAGCGGATCGTCCTGCGGCCCAGCGACATCGGCTTCCAGGTAGACGTGAACGCCATGGTGGCCGAGGCGGTGCCCCTAGGCCAGGGGCTGCGCTTCTGGCGCCCCTTCCTGGGCCAGGTGCTGCAGCGGCCGGTGCGGCCGGTGGACGTGCCGCTGAAGTACACCCTGGACGTGCCCAAGCTGGCCGCCTGGTTCGAGGACGTGGCCCAGCGCTACGACCAGCCGGCGCGGCCGCCCTACAGCGTGGCCCTGGCGCCCGGCACCCCCTACACCACCACCTTCATGTTCCAGGCGGGCAAGCCGGGGCTGGAGCTGGAGCCCAACCTCTCCCTGCCCTACGTGCTGGACGCGCTCACCTCGCCCACCGACCGGGAGGCGCACCTGGTGCTGGTGGAGGTGCCGCCGCCGCCCCCCTCCATCAAGGAGCTGGAGAAGCTGATCCAGCGGCGGGCGCAGCACTTCCCCGGCGTGGTGAGCGCCTGGGTGCGCCCGGTGGGCGGCGACGAGGAGGCGGCCGTGGACCCCGAGGTCGCCTTCGCCGGCATGAGCACCATGAAGATCCCCATCTTGGTGGAGCTCTACCGCTCGGTGATTGACGGCAAGCCCGACCTGGAGACCCACAACCTGATCACCAAGACCATTGACCTGAGCGGCAACTTCACCGCCAACCTGCTGCTGCGCCAGATCGGCGGGGGTCCCATCGGCGCGGAGTGGGCCGGCGCCGACCGGGTCACGGCCACCATGCAGGCCCTGGGCCTGCGCAACACCTTCATGGCCACCCCCTACGACCGCGAGGAGCTGCCCAAGACCTACACCACCCCCGCCAACAGCCGCACCGACGTCACCACCGACCCAGACAAGCACATGCAGACCACGGCCAAGGACATCGGCCTGCTGCTGGAGTGGATCGTGCAGTGCAGCCAGGGCGGCGGCACCCTGCTGGCAGCCTTCCCCGGCGAGCTCACCCCCGACGAATGCCAGCAGATGCTGGACTACATCGGCCTGAACAAGATCGGCCTCCTGCTGGAGCGGGGGGTGCCGGAGGGCACGCGCATCGTGCACAAGCACGGCTTCGTGCCCGACAGCCACAGCGACGCGGCGGTGGTGTGGGGCCCCACCGGGCCCTACGTGGTCGCGCTCTTCATCCATAAGCCGGTGTGGGTCGAGTGGCACCTGAGCCAGAGCATCATGGCCGACGTCAGCAAGGCCGCTTGGGACTACTTCACGCTGGTGGCCAACGGCGGCCAGCCGCCAGGCGCCGACCAGGAGACGGCGGGGAGCCCGTCGAGCAGCCCATGACAGGCCCCTGAGGAACAGCCCCTGGCAGTCAGGGCCGGAACAGGCTGGGGGAAGGCAACGCAGTCTACAGCGGCCGAGGCGCTGACGCGGGTGGGTTAGGATGACACGCGTCATTTTTCCAGGCGTTGCACCCTGCTAAAATGGGGCATAGCAGGCGCAAACGCAGCCCGGCCAGCACGCCGTGCTGCCCCGGGCTCCTTAACCTGCCCGCACGCGAGGTCTTCGATGACCCTGTCAACCGCTGCAGGCGATCCCATCACCCCCACGCGCATGGAGCTGTTGGCGCGACGCAGCCAGCTCGAGCTGGCTGCGCAGGGTCGCGACCTGCTGAAGGAGAAGCGCAACGCGCTCCTGAAGGAGCTGCGCAAGGTGGCGGACCTGGTCATGACCAGCAGCGAGGTGCTGGAGCGAGCGGCCGCCGAGAGCGCGCGGCTGCTGGCCCAGGCGGAGGCGTTGGACGGGCCCGAGGCAGTGCGATCGGCCGCGCTGGCCGCCGCTGCTGACCTGTCCCTCCAGGTGCGCACCGTCACCGTCATGGGCGTTACCGTGCCTGAGATCGAGCACCAACCGGTCACCCGCAGCCTGACCGCGCGCGGCTACAGCCTGGACAGCACCTCGGCGCGCATTGATGCGGTGGCTGAAAGCTTCGAGCGCCAGCTGGACCTGCTTCTGGAGCTGGCCACCAGCGAGCTGCGGCTGCGTCGTTTGGCCGTGGAGGTGGGCAAGACGACCCGCCGCGTGAACGCCCTAGAGCATGTGCTGATCCCGCGGCTGCGCCGCCAGATCGCCCTGATCGAGATGGCGCTGGAGGAGCGGGAGCGCGAGGACCACGTGCGACTGAAACGGGTGAAGGCGCGGCTGGCTAGGCGCAACAGCTCTCAAGCGCCGGAAGCGGAGACACGACCATGAGGGCCACCGAGGCTTCGTCTCCCCAGGTCACGCCGCTCGAGGCGATCTTGCTCAAGGAGCAGGAGGTGGCGGAGCGCCTCCAGGCCGCCCGCGAGGCGGCCGAGGCGCGGGTGCAGGCCGCCCGCCAGGCCGCTGAGCGCTTGGTGGCCGAGGCACAGGCGCGCAGCGAGGCCCGCAGCCGGCAACACTACGCCCAGGGGATGGCCGCTGCGCAGGCCGAGGCGGCGGAGATCGTCCGCCAGGGGGAGATGGCCGGCGCTCAGCTGGAGAAGGAGGCGGAGCTTCACATGGCCGAGGTGGTGCGCCAAATGGTGGCGTTGGTGCTACCCTCTCCCGGAGGACGCCCATGATCGTGCCCATGGCCAAAGTGCAGATCATCGGCCACCTGCGCTGCCTGGACGAGACGCTGCAACAGCTGTATCAGCTCCGGCTGGTGCATATCATCGAGCACGGGCCGCAGGCGGGCGCTGCGCTGCGCACTGCGACTCTCGGCGCCGAACGTCTCAAGGAGCAGGAGACGCTGCGCTACCTGCGCGCGCGGCTGGAGGCCGTCCTTCAGCTTCTGCCGCCCAGGGCTGGTCCGGCACAGCCGGCCGAGCCGCCCACGGTGTTCAGCGCCGAAGAGATCGAGGCGCTGCGCGCCGAGATCGAGACCATCACCCCGCGCCTCGAGGCCTTGGTGCAGCAGATGGACGCGCTGCGCCAAGAGCAGGCCACCTTGCCCCGCTATGCCCAGTCCATCCAGCGGCTGCTGCCCCTGGTCCCCACCCTGGCCCAACCCCAGCGGTTCGAGACGGTGGCCCTCCTGCTCAACCGTCGCCACGCGCGCGTGTTGGAGCTCCTGAGCGAGGATCTAACTGCGCTGATGGGCCAACGCTTCGTCATCACCTCGGCGCCGGTGGACGGCGATACTCTCGGGGCCGTGTTGGTCTTCCCGCGACGCTACTCGGCCCAGGTCCACGCACTGCTGGGGCGAGAGCGGGTCAGCGAGGTGCGGCTGCCGCCGTCGCTCGCCGACATGCCCCTCTCGCGCGCCCTGGCGACCATCGAGCAGCGCCTCCACCAGATCCCGGCGGAGCTGGCGGCGGCCGAGGCGGAGCTGGACGCGCTGACGGCCCCCCACCGCGAGCGCTGGGCTGCGGCCAGCCGCTATATCGCCGACCGCTTGAACCAGCTCAACGCAGTGCGCCTGTTGGGCGCCACGGAGCACACCTTCGTGCTGGTCGGCTGGGTGCCACGGCAGGAGGTACCCCGGCTGCAGGCGCTGCTGGCTGAGCGTGTCGGTCCGGCGGTCGTGTGCCACGAGCTGCCCTTGTCGGAGGAGGATCGAAGCCAGGCGCCGGTGCTGTTGCAGAACCCGCCCCCTGCGCGGCCCTACGAGTTCCTGGTGCGGCTGCTGTCGCTGCCCCGCTACGGCACCATAGATCCTACCCTGCTGATGAGCCTGTTTCTGCCCTTGTTCTTCGGGATCACCCTGGGCGACGTCGCCTACGGCCTGGCGCTGATAGGGATCGCCCTGCTCTTGCGCCGCCGGCTGGGCGGCAGCTCGGCGACGTGGCGCGACCTGAGCCACGTGCTGCTGATGGGCGGGGCCTGGTCGGTCGTGTTTGGTTTCGTGTACGGCGAGCTCCTGGGCAACCTGGGACACCAGCTGGGCATGCACCCCCTGTGGCTCAACCGAGAGGAGGCCCTGCAGCCGCTGCTGCTCTTCTCCGTGGCCATCGGTGTAGGCCATGTCACCTTGGGTCTGCTGCTGGGGGTGTGGGTGGCCTGGCGGGAGCGCCACCGCCATGCGCTGCTGGAGAAGGTTGGCCTGTTGGTGGCGCTGATGGGGCTGTTCCTGATGGCGGCGCAGGTGATCGGCCGGCTGCCGCGCGGCTTCTTCACCCCGGGCTTGGCCGCCCTGGTGGTCGGGCTAGTGCTGCTGATCCGCTCCATGGGCGCGCTGGGGCTGCTGATGGCTCCCCTGGAGGTGTTGAGCACCGTCGGCAACATGCTGTCGTACCTGCGCATCGCTGCGATTGGGCTATCCTCCGTCTACCTAGCGCGGGTGGCCAACGAGATGGTGGGCGCGCTGGGTCCGCTCTGGCTAGGCGTGCTGGTTGCGGTGTTCTTCCACGCGCTGAACGTGGCCCTGGGCGCCTTCAGCCCCACCATCCACTCGCTGCGCTTGCACTACGTGGAGTTCTTCGGCAAGTTCTACCAAGAGGGCGGCAGGCCGTACGAGCCGTTTGGCGCTGCCTCCCCATGACGAAGGCAACGAGGAGACCCGACATGGAGCTTGGCTTGCTCGCTTTGGGCGCGGGCTTGGCCGTGGGGCTGACAGCCATCGGCACCGGCTACGCCCAAGCCCGCATCGGCTCGGCCGGCATCGGCGCCATCGCCGAGAAGCCGGAAGTCGCCGGCCGCGTGATTCTGTTGGTGGCGATTCCGGAGACCATGATCATCCTCGGTTTCGCCGTGGCCGCCATGATCATCCTGCTGCTGGGCGGCGGATGACGGAGTCGCCGATGGCCCTGGAACACCTCCTGGCTGCCATTGAGCAAGAGACAGCACAAGAGATCGGCCGCATCGAGGCGGAAAGCCATCGCGCGGCCCAAGAGATCCTGGCCCAGGCGCACGCCCGCAGCCAGGAGATTGAGGCAGAGGCGCTGGCCGCGGCCGAGCGGGCCCTGCGCGGCGACGCGGCACGGCTGGTCGTTCAGTCGCGCATCCAGGCCACGCGCTCGGTGATGCACGCCCGCGAGGCCATCTACCGCCGCGCAGTGCAACAGACGGAGGCTGAGCTGGCCGCCGCGCGCAGCCGGCCCGACTACCCCGCTCTCCTGGCGGCGCTGCTAGCCGAGGCGATCGCTGCCCTGCCCAGGGAAGTCGTTGACGGTCCCGACGCCGGCCTGGTGGTCTACTGCGACCCGCGCGACGCTCCGTCGGTGCAGGCGCTGCTGGCGGGCCGACGGGCGACGGTGGCGCCGTCGCTGACCACTTGGGGCGGGGTGGATGTGGCCACGGCCGACCAGCGCATCGTGGCCCGCAACACCCTGGAGGCGCGGCTGGCACGCGCCGAGCCACACCTGCGCCGCCTGGTAGCCCAGGCGCTCTTCGCCGTCGCTGAGCCCCATGTCTGACGACTTCGGCTACGGCAATGCCCGCCTGCGCGCCATGAAGGCGCACCTGTTCGACGCCCGGCACTACCAAGAGCTGCTGGCCAAGGACCTGGACGGGCTGATCGGCAGCCTGGCTCAGACCGTCTACAAGCCCGACGTGGACGCGGCCCTGGTCCGCTTTCGCGGGGTGCAGGTGGTGTACGAGGCGGTGCGCACCCACCTGGCCCGCACCTTGCGCCGGGTGGCCGGCTTCTACCAGGGCCGGCCGCGACAGCAGGTGGACCTGCTGCTGGCGCGCTGGGATCGGCGCAACCTGCTGACGGTGTTGCGCAGCCAGGCCCTCCCCCCGCTGCGCCGGCCGGAGGAGCCCACGGCCCTGCTGGTGCCGGCCGGCGCCCTGGACGAGGCGGCGCTTGCTGAGCTGTTGCGCCAGCCCGACCTACGCAGCACCGTTGACCTGCTGGTGAGCTGGCTGCCCGACGCGGCCATGGCCCACAGCCTATTGGACGCCTGGCCGACCTACGCACAGACCGGCAACCTGGCCGTGCTGGAGCACGCGCTCAACAGCGCCTACGCCCGCTGGCTGGATGCCCAGGTGCAGTGTGCCCAGCCGATCGGAGACGGCCAGGGCTGGCTGCGCCGCGTGCTGTGCGCCGAGATCGAGCAGGCCAACCTGCTGATCAGCTTGCGGCTGCGCCAGGCGCGGCTGGTCGGCCAGCACGGCTGGGAAGCGGCGGTCCAGGGCGAGACGGACGAGACCCCCTTCCTGCCCTGTGGCCGGATCAAGCCCGGCCTGTTGGCCGACATCGTCTCCTGCGAGACTGCAGCCGAGGTGGTTGGCCTGCTGGCCAGGGTCCCCGGCCTGAGCGCGTGGCAGCCGGCCCTGGCCGAATGGCAGGAGACCGATGACCTGCTGGCCCTAGAGCGAAACCTGGAGCGCGCGCTGACCCGCCAAGCCATAGACTTGTTCGTGGTCGGCGATCCGCTGAGCGTGGCCGTGCCCATTGCTTTCGTGTGGGCCAAGGAGAACGAAGCCCGCAACCTGCGCTTGCTAGCCCAGGGCTTGGCGCACCAGATGCCGCCGGACGAGATACGGCAGACGCTGTTCTTATGGCCCGCCTCATCGTAGTCACCACGCCCGAGCTGGCGCCCGGCTTTCAGCTCACCGGCGCAGTGACCCTGGCCGCCGGCTCTGCCCGTGCGGCCAGCGCCCTGGTGCGCGAGCTGCTGCAGCGCAAGGAAGAAGGCATCATCGCCGTACACGAGCCCTACTGGCAGGAGATGGACCTCGACTTGCGCCGTCGGCTGGAGCGCATTGTCAACCCCGTGGTGATCCCCTTGCCCACCGGCCGGCTGGCGGCTGCGCCGGCCGAGCGCCGAGCGGCCATTGCGGCGATGCTACGCCAGGTGATCGGCTATCGCATCACGCTGCCCGGCGAGGAGGCCACAGCCAAGTGACCGGACCCGGAGTGAGCGCTATGGCAGAGGTCGGATCGGTCGTGCGGGTGGCAGGCCCGGTGGTGGTGGCCGAAGGCCTGCCTCGCGCGCGGCTCTACGACGTAGTCTACGTCGGCCCGCTTCAGTTGATCGGCGAGGTGATCCGGCTGCAGGGGGACCTGGTCACGGTGCAGGTGTACGAGAACACCTCCGGCCTGCAGGTGGGAGATCCGCTGGTGGAAAGCGGCGCGCCCCTGGAGGTAGAGCTAGGGCCGGGGCTGCTGGGCTCGATTTTCGACGGCGTGCAGCGCCCCCTGCCTGCCATGGCCTGCAGCGCTGCGGACCCCTTCGGTCAGCCCTTCGTCCGCCGCGGGGGACAGACTGCGCTGCCGGCGCTCGATCGGCAGCGGGTGTGGGAGTTTGAGCCCAAAGTGCAGCCGGGCCAGGCCGTAGCTGCCGGGGACGTGTTAGGCGTGGTGATGGAGACTGCCCACCTGGCCCACCGCGTGTTGGTGCCGCCCCGGCGCGCGGGAACGGTGACCCAGGTGCGCGCCGGCCGGGTCACCGTCGAGGAGCCGGTGGTGTGGCTGGACGGCGAGCCGCTGACGCTGCTCCAGCGCTGGCCGGTGCGCCAACGGCGGCCTTTTGTGCGCAAGCTGGACCCCACCGAGCCGCTGATCACCGGCCAGCGGGCCATAGACATGCTCTTCCCCTTGGCGCGCGGGGGCTCGGCCATCATCCCCGGCGGCTTCGGCACAGGCAAGACCGTGGCGCAGCAGACCATCGCCAAGTGGGCCGACGCGGACATCATCGTCTACATCGGCTGCGGCGAGCGAGGCAACGAGCTGACCGACGTGTTAGAGGAGTTTCCGGCCCTGGTGGACCCACGCACCAACCAGCCCCTGATGCAGCGCACCATCCTGATCGCCAACACCAGCAACATGCCGGTAGCGGCGCGCGAGGCCAGCATCTACACGGGCATCACCATCGCCGAGTACTACCGCGACCAGGGGTACCACGTGGCGCTGATGGCCGACAGCACCAGCCGCTGGGGCGAGGCGCTGCGCGAGGTGTCCGGCCGCCTGGAGGAGATGCCGGGGGAGGAGGGCTTTCCGGCCTATCTGCCCACGCGGCTGGCGGAGTTCTACGAGCGCGCCGGCCGGGTGGAGTGCCTGGGCAGCGACGACCGCATCGGCTCGGTGAGCATCATCGGCGCCGTCTCGCCTCCGGGCGGCGACTTCTCCGAGCCCATCACCCAGCACAGCCTGCGCATCGCCGGCACCTTTTGGGCGCTGGACACGGACCTGGCGCGACGACGCCACTTTCCGGCCATCCACTGGACCCGCAGCTACACCCTGTACAGGCTCGGAGGCTGGTTCAACCGCCAGGTGGCCGCCGACTGGGAGGACCACCGGGAGTGGGCGCTGGCCCTGCTGCAGCGGGAGACCGATCTGCTGGAGATCGTGCAGCTGGTGGGCGCGGACGCGCTGGCGCCCGCCGAGCGCGCCATCCTGCTCACCGGTCGGCTGGTGCGCGAGGACTTTCTGCAGCAGTCGGCCTTCGACGATGTAGACGCTTTCTGTCCACTGTCTAAGCAGTACCACATGCTGGCGGTGATCCGCCACTTCCACGAGGTGGTCAACCGGGCGCTGCGCCGTGGGGCTTCGATTGAGCAGATTGCAGGGCTGCGCTGCTTGGCGCAGATCGCCCGCATGCGCCTCTGGGACCCAGCGGAGGCCGCCGCTCAGGCCCAGGCGCTGCGTGCGGCCATCGAAGAGGAGGTGTCCCACCTGTGAGCTCCTTATCGCAGCCCGTGTCCGTTAGCTCGAGCACAGCCCAACCGGCGCTGCCCGGCCGAGATCGTCCCAGCCTGGTGACCATCGAGTACCGCACGCTGACCCACATCACCGGCCCGTTGTTGTTTGTCGAGCGGGTGCAGGGGGTGGGCTACGACGAGATCGTGGACGTGCTGTTGCCCACGGGCGAGGTGCGCCGCGGCCAGGTGCTGGAGGTGAACCGGGACCGAGCCGTCGTGCAGGTGTTCGCCGGCACCCGTGGCCTGGGCTTGGAGGACACGCGCGTGCGCTTTCGCGGGGAGGTCATGCGCCTGGGCGTGGGCCTCGACATGCTGGGCCGCACCCTTAGCGGCTCCGGGCTGCCCATAGACGGCGGCCCCCCCATCACGGCCCAGGAGTGGCGCGACATCAACGGCCTGCCCATCAACCCCGTGGCGCGCGACCATCCCTCGGAGTTCATCCAGACCGGCATCTCGGCCATAGACGGGCTGAACACCCTGGTGCGCGGCCAGAAGCTGCCGATCTTCTCCGGCTTCGGCCTGCCGGCCAACGAGCTGGCGGCTCAGATTGCGGCCCAGGCGCGCGTGCGCGGGGCCGAGGAGGAGGCGGAGGGCGCGGTCAGCCAGGAGTTTGCGGTGGTGTTCGCAGCCCTGGGCATCACCTACCGGGAGGCGAGCTTCTTCCGCCGCCATTTCGAGGAGAGCGGTGCGCTGGAGCGCTCGGTGCTCTTTCTCAACCTGGCCGACGACCCCACCATCGAGCGGCTGCTGACCCCGCGCGCAGCTCTGACCACCGCCGAGTTTCTGGCCTTCGACCAGGGCATGCACGTGCTGGTGATCATGACCGACATGACCAACTACTGCGAGGCCCTCCGCGAGGTCTCCAGCGCGCGGGAGGAGGTGCCCGGCCGCCGCGGCTATCCCGGCTACATGTACACCGACCTGGCCACCCTGTACGAGCGCGCCGGCCGCATTCGCGGGCGCCCCGGCTCGGTCACCCAGTTGATCATCCTCTCCATGCCGGACGACGACATCACGCACCCCATCCCAGACCTGACCGGCTACATCACCGAGGGACAGATCGTGCTGTCGCGCGACCTGCACCGCCGCGGCATCCGTCCCCCCATTGACGTGCTGCCCAGCCTAAGCCGGCTGATGAACGCCGGCATCGGGCCGGGCAAGACCCGCGAGGACCACCGCAGCGTGGCCGACCAGCTCTATGCGTTCTATGCCCAGGGCCGCGACCTGCGCCGGCTGGTGGCCATCGTCGGCGAGGCCGCCCTGTCTAGGGAGGATCAGCGCTACCTAGCCTTCGCCGGCCGCTTCGAGCAGGAGTTCATCCACCAGGGGGACGCCAACCGCTCCGTCGAGGAGACGCTGGACCTGGCCTGGAAGCTGCTGGCCGCCTTCCCCATCGCCGAGATGAAGCGCATCAAGCCGGAGCTGATCCGGCGCTACCTGCCCAGCCTGCCCGCTCAAGAGGAAGAGGAGGACTGAGGGTGGAGCGAACGTTGGAGCTGATCCCCGCCGAGCGGCGCATTGTCTGGCGGCTGCGGGAGGCGCCGCCGGTAGCCCATCGCGGCCTGGCGCTGGGCGAGGCCGTGGTCAGCCTGGCGGCCGAGGCGGACACGGGGGGCGGCATCGTGGTCACGGTGGAGACCACGCACCCCTTCCACCTGGAGATCGAGGGGGAGTTCGCCACGTTCGTGGAGCAGGTGCCGGCCGGCCGCACCCGCTATCTGCTGACCTACCTGGACCGCACCGACGTGCGCACGGTGGAGTAGGCCGGCCTGCGCCGCGCGCCTACTCGGCGCGGAAGTAGGCCTCCAAGTTCGGGAGGTCCACGTCCACCAAGGTCAGGGGGACCACGCTGTTCAGAGGGAGCTCCCGGCGCAGGGTCACCTTGGTCTCCCAGGCCAGCTCAGGGATCAGCAGCGTCGCGCGGGTCCCCTTGGCCTCCACCACCACCCCCTGGCCGCGCCACTTGGGGTGCTGCAGCAGGTAGACCAGGGTCCAGTGCTGACGCGACAGCCGCTCGGCGTAGGCCACGGCGCCGGTGACTGCCTCGGCCGCGCCCACGCGCTCCAACACCGCCTGGGCGTCCAGCGTCGGTCGGCCCCGGAGAAAGGCGCGCAGCTGCTGGTGAGCCACCAGGTCCAGATAGCGGCGCAAGGGGCTGGTGAGCCGCACGTAGGCGTCCAACCCTAGGCCGCTGTGGGGGGTGGGGATGCTGCTCTGCTGGCTGCGCTTGAGGGTCTTGCGCAGGGCGTACATGCCGGCCAGGCCGTCGGGCAGCGGCTCTTCGGGCGGGTCTGGCCGGTCCTGGGTGGTGAAGGGGATGGGGATCTGATGGGCCAGCGCAAAGCGCGCGCCGGCCTCGCCCGCGGCCAACATGGCCTCTGAGACCAGTTCCCGGCTCTGCAGCGGCGGCAGCGGCTTGATCGTTACCTGGCCGTCCTGCACGCGGATCTTCACCTCCGGCAGGTCCAGGGAGAGCGCACCGTGAGCCTTGCGCCGTTCTGCACGCAACCGCGCTAAGCGGTGCAGCGTGGCAAAGGGCTCCTCCGTCAGCCGCGCCTCCACCTCCTCGTAGGTGAGGCGGGTGGCCCGCACCCACGTGGGCACGATCTCGACGTCTACCACCTCGCCGTCGCCGTTGAGGCGAAGGGCAAAGGAGAGGGCCGGGGAGACCTCGGCCAGGCCCAGCGCCAGTCGCTGCGTGGCCTCGGGCGGCAGCATGGGCACGGTACCCTCCGGCAGGTAGAGGTTGGCCCCGCGGCCCTGTGCCTCCTGGTCCGCCGGGCTGTCGGGCGTCACCAGGGACGCCACGTCGGCCACGTGCACCCACAGCCGCTCGCCGTCCCAACTCACGGCGTCGTCGGGGTCGGCCGAGCCCTCGTCGTCAATGGCAAAGGCGGACAGGTGGGTCAGGTCCAGGCGCTCCTCGTCGGCCAGGGGCGGCAAGGGGACGGACGGCGGCTCGGTCGGCACCCCCAGGCGCAAGGGATAGGGGTTGACGAAGGGGGTCCAGAAGCCTACCTCCAGCAGCAGCGCGTGGGCGCTCTCCTTGCTCTGGGTGCGGCCGAGGTCCCGCAGCAGGTTGGTGCGCTCGCGGCGGCCCAGGGCCTGGTCCTCCACGTCGCGCAGGAAGCGCTCGTCCTCCGGCGCGTAGCGGCCCTGGCGCACCCGCTCCAGACAGGCAGCCCAGGCCTGTTGCTCGGCAGCGCGGCGGGCGCGAACGGCCTGTTCCGCTGCCACCTCGTCGGCCGTGGCGACGCGAATGACCTCCCCGGTGCGGCGGAAGTACAAGCCCTCCTCCACCAGCTGCCACGTCGCCCAGGCCGCAGCGGGCGTCCAGTCGCCGTAGATCAGCTCTGCCAGCTCCTGGAGGGTCGTCTCGCCGCCCGCAAGGAGCTCCCAGGCGGCCTGCAGCTCGCCAGGCGGCGGTTGGAGCTGGTGGAAGGTCTCCAGCGGGCCGGGGTGCAGCAGCTGCACGTCCTTGGCGCGCACCTTGACCGTCTTGCCGTCGGCCAGCAGGATGTCCAGCTTGTCGTCGGCGCGCTGTACCAGGGCCGGCTGGCCCTTGTAGAGCACGAGGCTGCGGGGACGCAAGGTAGGGTCGGACATGGCAGCGCTGCTCCGGTGCGAGCAGCGGACAGTGTACCACAGGTGTGCCGTTTTTGTCTCACGGCGAAGGAGGAGGGAAGCGCCGGCTTGGCCTGTCGTCAGTTTTGGAATACAATGGCGACCGCTTGCTCCACGCGAGGAGCCACAACCATGCGCACCCCCGCCGACCTCGACCAGTACATCCGCAAACACGGCATCGCGGCCGCCTTGGTGGCGCCGCCCCACGAGACCCCCACCGTGCCCCTAGCGGCCCAGGCCATGGGCTGCGCCGAGGAGCAGATCATCAAGTCGGTGGTGTTCCTCGTCAAAGACGACGCCATCCCGCGCGCCGCCCTGGTGATCACCAACGGCACGGCGCCGATTGACTACCGCAAGCTGGCCGCCTTGATGGGCGTAAGCCGCAAGCGCCTACGACTGGCCTCCGCCGAGGAGGTGGTGGCCATCACCGGCTATCCGGCAGGCGGTGTGCCGCCCTTCGGGTTTTCCGAGCCGCTGGAGACTTGGGTGGACGCGCGCGTGATGGACCAGCCGGTGGTCTACGGCGGCGGCGGGGACGAGCGCACCCTGCTGAGGACGACGCCAGCGGAGCTGCTGCGGGTTACCGGCGGCCGCGTGGTAGACGTGCGCGCCGGACCTTGAGGAGAAACAGACCATGGAGTGCTACAACTGCGGATATCAGCTGCCGGCCGACGCCGAGCGCTGCCCCCAGTGCGGCCAGCGGTTCAAGCCGCGGCCGACCGATGCGCCGCCTGAGAAGAGCCAGGGCAAGCCGTCGCTGCTGCAGCGCATCAAGCAACAGCTTTCCGGCAAGGGCTAAAAGGCGTGACCGACCCCGCTGCTGCGACGCGCAACGGGGGATGGGAGCTCCCAGCGCCCCGAGCGCAGCGATGGGTCGCAACCCGGCTTGACGGAGAGTCTGCGGCCCTGTGGGCCTCGCCTGCGCAGGTTCCGGCATCAGCCACAGGGCTCCAGCTGAGCGCGTAGGCCTCTCGCTAGCGGCGCTTTATGGCCCACCTACCCCAAATCTAGGGCCCGACAGCCCTGGAGGCACAACTAATTGTGCCAGGGCACCACTCGGCGCATTAACTCAACCTTAAACTTTTGTTAATGGAAGAAGTTGTGGGTCAGACATAACTAAGCACTTATGAAAACTAGTCGGTCGGTCTTAGTGTTATGCGAAAAACGAACACACTAAATATTGTGGGGCACAAATGTTCTAGGAGGCCCTTTTGACAATAAGTCTAGACGGAAGACCAAAGAGCGCCCCAGACCTCAGTTGACGGAGGGGGAAGTTGCGCTACAATGCCACAGGAACGTTGAGAGGTCTTGCGTTCTTCGTCGCTTCTGTCATCGCTGTCGCTCGAAGAGAGACTTCGCTTCCAAACGCCCACGCCAAGATTGCCGACCGCACACGGGTGAGATCATCTAGCGGCTAAGATCGCTTGCTTAACCGCAGCATTGACGCGCACTCTGGACACGAGGTACTGCCCATGCCCAAGCACAGCTCTCTCCATCACGACCTGGGCAACGGCGCGTCCTTGAACAACCCCGAACGGGCCTGGCTCGCTGCCCTCGGCGAGCTGCAGATGCAGGTCACGGCGGACATCTACCGGATGTACCTGCAGCCGGCGCGTTTTTTGGCCTACGAGGACGGCACGTTTCTGATTGCCGTGCCCAACGGGTTTGTCAAGGACTGGCTCGAGCACCGTCTGCACCGCGTGGTGAAGCGCACGTTGGAGCACATGGTGGGCCGAGCCGTTGAGCTTCGCTTCACCGTGCAGCCGCCAGCGGTGCGCGACGCCAACGGCGCTGCGCCTGCGCCCCTTTTGCAGCCGGCGGAGGCTGTGGAGAGCCGGCCCGCTGCTCAGTCCGCTGCCGAGCCGTCGGCGCTGGTCGCCGACTACGTGTTTGAGACCTTCATCGTTGGTCCCAACAACCGCATCGCCCACGCCGCGGCCATGGCCGTCGCCGACCAGCCGGGCAGCCGCTACAACCCTCTGTTCATCTACAGCGGCGTGGGTCTGGGCAAGACCCACCTGCTGCATGCCATCGGCCACCGCGCGCGGCAGCGGGGGCGCCGGGTGATCTACGTCTCCGGCGAGGCCTTCACCAACGAGCTGGTGACCGCCATACGCACCGGCGCGCAGGAGCAGTTCCGCGCCAAGTACCGCACCAGCGAGGTGCTGTTGGTGGACGACGTGCAGTTCGTGGCAGGCAAGCCCAGCACCCAGGAGGAGCTGTTCCACACCTTCAACGCGCTGCACGCGGCCGGCCGGCAGATCGTGTTGGCCAGCGACCGTCCACCCAAAGCCATCGCCACCGTGGAGAGCCGGCTGCGCTCCCGCTTCGAGTGGGGGCTGATTGCGGACATCCAGCCGCCCTCCCTGGAGATGCGGGTGGCCATCCTGCAGGCCAAGGCCAAGGCCCAGGGCGCTGCGCTGCCCAACGGCGTGCTGGAGCGCATCGCAGCGCTGGTGCCCACCAACGTGCGCGAGCTGGAGGGCGCGCTGACCAGGGTCATCGCCTACGCCGGCCTGGCCGAGGCGCCTTTGACGCCCGCCGGCGTGGATGCCATCCTGGCCGACATGGTGCCGCCCAAGGCCCAGGTGTCGCCGGAGGAGCTGCTGACGCTGGTGGCGCGACACTTCGAGGTCTCGGTGGACGACCTGGTGGGCAGCCGCCGGTTGAAAAACGTGGTGCTGGCGCGGCAGGTGGCCATGTACCTGTTGCGGGAGGACCTGAACCTGCCCTACACCCGCATCGGCGAGATGTTCGGCGGCCGCGACCACGCCACGGCCATGCACAGCGTGCGCAAGGTCGAAGAGCTGTTGGACACAGACGAAGTGCTGCGCCATGCCGTCGACACCCTGCGCGAGCAGATGGCGCAGCCGGCCTCGGTGGCGGTGCGACGGCGCTGAAAACGTCGCTGCGGTGTGGAAAACTAGCTCAAAACAGTGGAAAAACGGCGCCCGCTGTGGAAAACTGGCGCCGTGATTGCGCTCTTGGCGCCTCGGCGGTCCAATCGTAGGCCGAAGCCGGCCGGCTGACCCTAGATGTAGGGGGAGAGGAGAAGGCAGTTTTCCACAGCCTGTTTTGTGGTTGTGTTCGCGCAGAAGTTGCTGGCAAACGACCGATTGACAAGACGAGGGAGGGTGCATATACTGCGCTCAGGCGGTGGCTGGCCGGCCTCGAAAAGGCCGAGGTAAGGCGATCGAGCGACCGGCTAGCGTGTTCTTCAGAGCAGATGTTGTGCCCAAGACCTAGGCGCAGAAACGGCCCCCGGCTACATGTCCCAAATTGCGATTGCTTCCCAGTTCGACCCAGCGGCAGACCTGGTGCTCTACGAGGGCGACTGCCTCGATCTGTTGGCGCAAATCCCCGACGGCTTCGTCCAGCTGGTCGTGACGTCGCCGCCCTACAACCTGGGCAAGCCCTACGAATCGCGGCTCGACATGGCGGAGTACCTGGCTCAGCAGCGGCGGGTAATCGAGGAGTGCGTGCGCGTCGTCAACGACCGGGGCAGCATCTGCTGGCAGGTGGGCAACTACGTGGACAACGGCGAGATTGTTCCGTTGGATATCGTGCTGTACCCTATCTTCGCCTCCCTAGGTCTTCACCTGCGCAACCGAATTGTTTGGCACTTTGGACACGGCTTGCACGCTTCCAGGCGGTTCTCCGGCCGCTATGAGGTCATCCTGTGGTTCACCAAGGGCCATGACTACACCTTC
This sequence comes from Caldilineales bacterium, assembly GCA_025055015.1. Taxonomy (GTDB): domain Bacteria; phylum Chloroflexota; class Anaerolineae; order JAAEKA01; family JAAEKA01; genus JANWYQ01. The sequence continues at coordinate 25,784 of JANWYQ010000027.1, forward strand.
AACCTGGACGCCGTGCGCGTGCCCCAAAAGTATCCGCAGAAGAAGTACTTCAAGGGACCCAAAAAGGGGGAGCTCTCAGGCCATCCTTTGGGCAAGAACCCGAGCGATGTGTGGGACATCCCCAACGTAAAGGCCAACCACGTAGAGAAGACGATCCACCCCTGTCAGTTTCCCACCGAGCTGGTGGAACGCCTGGTGTTGGCCATGACAGACGAGGGGGACTGGGTGTTGGACCCGTTCATGGGGGTGGGAACAACGGCCATTGCCGCTCTGATGCACCACCGCAAGGCCATCGGCGCTGAGATTGTTCCGGAATACGTGAGCATCGCCAGGGAACGGGTTCGTCTAGCGGAACAAGGAGCGCTTCGCATTCGCCCCATGGCCCGATCGGTGTACGATCCCGACCTGCCGCAGGCCAACGTTCCGCCGCAGGTTGTGCGGCTAGGATCGGCACCCGTGCAGGCTAAACTCTTTGAGCCACGCGCTCCATACGAGGCCGAGGAGCTCGAGCCGTGAGGGTCGTCTACGAGCACTCGCACTTGGGTGGATCGGAGATTCTCCAGGTCCGTTATCCCGAGCACAACCGTGAGATCTATGAGGTCATTGCGACGGTTACGGCGAGACGATCCAAACCCCGTCGCGAAAAGACGATGGAGGGACAGGCCCTTTACTCGCCCAGAGACTTGAATCGGCAGTTTCTTGAGGCGTTCAGATCCCGAGGATACGCCCAACTACGGGACTCTTACACCATCACGGTGCCGAACAGCGAGGTGTCTATTCCGGGAGCGTTCAAACAGATTGACTTCGTAAAGGGAAAGGTCCTTGTTGAAGTGCAGTTCGGCAAGTACGCGTTCATGTTCTATGACATGGCCAAGTTCCAGTACTTCTTCAACGAAAACAAAGCCGATATCGGTGTCGAGATTGTCCCTTGCCACGCGCTTCATTCCAGAATGTCTACGGGCGTTTCCTATGGTGAGCAGCTCGTGTACGATATCGAGCGGTTGAAGCGCCACTTCCCTTCCGTTCCTGTCAAGGTGATCCTGATAGACGTTGACGATCCTGAGCAACCCGAGACGAGGTGAACCGATGACTAGACTCCGCAAAGGCGGGCTCTATAGAAGCGCGCTGTTGATCTTGGCCGCCTGGGCCCTGGCCGCGTGCGGTGGACCCTCCACCCCGGAGCCGCCGGCTGCGGCCACGGCAACGCCCCTCTTGGCGCAGCCTGCGGCCGCGGCTGCGCCGACTTCGGCGCCGGCGGAAGCCTCCCCAACGGCCACCGTTGCAGCGGCGCCGGAGCCCACCCACACCCTGACGCCGACGGCCGAAGCCACGACGTCGCCATCCCCAGCGGCTGCGGAGACGCCCACGCCGCTCCCTGCGGCGGTCTTCGGCCAGACGGCCGAGGGGCTCTACTTTCGCGGCAGCCCAGACCCGGCGGCCCTCACGGTGATCAACTACTCCGACTTTCTCTGAGGGGCCTGCCGTGGATACGTGCTATCCACTGAGCCCCAGGTGATCGCCGCGTACGTGGACACGGGCAAGGTCCGCTACGTGTACTACCCTATGCTGGACATCGGCGACACGCAAAAGGCCTACGAAGCGGCTGAGTGCGCCGGCGCTCAGGGGGCCGAGCACTTCTGGTCCCTCCACGACGTGCTGTACGAAGAGCAAGGCCGGCTCTTCCGGCCCAGCACCGACCTATTTGTGGAGCTGGCGCAGCGGGCCGGGGTGCCCGACCTGGCGCAGTTCCGCCGCTGCGTGGAGAGCGGCCAGTTCGCCGCCAAGGCGACGGAGCTGGACCGGCTGCGCCGCGCCGCGGGCATCCGCTTGCGCCCCACCCTTAAGGTCGGCGACCAGGTCCTGCCCGGCGCCCAGCGCTTTGAGCGGCTGGCCGAGGTGATAGACGCTGCGCTGGCGCAGCGATAAGGCCGCAGAACAACGGGACAGGGCGGAGCCAATGGGCTCCGCCCTGTCTGCACAAGAAGGGAGCGGTCGTCTGCAGCTTGCGAGGGGCCCCGCCCGCCCTCGGCCCCAGACAGGGCCCCTCAACGCGGGCCAGTCAGGACAACGGTCGGCGAGCCCAAGGCTCACCGCACGTACACCAGCTGGCCGGCCCGCACGTGGTTGGGGTTGCGAATGCCGCTGGCCTGGGCGATGGCCTTGGCTGGCCTGCCCGCCGACTTCGCGCCGCGACAGGTGTCGTCACCGGAGGCTGCCCCCATATCGCCTCCCCCGTGCTCCTCGACCACTCGGCCAGCGATGAGTTCACGGCTGCGCAGCACTCGGTGGACATCGCCGCGGCGCTGCCCGCTGGGCTGTGCTACCGCCTCCACCTCACCGGCTGGGGCTCGTCCCACGGCCAGTCGGTGGACGACAACCTGCCCGGGTATCAGGCGCTCATTCGGGAGTTCCTGGCTGCGTGCGCGCCGCAGTTTGGCGCGCGACTGTGAGAAAAGAAAAGAGCGGCGTCCCACCGAGAGGGCAGTGGAACGCCGCTGCAGCAACCGCGCCGGCTAGAGCTTCTATTCCAAGCAAATGCCTCTTGAGAGGGTGGGCCTGCACGAATGACCGGCTGAAGCCTCACGAATGACCGGCTGAAGCCTCACGAATGACCGGCTGAAGCCTCGAGTCCCTGTCGGGAGGAGTCCCTGTCCTTGTCGGGCGGACAAGGAATGAGCGGTGGGTCGAGCCCTTGGCCGGTGGGTTTGGCTATGTCTTAAGCCTCCACTCCAAGCGAGGACCATTGACCATTGACCATTAGCCATTGCCCATTGGCCATTGACCATTGCCCATTGCCCATTGGCCATTGGCAATTGACCATTGACCATTGCCCATTGGCCATTGACCATTGACCATTAAAACAGTCCCACCACCTTCCCGTTCTCGTCAATGTCCACCTTCATGAACACGGGCTTGCTGGGCAGGCCGGGCATGGTGCGCATCTCGCCGCACAGCGGGTAGATGAAGCCTGCGCCCACGCTGGCCCGCACCTCGCGCACGGGCAGGGTGAAACCGGTGGGCACGCCCTTGAGGTTCGGGTCGTGGCTCAGGCTCAGATGGGTCTTGGCCATGCAGATGGGCAGGTTGCCGAAGCCGGCCTTCTCGTAGGCCGCGATCTGGGCGCTGGCCTCCGGGGTGTACTCCACCCGGGCAGCGCCGTAGACCTTGGTGGCGATGATCTCGATCTTCTGCTTGATGGGGATGTCCAGGGGGTAGAGGAACTGGAAGTTGTTGGGCTGCTCGGCCGCGCTGATCACTGCCTCCGCCAGCTCGACCGCGCCCTCGCCGCCCCGGGCCCAGTGGTCGCTGGGCACGGCCGCGTACGCGCCCGTCTGCTCCGCTGCGCGCCGAACCAGGTCCATCTCGGCGTCGGTGTCGTGCTGGAAGCGGTTGATGGCCACCACCACCGGCACGCCGAAGAGGCGCACGATCTCGATGTGCTTGAGCAGATTGGCCAGGCCCTTCTCCAGCAGGGGCAGGTTCTCCTCGGTGTAGGCCCGGTCCAGGTCGCGGCCGGGGGTCACCTTGGGCCCGCCGCCGTGCATCTTCAGCGCGCGCACCGTGGTCACCAGCACCACGGCGTTGGGGATCAAGCCGGAGTAGCGGCACTTGATGTTGAAGAACTTCTCCATGCCGATGTCCGCGCCGAAGCCCGACTCCGTCACCACGTAGTCGGCCAGGCGCACCGCCATCAGGTCGGCGATGATGCTGCTGTTGCCGTGGGCAATGTTGGCGAAGGGCCCGGCGTGCACAAAGGCCGGAGTGCCCTCCAGGGTCTGCATCAGGGTGGGCATGATGGCGTCCCGCATCAGCACGGTCATGGCGCCGGCCACGCCCAGCTGCTCCGCGGTCACCGGTTCCTTGTTGGTGTTCTGGCCGATGACGATGCGGCCCAGCCGCTGGCGCAGGTCCTTCAGGCTGGTGGTGAGGGCCAAGATGGCCATCACCTCGCTGGCCACGGCGATGTCGAAGCCGGTCTCGCGCGGCACGCCGTCGTCCTTGGCGCCCAGGCCGATGACAATGCTGCGCAGCGCGCGGTCGTTGATGTCCACCACCCGCTTCCAGGTGATGGTGTAGGGGTCAATGTTGAGGGGGTCCAGCCCGGTCACCTCTTTGAACCGCGGCCCGTAGTTGCGCTCGTGGAGGAGGCGTGCATCAATGGCGGCCGCCAGCAGGTTGTTGGCCGCGGTCACAGCGTGGATGTCGCCGGTCAGGTGCAGGTTGAAGTCCTCCATGGGCACCACCTGGCTGTAGCCGCCGCCCGCTGCACCCCCCTTGATGCTGAACGTCGGGCCTTGGGAGGGCTGGCGGATGCAGGTGAAGACGCGCTTGCCCAGGTGAGCGCCCAGCGCCTGGCTCAGGCCGACCGTGGTGGTGGTCTTGCCCTCCCCCAACGGCGTCGGCGTGATGGCCGTCACGTCAATGTACTTGGCCTGGGGACGGTCCTTGATCCGGTCCAAGACGTCCAGGTGCACCTTGGCTTTGTACCTGCCGTAAAGGTCCAGGTCGTCCTCCTTCAGTCCCAGCTCGGCGGCGACCTCTAAGATGGGACGGAGGGTGGCAGCCTGCGCGATCTCGATGTCGCTAGGGACGGGGGTCCGGTAGGAAAACTTCGGCATGATGGTCTCCTTCCTAGAGAGGTGGCAGCTCCCTTGCTGCCGCAGTACTTTAGCCTGGTTGCGGCGCCTTTCATTTTACGGGCCCCGCGCAGGCCATGTCCATGACCTAGCGCATATTGGAAGCGCCGGTTGCCCTCGTGGGTCTCGTGGGTCCTGAACGCAAAGAAGGCCGGCGACGCACTGATCGCCGGCCTGCCGGTGTTCAGCAGTGAACAGCCTCTTGGCTCTGCCCCTGCGTTGAGCACTGCGTCGGCTCAGGACGCTAGCTCAGCAGGTTCTCCAGCTTGCGGGCCAGGTTGGCGTAGCTGGTCACCCCCACCTGCCGGTCCACCTCCTTGCCGTTCTTGAAGTACAGCAAGGTCGGAATGCCCATGATGCCATAGCGGCCGGGCACGTTCGGGTTCTCGTCCACGTTGAGCTTGGCCACGACGGCGCGGCCCTGGTAGGCCTCGGCCAACTGCTGCACCGAGGGCGCGATCATGTGGCATGGGCCACACCAGTCCGCCCACAGGTCCACCACGGCCGGCAGCTCCGATTTGAGGATCACCTCGTCGAAATCGGCATCGGTGACGTGAATAGGCTCCACCTTGGGCTCCGAGGACGGCTTTGCAGCGCTGGGATTGCTCCTCTTGAACAGGTTCATGGGTGTCTCCTAAAGCTCCTTAAGGGCGCCGCCCTAGGCAAGCCGGTGCCCGGCGACGCTGAGTTCGTGATCGTCTCCTGATGGGACAGAGTACACAGCCCATAAGATGCCAACAGCCAGCCTGCTGGTTTCATCGCCGGACCTCGGGCAGAGCCTCTCGCCGCTCAGAGGTCCTCGCCGAGGGCCAGGGGGTGGTGTGCCGCCAGGGGACGGGCAAGGCCTCTGCCCTGCGTTCGGTCATTGGACCGCCAAGCTGACCTCCTGCCTGGCCGGCATGGGCTTCAGGACCAGCTCGTCCGCCTGGCCGTCCGCGTGGTAGGAGGAGCGGACCAACGGCCCCGACTCCACCCACTTGAAGCCGCGCGCCATGCCCTCCTGGTGCAGGCGGGCAAACTCCTCGGGCGTCCAGTAGCGCTCGATGGGCAGGTGAAAGCGGCTGGGCTGCAGGTACTGGCCGATGGTGAGGATGTCCACGTCCACGCCGCGCAGGTCGTCCATCACCTGCAGCACCTCGTCGAAGGTCTCGCCCAGGCCGACCATGATGCCGGTCTTGGTGATGCCGTCGGGGACCATCTCCTTGGCCCGGCGCAGCAGCTCCAGAGACCGAGGATATTTGGCCTGCGGCCGCACCCGGCGATAGAGCCGCGGCACCGTCTCCACGTTGTGGTTGAGGATCTCGGGCCGCTCGTCCATCACCAGCTTCAGCGCGTCCCAGTTGCCCATGAAGTCGGGGATCAGCACCTCCACGGTGCAACCGGGGTGCACGCGGCGGATCTGGCGAATGGTCTCGGCGAAGATGTGCGCGCCGCCGTCGGGCAGCTCGTCGCGGTTGACGCTGGTGAGCACGGCGTGGCGCAGGCCCATCAGCGCCACGGTCTCGGCCACTCGCCGCGGCTCGTCCTCGTCCAGCGGCGCCGGCCGCCCGGTCTTGATGTGGCAGAAGCCGCAGGAGCGGGTGCAGGTGTCGCCCATCAACAGGAAGGTGGCGGTGCCGCGGCCCCAGCACTCGCCGATGTTGGGGCACAGGGCCTCCTCGCACACCGTGTGCAGGTTGTGCCCACGCATGAGCTGCTTGATGCGGCGATAGCCGGGGCTGTCGGGCATGCGCACCCGCAGCCACTCCGGCCGCCGCCCGCGCGTCAGCTGCTCCACCGGCTCTCGGCCGGGGCGGAAAGGCTTGAGCTCGAGCACTACGCCATCGTTGTTCCTCGCACCGTCCATCTTTCTACCTTGCCCTTAGATATGGATCGCTGCGCCTTCGACCGCGTGGGCCGCCTCCATTAGCGCCTCCGACAGGGTCGGGTGGGCATGGACGCTGCGCGCGATCTCGTGCGCGGTGAGCTCGTTGTTGCGGGCCAACACGAACTCCGGCAGCAGCTCGGTCACCTCGGGGCCGATCATGTGCACGCCCAGGATCTCGCCGTAGCGCGCGTCGGAGATGACCTTGACCCAGCCGGTGCGCTCGTTGAGGCCCAGGGCCTTGCCGTTGGCCTGGAAGGGGAAGCGCCCGACCTTGACCTCGTAGCCGCGCTCCTTGGCCTGGCGCTCCGTAAGCCCCATGGAGGCCACCTGCGGCTGGCAATAGGTGCAGCGGGGCATGAACAGGTAGTCGTCGTCGGTCAGGCCCTGGGTCTCGTGGCCGGCGATGTGCTCCGCGGCTACCATGCCCATCGCGCTGGCCACGTGGGCCAGCATCAGCTTGCCGGTGACGTCGCCGATGGCGTAGATGTTGGGCACGCTGGTGCGCATGAACTCGTCAATCTCGATGAAGCCGCCCTTGCGCTGCCGAACGCCCACCGCCTCCAGCCCCAGGTCCTCCACGTTGGGCTGCACGCCCACAGCCACCAGCGCCTTCTCGGCGTCGAAGACCACCGCCTCGCCGGTGGCCTCGTTCTTGGCGTGGACCCGCACCCCGTCGGCCGTGCGCTCGATGCGCTCCACGCGGGTGTTGGTGCGCACGTCAATGCCCATCTTGACGTACACCTTCTCCAGCTCCTGGCTGACCTCCTCGTCCTCCAGAGGCAGCATGCGCGGCAGCATCTCCACCAGGGTGACCTTGCTGCCGTAGGCGTTGTGCACATAGGCGAACTCGGTGCCGATGGCGCCGGTGCCGATGATCACGAAGCTCTTGGGCGACTCCTGGAGCACGATGGCCTCACGATAGCCCAGGATCCGCTCGCCGTCGGTCTCCATGCCGGGGAAGGTACGGTTGCGCGCGCCGGTGGCCAGGACGATGTGGCGCGCCTCCACCGTCTGGCCGCCTGGCTCCACCACGACGGTGGTGGGGGAGGTCAGCCGCGCCGTGCCCTCGAACACCTGGATGTTGTTCTTGCGCATCAGGAAGCCGATGCCCTTCACCAGGCGCTGGGAAACCTGGCGGCTGCGCTGGTAGGCCTTCTTGAAGTCGGCGCTGAAGTTGTCGAAGCTGAAGCCGAAGTCCTTGCCTTGCTCCTGGATGATGTGCAGCAGCTCGGCGTTGCGCAGGAGGGCCTTGCTGGGAATACATCCCCAGTTCAGGCAGACACCGCCCAGCGCCTCGCGCTCCACCACCGCCGCCTTCAGGCCGAGCTGCGCAGCCCGGATGGCTGCCACATAGCCGCCCGGCCCACCGCCGATGACAAGCACGTCGAACTGAGAGGTCATGGGACGATTCCTCTGGGTTGCGGGATGTCGTTTGGGATAAGTTCACGCCGACGGCGCTGTCGCCAGTGTAGCCCGGTTGCCGTCGGCTATCCGCAACCCAGTATACCATCTCCGCTCACGGCGCGCTATTCTGCACAGGGGACAGCGCGTGACGACGAGGCGCGGGGTCAGGCGCCCCCAGGCGCCGACGGTTCGCACGCAAGCACGGAGTTCGCACGTGGGCGTGCGAACTCCGCCTACCGTCCACCGTTCACCGTTTACCGTTCACCGATCACCGCCTCCCTCCCCCGCGGAGCCAGGCGCCCCCAGGCGCCGACGGTTCGCACACAGGCACGGAGTTCGCACGTGGGCGTGCGAACTCCGCCTACCGTCCACCGTTTACCGTTCACCGTTCACCGTTCACCGCCACTCCTCCAAGGTGCGCTTCACGACGGCCAGGAACGCATCGGCCGCGGCGCCGTCCAGCACCCGATGGTCGAAGGTGAAGCTCAGATAGGCCATGGGCCGGATGGCGATGTAGTCCTCGGCGCTGGGCTCGATGGGATGGCCGCGGCTGATCACCACTGCGCGCTTCTGGATGGCGCCCACGCCCAGGATGCCCACGTTGGGCTGGTTGATGATGGGCGTGGCGAACAGGCTGCCGCTGGTGCCGTGGTTGGTGAGGGTGAAGGTGGCGCCCTTGATCTCGTCGGGCTTGAGCCGGCCCTCGCGGGCACGCTGGGCCAGGTCGTTCACTTGGCGCGCCAGGCCCAGCAGGCTCAGCTCGTCCGCATTGTGGATCACCGGCACGATAAGGCCGTCCTCCACCGCCACAGCCATGCCGATGTGATAGCGCCGCTGGATCAGCAGGCCATCCTCGCGCCAAACGGCGTTGGCTCGCGGCACCGCCTTCAGCCCGGCTACGATGGCCTGGATGAAGTAGGGCGTGAAGGTCAGGTTGACGCCCTGGGCCGCAAACTGAGCCTTGTGCGCCGCGCGGTGGGCCACCACTGCGGTCATGTCGGCCTCCATGACCGTGGTCACGTGGGGCGAGGTGCGCTTGCTGGCCACCATGTGCTCGGCGATCAGCCGTCGCAGCCGCGAGTGGGGGATCAGCTCCTCGGCGGGGCCGGCGGGGGCAGTCACAGGGGACGGCGCGGGCGGCTTGGGCGGCTCGGCCAGGGGCAGTTCGTCGGTGGGCTTGAACAGGTCGCCGCTGCCGGGGCGCTCCCAGGGGGCCAGCTCCTCGGCCGGCTGGACCGCGGGCGTCGGCGCGGGCGCTTGGGCAGCCTGGTCGCGGGCGGCGATGTAGGCCAGCACGTCCTGCTTGGTGATGCGCCCCTCGCGGCCGGTGCCCTTCACCTGGTAGAGGTCCACCTGGTGCTCACGGGCGATGCGGGCCACCACCGGCGAGATGCGGCCCAGGTCGCGCGGGGGCGGCGGGGCCGCAGCCGGGGCTGAGGCCTCGACCTCGGCTGCGTGGCCTGGCTCGGCGTGCAGGTCCACGGTTCCCGGCCGGTCGGGCGCTGCCTCGCCCGGCTGGCCGATCACGGCGATCACCGTGCCGGCGCGCACCGTCGCGCCCTCCGGGAAGTAGATCTTGAGCACCGTGCCGGAGACCGGGGCGGGCACCTCGGTGTCCACCTTGTCGGTGGAGACCTCCAAGAGCTGGGCGTACTTCTCCACCCGGTCCCCCTCGCGCACCAGCCAGCGGCTGATGGTTCCCTCCACCACCGACTCGCCTAGCTGGGGCATGATGACGTTGGTTGGCATGGGACAGTCCTCGTAGGAAAACGCGCCACAGGTAAGGCGCAACAAGCAGCTCGCAACGGCGGTTAGTACTCGGCCAGCCAGCGCATGGCCTGGGCGATGCGGCGGGCGTCGGGCATGAAAAAGCTCTGCATAGGTGGGCTGTAGGGGACGCCCGGCACGTCGGGGCCGCCGTAGCGCAGGATGGGCGCGTCCAGGTCGTGGAAGGCCTCAGCCGCAATGATGGCCGCCACCTCAGCGCCTACGCCGAAGGAGAGGTTGTCCTCGTGCACGATCAACGCCTTGCTGGTGCGGCTCACCGACTCCAGGATGGCGGCCTTGTCCAGGGGCTGGATGGTGCGCAGGTCCACCACCTCCACCTCGATGCCGTCCCTTGCCAGGTCGTCGGCCGCCTTCAGGCACTCGTGCAGCATCAAGCCGTAGCAGAAGGCGCTCAGGTCCCGTCCCCGGCGCTTGACGTCGGCCTGGCCGATGGGCACGATGTAGTCCTCGTCCGGCACCTCGCCCTTCACCAGGCGGTAGGTCTTCTTGTTCTCCAGGAAGAGCACCGGGTCCTCGGCCTGCAGGGCGGCGCGCAGCAGCCCCTTGACGTCGTACGGCGTGCCGGGCGTCACCACGTACAGGCCGGGAAAGTGGGCAAAGGTGGCCTCGATGGACTGGCTGTGGTATAGCCCGCCGCCGATGCCGCCGCCGTAGGGCGCGCGGATCACCAGCGGCACCGTCCACGCTCCGTTGGTGCGATAGCGCATCAGCGCCGCCTCGTTGACGATCTGGTTCATCGCAGGGAAGATGAAGTCGGCGAACTGGATCTCGCACACGGGGCGCAGGCCGTGCAGCGCCATGCCGATGCCCACGGCGACGATGGAAGACTCCGACAGCGGCGAATCGATCACCCGGTGGGGCCCGAACTCGTCGTAGAGCCCCTGGGTGGCGCGGAAAACGCCCCCGCGCGGGCCCACGTCCTCGCCCACGATGACGATCCGGGGGTTGCGGCGCATCTCCTCGGCCAGCGTGTCGCGCACCGTCTCCACGATGTTCTTCACAGCCATAGCTACCTCCAACGGGCTCCCACCGCAATGGCGCAGGATCAGCTGCCGGGCGGCCGCCAGGAGCGCACAAAGCGATCGCCCGCGCTGCCCGGCGCGAACACGCTCACTAGGGCCTCCTCCGGCCGGGGATAGGGCGCAGCCAAGGCCTCCTCCAGGGCCTGGTCCACCTGGGCCATGGCCTCCCGCTCGATCTGCGCCTGCAGATCGGCGTTGAGCAAGCCGCGGGCCGTCAGCTGGGCGGCCAGCCGCGGGATGGGGTCCAGGCGCTTTTGCGCCTCGATCTCGGCGCGGTCGCGATAGGTGCGGTCGTCGTCGTCGCTGGAGTGGGCGGTGAGGCGGGTGGTGCGCGCCTCCAGCAGGGTGGGCCCTTCCCCGCGGCGGGCGCGCTCCACCGCCTCCTTGGTGACGTTGTAGCTCTCGAAGAAGTCGTTGCCGTCGTAGCTCACCCCCAGCATGCCGTAGGCGCAGGCGCGGTCGGCCACGCTGCGCACGGCCATCTGCTTCTCCATGGGCACCGAAATGGCGTAGCCGTTGTTCTCCACCAGACACACGAAGGGCAGCTTGTGCACGCCGGCCCAGTTCATCCCCTCGTGCCAGTCGCCCTGGCTGGTCGCGCCCTCGCCGAGCGCGCACATGGCTACCCGATCCTCTCCTTTGAGCTTGATGGCCAGGGCAACGCCGGCGCACTGGGGCACCTGGGTGGTGGTCGGGCTGGAGACGCTCACGATGTTGGCCGGTCGGTAGTTGTAGTGGTTGGGCATCTGCCGTCCCCCGCTGTTCGGGTCGCCCGCCTTGCCGTAGGTAGCCAGGAAGATGTCCACCGGTCGCATCCCCAACGCCAACACGGTCACCATGTCCCGGTAGTGGGGAAAGTAGTAGTCCTTGCCCGGTCGCAAGGCCAACCCCGCCGCCAGCTGGCACGCCTCCTGGCCGATGCCGGAGATGTGAAAGGCGATCTTGCCCTGGCGATGCAAAATCCAACAGCGCTCGTCCAGTTTGCGGGAGAGCACCATCAGCCCATAGGCCCGCAACAGGTCGGCCTCGGTCAGTTCGGCGCTCCAGTCGCGGGTGACGAAGTCTGCAGGTGCCAGTGCGGTCATAGCTCCTCCTTGAGCTTCGTTTCGATTGATCACCACCGAGGGAGTTACCTCGTCGCTTGGGCGGCGCCCTGCAGTATACAACAACGGCAGGAGATAGGCAATTGCCGTCTCTGCGAGGTATGTTCCAACCGGCACAATCCCTCCTGCCGAAACGCGATTAGTGGCATCAAAAGATGCCGCGTTTTTTGCAGGCTCCAATTTTGCGTTTGGTGGCGTTGTGCTATAATTCGGGCAACTTCTGTTGGACCACCAGGCAGCAGCGTACACCGAACTCTAACTGCGCAAAGCGCTCTGTACCTGGGGCCTGATTGACTGACAAAACCGGAAGTGGTTGTTTTGGCAGGATGTGAGCTATACTGCCGCCCATCATCATCCTAGGAGGCAACAACAATGACCACTTCTCAGTTGTTCGAGACTTTGGTTCACCAGCTCGGCCCACTGGCT
>JANWYQ010000039.1 GCA_025055015.1 Caldilineales bacterium
GAAAGGCCGAAAGCCGGTGCGCGCCCTAGGGGAGGAGTCGCTCAGGGGAAGCTACTTCACGCCCAGCCCGAGGTGGACCGTGTGGGACGAGAAAAGCGATAGAGCAACGCCACACCGTCGAACCTGGTCATAAGAGTCGCAGCTATTCTATTCCAAATTCCTGCAAAAGCAAAAAAGGCTGCCAACTCTGGGAAGAGATGGCAGCCTTTTTAGGCAGGCGATGCCGCCAAGAGCCTCAGCCGCTGCGCTGCTGTTGCGCCGATGGGCTGTCTATCAGGGGCCGTGCGCTGTGAAGATCGGCGATTGATCCGCTCAGCGCGCTCCGTCTCGCTGGGTCGAGCAGGCAGCTCAGCGCGTCACTAGCGGCAGCCACAGCCGCCGAGGGAGCGGCGAGCTCGCCTGTGCGCTCACGGGGCCGTGCAGCGTCGTTGCGCCAGCCGCGTCCACCGCCTCCAGCCAATACCAGTAGACCTGTCCCGGCTGTGCGGTGGCGTCCACATAGCGGTAGCGGGCCCCGGCTGCGCCTCCGGGCGCAGCCGACGGCACGAAGGCCAGCAGCTCCCGCTCCCCTTCCGGCGTCCCACTGCGCAGCACCCGGAAGCCCACGTTGTCCACCTCGCTCGTCGTCTCCCAGGTCAGCGCCACGCCGTCGGCTGCAGCCTCGGCCGTGAAGCTTGCGATGGCGACGGCCAGCGGCGAGAAGGTGAAGCGGTGGTCCTCCACCTCGCCGCCGAAGACGAAACCGTTGTGGGCCACCGTGGCGGTGCAGTTGCCGCCGCTGTCGCGCGGGCTCAGGCGGAAGCGGAAGTAGTAGCTGTTGGACTGGGTACCCAACACCCCCGGCGGCACCGGGAAGGCCACGTTGTTGACGCCCGTCGTCACCGGCAGGTTCTGGACGATGTGCTCCGAGTAGGTGGTGCTGCCGTGGATGTACGTGTCGTAGCCGCCGGTCTTGACGAAGTTGCCGTCGGCGAAGCCGGGGCCCACGCCGGAGCCGGCGTCGTTGGTGAAGTCCATCCAGATGTTCAGGCAGCCGTTGCCGCCGACCACCGTCACCAGGAACGCGCCGGTGCCGTTGCCCCAGTCCGCCGAGGGGCTGTAGATGCTGACCCCGTCCTCCTCCGCGCCGTCGCCGGTGGCGTCCAGCGGAGACTTGGCGTTGGTCTCGGTCTGGACGGTCACGCCCAGCTTCAGGCCGTTGACCAGGTGGCGGGCGCCGTTGTTGGCGAAGAGGGTGTCGTAGCTGCTCGGCAGGTCGCCGAAGTCCAGGGGCACCACCAGGGTGGTGCTGGCGATCACCCGGTAGTCGTTGAGCTGGCCGCTGCCCAGCAGGCCGTCGTTGCCGTTTCGCTCGTCCGGGTTGCTGCCGGGCGTGGAGGTCCACCGCGCGTCGCCGGTGTTCGTCACGTTCAGGTCCGCGTTGCCGGTGACCGTGGCCTGGTAGTCCACCTGCACGCTGCTGACGCCGTCGTTGGGAATGGCGGCCACGCTGACGCTCACCGTGTTGCCGGCGGAGTTGTTGACCGCGCCCGACGCATTGCCGTTGAGGGTGACCGTCACCGAGCTCAGGTTCAGGGTCAGCGCGGCGGGCACCACGTCGCTGATGGCCACGTCGTAGGCCGGCGCGGTGCTGGTGCCGGCGTGGGCCACGGTGATGCGGTAGGTGATCACGCTGCCCAGCTGCGCAGGCGACGGCGACACCGAGAGCTGCGTCTTGGTGATGCTCAGCTCCGGCTCCACCACGGCCACCGTCGGGTCGTTGGCCAGGTTGCTGTCGGGCACGGTGCGCGCCGGCAGGGCGGGATCGTCGAAGCGCAGGGTGGCGGTGTTGGTCCGGGTGACGCCGTTCTGGTTCGCCATGATGTTCAACACCGTGGCCGTCAACCGCAGGACGAAGGCGTTGTTGTTGGGGTTGCCGTCGGCCGTCACACTGCTGTTGCTGAAGGTGAAGGAGACGGTGTTGGGCCCGGTAACCGGCAGCGCCGGCGAGACCGCAGGCGGGTTGCTGCCCAGCGTCCCGTTGAAGTTGCCCGTCAGCATGCCGCTGCCCCCGGCCAGGGTGATCACGGCGTAGCTGTCCAGGCGCAGGCCGGCGGGCACCACGTCGTTGACCACCACGCCGGGCGTAGCGCCCTCGGGCAGGGTGACCAGGATGTCGTAGGTCACCTGCTCGCCGACGGCGACGTTGGCGCCGGCCGTGCCGGGAACGCTGGTGTCGTCGCCGGTCAGCGTGCCGTCCTTGAAGGCCTTGTCCACCGTCGGCCGGGCCAGGGTGGTGATGACCGTCGAGGCCACGCTGTAGTTGTTGCGCACCGACGTGGCGTAGTTCACCGGCGTGTTGTCCGTTGCGGTGATGCCGCTGCCGTTGCGCTCGCCGTACTGGCCGCCGGAGTCGTCCACCGAGGAGCTGGTCGTCGGGTTCGTGCCGGTGGGGTTGTTCGCCGTGCCGCGCGGGCCGGGCAGGCTGGTGAAGGTCAGCCGGGCCGTGTTGACGATCTCTTGCCGCGCCGCCGCAGAGCCGCTGACCACGCCGTTAACGGTGATGGTCACGTCCTTGACCGCGCCGGCGATCTTGACCTCCGGGTCCAGCCGGTCCAGGTTGACGGTGATGGTGCCGCTGGTGTTGACGGCCGGCACGGTCACTGAGCCGCCGGTGAAGGTGCCGTTGGCCGTGAAGGTCTGGCCGGCCGGGATGTCCGGCGTGACGATGGTGACGCTCTGGAAGAGCACGCTGGGGGGCAGCACGTCGGTGAGCACCAGGTCGAAAGCGGTGACCTGGTCCACCACCACCCAGTTGATGGCGGACGTGTTAAGTGTCGCCACGGAAGACACCTGGGCAAAGGTGCGCCCACCGCCCTGCACGCCCTCGATCACGTACACCTGGATGCCCACGGGGAACTCGGCCGCAGTGTCGAAGTCGGCAGCCCGCGCCAGGTTCATGGTCCCGCCACCGACCGACGTCACCACGTACACGCCGTTTTGGGCAGCCGTGCTCTGCGCCCGCACCAGCACGCGGTCGCCCACGGCCAGCGTCACGCCGTCCTGGGTGGCGCTGACCCCGGTGAAGGTGCCAGCGCTGAAGTTGGCCAGGTTGCCCGTGGTGGCCACGCGCGCCGCCGGGTTGGCCGCCACCGCCGAGAAGGTCACCGGGCTGGTGTTGATGGTGGCGACCGCCGCGTCGAGGGCAAAGGTTCGGCCGCCGTTGGTCGTGCCCGCGGCCACGTAGGCGCGGTAGCCCAGGGTCATCTCGGCCGCGGTGTCGAAGTCGGTCGCGCGGTCCCAGATGCCGTTGACCGCGTCCACCACCTTGTAGATGCCGTTCTGGCTGGCCGTGGCCTGGTCCTTCACCAGCACCCGATCCCCCTCGGCCAGGGTCACGCCGTCCACCGTGGCCGGCGCGCCGGTGAAGCGGCCGGTGCCGCCCACCCCGCCCGTAGGGTTGAACGCCGCGCTGAACGGGGCCGTGGTGGCGGCCCGCACCTGGGGCGCGTACTGGGCCGGATGGGCCGTGTTGTTGGAGAACTTGATCTGGTAGGCGATGGGGTCGCCGGCGTCCACCGGCAAGGTGGTGATGGCCTTACCCAGGTTGTTGATCTGCGGCTCGACGATGATCACCGCCTGGAAGTCGTTGCCGGTCGAAGCGGAGCCGACCTGGACGTTGGTCGTGCTCGAGTTGAGGCGCACCTGGAAGCTGTTGGAGAGGCTAATGCCGGCCTGCTGCGCGCTGCCGTCGGTCGCCGTGGCGTTGCGGTCGTTGGTGACCAGGGCGTTGAACTCGAGGACCACGTACTCGGCGTCCGCGTCGCTGTCGCTGTTGGTCAGCGTGCCGAGGCGGAACCAGACGTCCGTGTCGTCGGCGTAGGTATCGCTGTCAGCGGTCCGGCTGCTGGAGACGTTGGCGTCGAAGGAGGTACCCTCGCCGATGAGGAGCCCGTTGGGCCCGCCCACCGCCAGGCTGAGCGCGGAGACGTTGTCGCCGCTGCCCGTCAGGTTCAGCCCGGCGCCGGCCAGGGCGGGCACCGCCGCCGCGCCGCTGCCCGCTGCGGCCGACGTGATGCCGCCGCCGTTGGCCACAAAGGCCACCCGCACGGTGTTGTCGTTGATGAAGCGCATGCCCGCAGGGATGCTGTCGAATAGGGCAAAGTCGGGCAGGGTGCCCTCCGGGATCTGCGCCACCAGCCGGAAGCGGACGATCTCGCCCGGCGCGGCCAGGGTGCGCAGCGCCACGATGCGGTCAATGTCCATGCGCATCGCCGACGTGCCGTTGTCCCCGCGCAGCTCCAGCTTGGTGATCTGGGCCAGGTTCAGCCCCGGGGTCGTCCCGGCGGCTACGATGGAAGACGGCGCCAGCAGCGTGCCGGACGAGACAAGCTGAGCGAAGCCCGGCAGGCCGGCCGTCGGCGAAGCGGCCATGTTGAGCTGGTGGACCGTGCCGTCGGCGTCCGTCAATCGGATCCACAAAGGCGTAGCCGCGTTGTCGGCCAGCGGACGCACCAGCAGGCCGATGGTGTTGTAGCCGCGCAGGTCGAGGTAGTTGGGCGCAGTGTAGGTGAAGAAGCCGCCCCCGCGCTCGGTGGCCGTGCCGGCGATGCGCAGGAAGTGGGGGAAGGGCGTCGTGTTGCCCTGCCAGGTATTCGTGCCACCCGTAATCTCGCTGCCCGGCGTCCAGCCGTCGAAGCCGGCGTTGGTGAAGTCCGCCAGGATCAGCGGCTGCACCGTGTGCGCCTCCGACGAGGCCACCAGGAACTTGGTCAGGATCGGCACGGCGATGGTGGTGCTGGCGGTGTCCGTCCTGACGGCGAAGTTGGCGCCCCCCTCCTGCCCGGCGAAGTTGAACAGGGTGGCCGTGTTGACGATGCTCTGGTTCGGCTGGGCCGACGCGGCCACCTGCAGGTCGAAGGTGATGATGGCGATGTTGCGGCCGGTGGTGATCACCGTGCCGTCGGGCAGCCGGCCCGGGTCCAGCGCGCCCGCCGGCGGGTTGGTGGGGCCGGGGTCGTTCAGCTCGATGCCGCTGCCCAGCAGGCCGCCGCCCAGGTCGGTGACGGTGAAGGGGGCGCCCGTGCCGTCGGTGGCGCACAGGTTGATGCCGCCCGACGGCACCACGAAGCCGGCCGGCAGGTCGTCCCGCACCCGCACGTCGAACGCGCCGTTGGGGCCGCGGCCGGTGTTCTCCAGGACGATGGCGAAGGTGACCAGGTCGCCCGCGTCCACGCCCGTCAGATTGCTGTCGAAGGTCGCGCCCAGGTTGCCGGAGTTCACCGGCAGGCCGCTGCCGCTGATGCGCGGGCAGGAGGAGCCAGGGGGCGAGACGGTCACGTTGGCCGGCAGGACGGTCGTGGGGCTGAAGGTGGCGGTGGCCTTGTCCGTGGCCACGATCCCCTTGCGCAGACCGACGGCCGGCCCCAGCACCTGGAGCTGCACGATGCTGTCCACCGTGCGCACGCTCTGCTGCGTGGTGCCCTCCACCGAGCGGGCCTGGTTGGTCAGGAACAGGCCGTCGGCGAAGGGCTGGTCCTGGACGGTGACGGTGAACAGCAGGTCCACCACGCTGGAGGGGTCGGCCGGGTTGTCGTAGTTGCCGTAGGTGAAGGCCACCGAGTTGTTGGCTGCGCTGGTGGTCATAGTCGGCGGCGGCGGAACCGGAGAGGTCAGGGTGTGGTAGGTGTCGGCCGGGCCCAGGCAGGCCGCGCCGGCCGCCGGCACGCCGCAGATGGCGTTGCTGAAGCTGGTCACCTGGGTGGCGTTGAACACCGGCAACGGCAGGAAGTCGGTGATGCTGAAGTTCTCGAAGCTGCTGGTGGGATGGGTGTAGCGCAGCCGGAAGGTGACGGTGTCGCCGGAGGTGACCTGCACGTTGCTGCACGGCTGGGGCGAACAGGCGACGCCGTTCCTGGCGTAGATCGTCTTCTGCAGGTTGCCCTGGGCGATGCGCACGCTGGTGCTGCTGGTGTCGTCCTCGCTGGAGCCGGTGGGGGTCAGGTCGGCGTTGTTCAGCACGTCGCCGGAGGCGGTGACGCTGTTGTTGAGGACGTCGCCCTGGTCCACGCTGGGGTCGCCGGAGGGGTAGTCGTCCGAGTACTGGTCCTGGATCACGGCGCGGAACCGCAGCGTGGCGGTGGTGGGGCCGTCGTTGTAGGGGTCGCAATCGTAGTCGCTGCCGCCACCGGTGGGCACGCAGCCGCCCAGGAGCTGGCCGTTCGGCCGCCCGCGGGTCACCAGCTCGGCCGAGATGTAGAAGGTGATGGTGGTCTGGCCGTTGTTGGCTGCCGGGTCGTCCGCATCGCACTCCGGGCCGGGGCCGCCGGTGTAGTTGCACACCACGTCCACGTTGGCGGGGTCCATGCCGGCCGCCGACAGGACGAAGCTGTTGCCGTTGACCTCCAGGGTCGGCGCAAAGCTAGACTGGAAGCGCAAGCCGTCCCCCAGCACGTCCACCAGGCGCACGTTCTGGAAGGCGAAGAAGTCAGACACCTGCAAGGCCAGGGTGTACTCCAGCACGTCGCCGGGGGAGTTGGTGCTGTCGGTGAGGTTGACGACGCTCTTCTGGACGGCGATGGACTTGCAGCCCAGGACGTGCTCGGGCGGCGCGCCGCTGCCGCCGGCCGTGGCGCTGCCCGACGTGTCGCGCGGGTCCAGCGGCGTCCAGTTCCCCAGCGCACCGGCGTTGTTCTCGCACACTGCGTCGTCGCCGGTGGCCGCGTTGATCACCGGGTTGCCGTTGGCATCGTTCAGGGGGATGTAGAAGCTGAAGGTCACCGTGGCGTCGCTGGCGCTGGTGGTGCCGGTGACCGAGGCGAAGGTGCACACCAGAGTGCCGCCCGGCGTGGTGGTGCTGGGCAGGGTGCCGCAGGTGGCGCTGGGGCTGGTGCTCACCACCGCCACGAACTGCACGTTGCCCGGCAGGTAGTCGGTCACGTCCAGGTTGGTTACCGTCTGGCCGGCGGCGATGTCCACGGTGATGGTGTACTGCCGCGGGAAGTTGGGGCCGGTGGCGGTCTCGTTCTCCGGGCCGTTGTAGCTCTTGGTCAGGCGGATCACGGTCGGCGTCACCGAGGCCTGGGCGAAGGGGCTTTGCACGATAGGCGGATCCGCGCCGGGGTTGTCCAGGGGATCGGCGCCGTAGCGGAAGCCGCCGCGGGCCTGGATGGGCAGCGCCACGCCCAGGTCGGCGAAGTTGCTCAGGTTGACGTTGACGGTGACCGGCGCGGGGGGCTGGTCCGGCGTAAAGGAGCCGAAAGGCAGCACCAGGTTCACGAACTGCCAGGTGAAGGAGGAGTCGAAGCCGCCGGGCAGCGCCGGGCAGGTGACCGTCCCGCCGATGAGCGGGTGGGTGACCGTGCCGCCGGGGGAGCAGGTGGCGGTGGTGGAGGTAACGCCCGTGCCCAGGTACTGCGCGTTGACGAAGCTGATGCCGTCGTTGGGGCCGCTGGCGCTGGTGCCATCTGCGCCGCCGATGGGCAGGAACAGGTCCACGAAGGGGCCGTAGCCCACTTCGCTGCCGGTCCCCAGGTTGTCGAAGGTGACGGTGAAGCTGAAGGCCTGGCCGATCATGGAGGTGGCCGGCACGCCGAGCGTCGCCGAGGGCGTGACGGCCATGGGCGCAGCGGGCGCAGCCAGGCCCGGCAACGGCTGCAAGGCGACGGACAAGAAAAGAGCGAGCCCTGCGAAAGCGCTCGCCCGGTGACGATGGGTCGTGGAGCTGGTGGTCATGTCGGCCTCTTCCACTGTCTTTTGATACACCTGATAGCGGCCGTGATCTCGCATCTATGGTCCAAGACGACCAACCCTCCGGTCAGTTGCGCGTATTGGCTCCTTAAGCGGAAATTTTTAAGAATAGATCGTCTGCTGCTCAAGAGGTTGAGGGTCACAAAGGAGCAACGGGTCCTGGCCCACGGCCCACTCCACTCCCCCCAGGACGCAAGTAGGCCAACTCCTGAGAGGAGTTGGCCTACTCACAGCGACCAGACTGGTGCAACCTGTGAGGTCGAACCAGTCTGCGCACCTACTGCGTCACCAGCGGCAGGAAGAGCCGCCGCACCCGCTCCGGCCCACCGGCCGTCGCACTCACCACCCCCACCACCTCCTCCTGCCCATGCACGTCCACCGCCGTCACCCGGTACCAGTACGTGACCCCCGCCGCCACCTCCCGGTCGGTCCAGCGGTAGACCGCCCCGCGGCCTGCGCCCGGCGCCGCGCTGGGGATCGGCGCCGCGTTCAGCCGCCGCCAGGGGCCCGTGGGCGTCTCGGCCCGATCCAGGTGGAAGCCCACGTTCTCCACCTCGCTCACCGTCTCCCACGTCACCACCACCCCGTCGGCCGTCCCCTCCGCCGCCAGGTCGGCCAAGGCCACAGCGCTGGGGGTAAAGGGGATGTCGGTGCTGTAGACGGGACCAGGCGTGCCCGATCCGCCCGGCTTGCACACGCCGTGGCTAGGCCCGCCCGGCGCGCCGGAGCTGTCCACGATGGTCTGGTTGTTGGCACACAGGCCGGCCGGCCCCTCGTCGAAGTGGTACAGCGCGGCGGTCTGGGCGTCCGGCGTGAAGGGCGCAGCGGGGGGCGTGAAGTTGCCGCTGTAGCGGATCACCGTGGACAGCCGCAGCTCGTCCAGGAAGCCGTTGTAGGAGGGATAGGTGCTGGGGTTGTAGTCGTGCTTCTCGGCGCCTAGGACCAGGAAGGGATCGTTGGGCCACGAAGTGCTGCGGCCGTTGCGATAGCTGAGGTCGCCGGTGGGACCGGTAGCCGTGGCATCCAGCACGCCGTCCACGAAAATACGGATTTGGCCGGTGCTGGCGTTGCGCGTCAGGGCGATGTGGCGCCAGGTGTTGTTCGCCACCGAGGTGGCGCTGCACACCGTTTGGCTAGTGGAGGAGTTGGCCACCCCGAAGGCGATGCGGCCGCCGTACAGAGAAACGCCGAAGTCGCCGTAGTCGCCCGCGCCGAAGATGTCGCGGTCCACGATGATGTTGCCGTTGGTCCAGTTGTCGCCGCCACCCGTGCAGGGGCCGCTGGTGTTGTTGGCCGCTGCGGCCTTCATCCAGAACTCGATGGTGAAGTCGCCGGCGCCGATGTCCGCCGGCACCTGGGGATTGTCAATCGGGATCTTGACCCGGTCAATGTCGCTCACGCCGTGGCCGTAGAAGCGCAGGGAGTAGGTGGTGTGGGGGGCGGCGCGCGCCGCAATGGCGTGAGTGTCCGCGCGGCTCCGGCTATCCACCTGCAGCGCGTGCGGGAGAGGCCGGGCTGCCTGAACGATGGACTGTGCACCCAGTCCAACCGATGTCAGCCCTACGAGAAGAATGGTCATCGTCAACAGAGCTCTCTTCATAGCCGTTCCTCTTTCCACGGAGCCCGCCGTAGGCCGAAGGCCACGGCTGCGAAACGATGTGGAGTTTTCGAAGGTCGCCGGATGGCGTTCGCACCGGGGGGGCAGGGCAGACCCCGCCCCTCGACCGAGGAGCCCGGCGACCCCAGGCGCCGGGCAGCGTTCGCACCTGGAGGGAGTGCGAACTCTGCAGGGTTGGCGAACGGCTACCACTCTCCGTTCACCGTTCACCGTCAACCGTCCACCGTCCACCCCCTAATCGCCCGGCGTCAACCCAAACTCGAACTCGCCTACCCGCGGCACGCCCACCGCCGACACGCCACCGCACGCACTCACCGCTCGCACCGCATAGCTGTAGTTGCTGGACGGGTCACCCA
>JANWYQ010000043.1 GCA_025055015.1 Caldilineales bacterium
CGGCGCCTAGGGGCGCCTGGCTCCGCAAACGAGGAGAAGGGTCGTATCGCGGAGTTCCCACCCCCAGGTGCGAACGATAAGCCGGCGCCTCCGCAGAAAAAGAGGGCTATGAATTGCGGAGTTCGCACCCCCAGCTGCGAACAATGAGCCGGCGCCTGGGGGCGCCTGGCTCCGCAAACAAGGAGGAGGGCCGCACTGCGGAGTTCGCACCCCCAGGTGCGAACGACCGGTTCCCCGGCGCGAGCTCCGCGCTAACGCAGGTAGGCCTCGCGGCCGGAGCGCTGCAGCTCCTCCACCACCCGGCGCACATCCTGGGCGCGGTCCTTGGGACAGATCAGCAAGGCATCGTCGCAGTCCACGATCACCAGGTCCTTCACCCCGATGGCCGCCACCAGCCGGCCGGCAACGGTGTAGATCAGGGAGTTATGGGTGTCAATCGTCAGCGCCGTACCGTCCCCGCGGATCACGTTGCCGTGGCTATCGCCGTCCAGCACCTCCAGCAGGGTGGCCCAGGAGCCGATGTCGGTCCAGCCGATGTCCACCGGCAGCACGGCCACGTCCTGCGCTCGCTCCATGATGCCGTAGTCAATGGTCTGGTGGGGGAGGGTGGGGAAGACCCGCTGCAGGGTGGCGTCGGCCTCGGGCGTGCCTAGGGAAGCGGCGATCACCTGGAGCCCGGCGTACAGCTCCGGCATGTGTGCGGCGAACTCCGCCAGGATGCGATCCACCCGCCAAGTGAAGAGCCCGGAGTTCCAGCTATGGCGACCGTCGGCCACGAACCGCTCGGCGGTGGAGAGGTTAGGCTTCTCGGTGAACTTGACCACGCGGAAGACCTGATGGCCGTCGCTGGTCGAGGGGAGGGCCTCCCCCTGCTCCACGTAGCCTAGGCCGGTGTGAGGGTAGGTGGGCTTGATGCCCAAGGTGACTAAGTGGCCGCGGTCAGCTACCTCGGCCGAGGCCACCAACGCCGCTCGCAGCCGATCGGGGCGCAAGATCAGGTGATCGGCGTGCACCGAGGCCATGATGGCATCGGGTCGAAGGTGCCTGGCCAGCACCGCACCCAGGCCCACAGCCGCCGCCGTGCCGCGGGGCAGCGGCTCGCCCACCACGTGGTCGGGAGGCAGCTCCGGGACCTGATCGCGCACCAGGTCCACGTAGTCGGCGTTGGTGATCACCAGGATGCGGTCAGGAGGAGCCAACGGGGCCAGCCGCCGGAGGGTCTCCTGGAGCATGGTGCCTTGGCCGGTCAGGTCCAGGAACTGCTTGGGGAGCGCCTGGCGGCTGCGCGGCCACAGGCGAGTGCCGCTGCCACCGGCCAAAACCACGACCACAAGGCGATCTAAGACGTTCATGGCCGACAAGTATAAGTCAACAGCGACAGCGCCGCAAAAAAAGACGGCCATGAAACCACAGCGGGGCAGGGCTTGGCAGCGTCAGCGGGCCGCAGCGCATTCACACTTGTGCAAATCTCGGGCACAAGATGATCTTGATCATATTCGGCCTATCTGTAGCTCGCGTAAAATGACGGCTGTGGACATCGGTGGCCATGGGTGCTGAATGCCGTCGGCGTAAAGCGGTTTCACACGCGCCTTGAGTTTTTGTGCGCGGCGCAGGAGTGTGCTAGAATCGCGCTGCAATTTCGCCCATGGGCCACCTCCGAAGGAGTAAGCGTCCTTCGGGATACCACGGCCCCCTGCCGGCTTGGGACGGCCCCCTCTGGCTTTTTCCCGATCCGGTACTTGTCTCCGAGTCATCTCCCGTTTGTGCGTCTATCTTACGGTGCCGATGTCGGCGCCTCAGTGTGGCTCCTTTTAGCCACCTGAAAGGAGGTGATCGGCTTCCTCTCCCGCTAGCTGTCCTCTCCATCCACACTGTCTACCTACTCGCGCGTCTCTTGCCCGCTAGTTTGAACTCGTTCAAGGAGGAACGACCATGCAAATCCTCATCTCTGAGATCCTCGGCACGATGCTGCTTATCCTGTTGGGCGACGGTGTTGTTGCCAACGTTTTGCTGGGCAAGACGAAGGGCAACGGCTCCGGCTGGATCGTGATTACCACGGCATGGGCTTTCGCCGTGTTCGTGGGCGCCTACGCAGCCGTTGGGATCGGTGGCAGCGCTCATCTGAACCCGGCGGTCACCATTGGTCTGGCAACCAAGGGCACCGTCAGCTGGGGCCAGGTGCCCACGTACATCATCGGCGAGTTCATCGGCGCGTTCCTGGGCGCTGTCCTGGTGTGGCTGCACTACATGCCCCACTGGGCGGCTACCACGGACCCCGGCCTGAAGCTGGCGGTCTTCTCCACCGGTCCGGCCATCCGCAACACGCCCCTGAACCTGGTCTCAGAAATCATCGGCACCTTCGTGCTGATGTTCGGCATCTTCGCTATTCCGAAGCAGTGGGGGTTGCCCGGCCCCTTCACCGTGGCGCTGCTTGTTTGGGTCATCGGTCTGGCCCTCGGCGGTACCACGGGCTACGCGATCAACCCGGCCCGTGACCTCGGCCCGCGCATTGCCCATGCCGTGCTACCCATCCCCGGCAAGGGCAGCAGCGACTGGGGTTACTCGTGGATCCCGGTGGTGGGCCCGATCGTCGGTGCGGTGATCGCTGCGCTCCTGGCCTCGGCCGTCGGCTTGTAATGCTGCTCTAATCCGATCTGGGGCAGCCCTGTGGTCCAACCCGGGGCTGCCCCTCAATGTCATGTGCCGGCTCACTGAACCCTTGTTTGGAGGAACGTCATGAAGAAGTTGATCAACAACCCGGCGGATGTTGTGAAGGAAGAGCTGATGGGCGTTGCTCTGGCCCACCCTGACCTGGTGCGGGTGCACTTCGACCCCAACTACATCGTCCGCGTGGACGCGCCCATCCAGGGCAAGGTCGGCGTGATCTCCGGCGGCGGCAGCGGCCACGAGCCGATGCACGGCGGCTTTGTCGGCGTTGGCATGCTGGACGCCGCCTGCCCTGGCGCGGTCTTCACCTCCCCGACGCCGGACCAGATGTACGAGGCCACGAAGGCGGTCAACGGCGGCGCCGGCGTGCTCCACATCGTCAAGAACTACACCGGCGACGTGTTGAACTTCGAGATGGCGGCCGAGATGGCCATGGCCGAGGGCATCGAGGTGGCCAGCGTGGTCATTGACGACGACGTCGCTGTGCAGGACAGCCTCTACACCGCCGGCCGCCGCGGGGTGGGCACCACGGTGCTGGCCGAGAAGATCTGCGGCGCGGCGGCGGAGCAGGGCCGCAGCCTGCAGGAGGTGGCCGACCTCTGCCGCAAGGTCAACGGCTGGGGCCGCAGCATGGGCATGGCCCTCACCTCCTGTACGGTGCCCCACGCGGGCAAGCCCACCTTCGACCTGCCCGAGGACCAGATGGAGATCGGCATCGGCATTCACGGCGAGCCGGGCCGCACCCGCATGCCGCTGAAGACTGCCGATGAGATCACCGAGATGCTGGCGCTGCCCATCATCAACGACCTGCCCTTCAAGTCCGGCGACACCGTCATCGCCATGGTCAACGGCATGGGCGGCACCCCCCTGATCGAGCTCTACATCGTCTACCGCAAGCTGGCGGAGATCTGCAAGGGCCACGGCATCACCATCGCGCGCAGCCTGGTGGGCAACTACATCACCTCCCTGGAGATGGCCGGCTGCTCCATCACCCTGCTGAAGGCCGACGACGACATCCTCAAGCTGTGGGACGCGCCGGTCAAGACCGCCGGCCTGCGCTGGGGCCTGTAGGGTGCATGCGCTGGACACGATGGGCTACGCAGCACGAGGGACGTGTGACGGCGTAACGAGCACTGCGTAACCCATCGCTCGTCCGACGTCACCTAGGGTCGTTGTAAGTGGTAAGAGGAAAGCTGTGATCACTCGAGACGACATCCTGGCCTGGCTGAAGTGCTATCGGCAGGCCTTGGGAGAGAACAAGGACTACTTGACCCGGCTCGACTCGGCCATCGGCGATGCAGACCACGGCGCCAACATGGACCGCGGGTTTGCCGCTGTGTTGGAGAAACTGCCCTCTGTGGCCGAGAAGGACGTGGGCACCATCCTGAAGACCACGGGGATGACCTTGGTGTCCACGGTGGGCGGCGCCGGCGGCCCGCTCTACGGCACCTTCTTCATGCGGGCGGGCATGGCTCTGGACGGCAAGACCGAGTTCACTCCCCAGGAGTTTCTGGCCGCGCTGGAGGCCGGCCTGGCTGGCGTCCAGCAGCGCGGCAAGGCTACCACGGGCGAGAAGACCATGGTGGACGCTCTCACTCCTGGCTGCAAGGCCATGCGCGAGGCGCTGGAGAGGGGCAAGTCCCTGGCCGAAGCGCTGGACGCGGCGGCAGCTGCGGCCGAGCAGGGCATGCGCGACACCATTCCCATGCTGGCCACCAAGGGCCGCGCCAGCTACCTGGGCGAGCGCAGCATCGGCCATCAGGACCCGGGCGCAACCTCCTCGGCCCTAATGCTTCGCTGCGCTGCCAACACGTTGGGAAGGGTGCAGGATCCGGCCTGAGCCCTTCCCGCTCTCACCTACCTGTTCATCGTTGATCCTCGGCGATGTCGCCGCTCTGCGGTCTTTCTCTGACTGTAACGCATCGAACAAAGGAGTTCCCCTATGGCTAAGTACGTCGCAGCAGTTGACCAGGGTACCACCAGCACCCGCTTCATGATCTTCGATCACGGCGGCAACGTGGTCGGCATCCATCAGTTGGAGCACGAGCAGATCTACCCCCAGGCGGGGTGGGTCGAGCACAACCCGATGGAGATCATGGATCGCACCAACGAGGTGATGGAGGTAGCGTTGCGCCGCGCCGGACTGACCGCCGGTGACCTGGCCGCCATCGGCGTCACCAACCAGCGCGAGACCACCATCGTCTGGAACAAGAACACCGGGAAGCCCTACTACAACGCCATCGTCTGGCAGGACACCCGCACCGACAAGATCTGCAACGATCTGGCCAAGGACGGCGGCCAGGACCGCTTCCGCCCCAAGGTGGGCTTGCCCCTGGCGACCTACTTCTCCGGCCCCAAGATCAAGTGGATCCTGGACAACGTCGAGGGGGTGCGCGCTGCAGCCGAGCGCGGGGATGCCCTCTTCGGTAACATTGACACTTGGGTGATCTGGAACCTCACCGGCGGGCCCAACGGCGGCGCTCACGTCACCGACGTATCCAACGCCAGCCGCACCATGCTGATGAACCTGGAGACCCTGGACTGGGACGACGAGATCCTGGGCATCCTGGGCATCCCGCGGCAGATGCTGCCGGCCATCCGCCCCTCCAGCGACCCCGCCATCTACGGTTACTGGAACGGCGTGCCGGTCTGCGGCGACCTGGGCGACCAGCAGGCCGCCTTGGTCGGCCAGACCTGCTTCGGCGTCGGCGAGGCCAAGAACACCTACGGCACCGGCTGCTTCATGCTGCTCAACACCGGCACCTCCCCCGTGCCCAGCAAGAGCGGCCTGCTCACCACCCTGGGCTACAAGATGGGCGACGCGCCGGCGGTCTACTGCCTGGAGGGCTCCATCGCCATCACCGGCGCTCTGGTGCAGTGGCTGCGGGACAACATGGACTTCTTTGACTTCTCCAAGCACATCGAGGACTACGCCAAGCAGGTGCCGGACAGCGGCGGCATTTACTTCGTGCCCGCCTTCTCCGGCCTCTTCGCCCCCTACTGGCAGTCCTCGGCCCGCGGCGTTATCGTCGGCCTGACCCGCTACATCAACAAGTACCACATCTGCCGGGCGGCGCTAGAGGCCACCGCCTATCAGACCCGCGAGGTGCTGGACGCCATGGAGAAGGACTCCGGCGTGAAGCTGACCGCGCTGAAGGTGGACGGCGGCATGGTGTACAACGACACCCTGATGCAGTTCCAGGCCGACATCCTCAACGTGCCGGTGGTGCGGCCCAAGGTGGCCGAGACCACGGCCCTGGGCGCGGCCTATGCCGCCGGCCTGGCGGTGGGCTACTGGAGCAACCTGGAGGACCTGCGCCAGAACTGGCAGGTGGACAAGGTCTACGAGCCCAAGATGGACGAGGCGACTCGCGCTCGCCTCTACAAGGGCTGGCTGAAGGCGGTCCAGCGCTCCATGAACTGGCTCGACGAATAAGGCCGCTGCCGGTCTTGTCTCTCCGTTCCTAGTCCGGGTGGGCGTCCGCCAACCTGGCAAGACGCCCACCCGGTCGCCAGCCTACGTGCTGCCGGGCCAGGGTTGTGGTGCCCAGGCATCGAGTGAAGCGCTGCCCTTGGGCGGCGCTTTTGTTCAACAGGGCTTTGGGTCCCGAGGGGACCAGACAGCGGAGGCCCTCATGCGAACAACGTACCATGTGGTGGTCATCGGCGGCGGCTCCACCGGAGCCGCGCTGGTGCACGATTTGGTTCTGCGGGGGTTTAAGGTGACGCTGGTGGAGCGCGGGGAGCTGACCAGCGGCACGGCCGGCCGCCACCACGGCCTGCTGCACAGCGGCGGACGCTACGCAGTCAACGACCAGGAGTCCGCCATCGAGTGCATCGAGGAGAACATCATCCTGCGCAAGATTGCGCCCGGCTCTTTCGAGGAGAACGACGGGCTCTTCGTGGCCATCACCGACGAGGATGTGGCTTATCTGGACAAGTTCCTGGCCGGCTGCGAGACTTGCCACATCCCCACGCGCGTGCTGACGGCCGCGCAGGTGAAGCGCCTAGAGCCCCACATCAACCCCCAGGTCAAGCTGGCAGTGCAGGTGCCCGACGCCACCATGGACTGCTGGCGGCTGCCCATGCGCTTCTTCGCCACCGCCAAGCACAACGGCGCCGATATCCGACCCTACAACGAGGTCATCGGCATGTTGATCACGGCGGGCACCGTGACCGGCGTGCGCGTGCGGTCCCACGTCACCGGCCAGGAGTACGACCTGAAAGCCGACATCGTGGTCAACGCCACCGGCGCATGGGCGGAGAAGGTGAGCGAGATGGCCCACGCCCGGGTGCCGGTGAAGCCGACCCCCGGCGTGATGGTCGCCGTGCGCGGGCGCTGGTGCAACATGGTGATCAACCGCCTCAACAAGCCCTCCGACGGCGACATCATCGTCCCGCAGCGCGGCCTGTCGGTGATCGGCACCACGTCGTGGACGGTGGAGGACCCCGACCGCTTGGGGCTGCCGGAGGACCATGTGCGCCGCATGTTCGAGAAGGGCGGCGAGCTGATCCCGGCGGTGAAACACGCGCCCATGCGCGCAGCCTGGGCGGCGGCCCGACCGTTGATCGCCGAGGGCGGCGCGCAGGAGGGCCGCGAGCTGCCCCGCACCTTCAAGTGCTTCGACCACAAGGTGCGCGATGGCATCGAGGGCCTGGTGACCATCTCCGGCGGCAAGGGCACCACCATGCGCGCCATGGCCGAGGCCACCGCCAACGTCGTCTGCGACAAGCTGGGCCTTGACATTCCCTGTCGCACCAAAGAGGTGGTGCTGCTGCCGTATTGGGCTTACTATCAGTAGCGAGCAAGCAGTCACGAGTAAGGAGCGATGCGCAGCGTAGCTCGTAACCCGTAACTCGTAGTTCAGAACCACCTGTCCCATGCCTGGCGGATTGCGTGCTGCGCCTGACGTGTTACGCTCCCCGGAGTAACCGTCCATGAACCAACACGGACGTTTTGGGCCAACACGCCCGATTACGCTGAAAATCCTGCGCTACAAGCCGGGCTTCATTGATCCCCCGCGCTACGACACCTTCCAGGTGCAGGCTGATCCCCTGATGACGGTGCTGGACGCGCTGGAGGAGATCAAGGCCACGGCCGACAGCACTCTGCTCTACCGCCACTCCTGTCACCACGCGTCCTGCGGCACCTGCGGCATGAAGGTCAACGGCCGGGAGCAGCTGGCCTGCGTGGCGCGGCTGGTGGACGAGGGCACCGACGAGGTGGTGGTGGAGCCCCTGGGCTCTGCGCCGCTGGTTGCCGACTTGGTGGTGGACATGACCCCCTTTGCGCTGCACATGGCGCCCAGCGGCATGGCCTTGGTGCGCGACAGCGAGTTCATGCCCGAGGCCGAGCGGCCGGCCGGCGTGGAGCGCTACACCCGCTACGAGGACTGCATCGAGTGCAACATCTGCCTGTCGGCCTGTCCGGTGGCCAACACCAACCCCGGCTTCATCGGCCCGGCCGGCCTGGCCGCAGCCTATCGGGCCCTGGTCACCGGCGAGCGGCCGGCCGCAGAGGTTTTCGCCTACGTGGACCACGACGACGGTGTTTGGCGTTGCCACAGCGCCATGGAGTGCAGCGCGGTCTGCCCCAGCGACGTGCAACCCGGCCACAAGATCATGGCTCTGCGCCGTGAGTTGGTGGCGTACAAAGTGAAGCGCTTCTTCAAGCGAGGGTGAGGTGAAGGACATGGCCGTACCGATTCAGCAAAAATCTACCGGCGCCCGCGCGCTGCAGGCGTGGTTCAACCCCCTCAAGCGCTCTGCCGGCTTCCTGGCCTTTGTGCTGATGCGAGTCACGGGCATCGGCCTGGTGATCTATCTGCTCCTGCACATGGTGGTGATCGGCAACCTGCTGCGCGGGCCGGAGGGCTGGGACGCCCTGGTAGCCACCATGAAGTCCCCTGCGGTGCTGGTGCTGGACGTAATCCTCATCGCCGGCATCCTGATCCACATGCTCAACGGCATCCGGGTGACCATCATCGGCCTGGGGTTCGGCACCAGCTCTCACAAGGGCATCTTCTGGACCCTGATGGCGGTGGCCGCCCTGCTGCTGGCCTACAGCGGATGGTTGGTGTTCACGAAGTGAGGTGAGGTATGCGGACGGCAAGCATCGAGGAGAAGCGACGATCGGGCGTTTGGGTGTGGCAGGCGATCACCGGTGTGCTGCTGGTCATCCTGCTGTCGCTGCACATGATCGTGCACCACTTCGTGGTGGAGGGCGGCCTGCGCACCTACCAGCAGGTGCTGGACTACGTGGGCAATCCGCTGGTGGTGGCGGTGGAGATCCTCTTCTTGGTGACGGTCACGTATCACGCCATGCTGGGCGTGCGCGCCATCTTGTTCGACCTCAACCTCAGCGAGAGCCAGAAGGCCCTGGTCACCCGGGTGCTCACCGTGCTGGGCGTGGTGGTGGTAGCCTGGGGGGTCTTCTTGGCTCTGGCCCTGTTCCGTGCGGCCAACGCCTAGAGCCGTCGGCCTTGGAGCCCTTGGCCGCTGTCGCCGCTACCGGCCCGGCGGGGGAGGCGGGGCTGGACCCCTGGGAAGCGCTGTGGGCGCCCTACGACGAGGGGACCTATGCTGCGGCGCTGGCTGCCATCCGCGCCGACGACGTGGTGTTGGACATCGGCGCCGGTGACCTGCGGCTGGCGCGCCGCATGGCCAAGATCGCCCGGCGGGTGATCGCCTGGGAACGGCAGCCGGAGCTGCTGGCGACTGCGGGCGACCTACCCCCCAACTTGGAGGCTGTCTGCGCCGATGCACGCACGGCCACGGTGCCTCCGGGCGTCACCGTGGCCGTGCTGCTGATGCGCCATTGTGCCCATTTCTCCCTCTACGTGGCGAAGCTGCGCAAAGCAGGCTGCGAGCGGCTAATCACCAACGCCCGCTGGCGCAGCGGCGTCGAGGTGATCCCCCTGCAGGCGGCCATGCCCTTCTCCGAGCTGACCGGCGGCTGGTACGCCTGTCGCCGCTGCGGCGCCGTGGGCTGGAAAGGCGACGACCCGGCTGCGGTGAACGAGGCCACGGTTGATTGCGCTGCCGACGTGGAAGGATGCCCGGCGTGTGCAGTGTCCGGTGATCCGTGAGCGGTAGGCTGTTACCTGTAATCGGCACACGGTGATCGGAACGTGGTAAGCAGCGGTTGGTGAACAGCCAACGGCTGTCTTCCGTTCACCGTTCACCGTTCACTGTTCACCGATGACTGATGACCGATCGCTGAGAAAGGACGCGCCATGAGGTTGCAAAACAAACGCATTGCTTTTCTGGTCGGTCCCGGCTTCGAGGACCTGGAGTTCTGGGCGGTGTACATGCGCTTGGTGGAGGAGGGGGCCCGGGTCACGGTGGTGGGCCTCAAGGCCGGCGAGGTCTACCCCAGCAAGAGCGGCGGGCTGACGGCCAAGGCCGAGGTGGCCGCTGCGGACGTTACTCCGGACCAGTTCGACGCGATTGTTGTGCCCGGAGGCTGGGCCCCCGACAAGCTCCGTCGCTACGAGGCGATCACCGGCCTGGTGCGCGAGATCCACGACCAGGGCAAGATCGTGGGCATGATCTGCCACGCCGGCTTGGTGGGCATCTCCGCCCGCATCGTGGCCGGCCGCCGCGCCACCGGCTCCCTGGGCATCAAGGACGACCTGATCAACGCTGGCGCCATCTGGGTAGACGAGCCTGCCTTCCGCGATGGCAACCTCGTCTGGGGCCGGGTGGTGGAAGACATTCCGGCGTTCAATCGCGAGCTGGTAAAGGCGTTGGAAAGCACGTAACAAGTGGCGAGCGCAAAGCGTCATGCGTGAGTGGAGACCCGCTACCTCCCGTTTCCCCTAGAAAGCCCCCTCATGGTCGGTCTTGTCCTCGTCTCCCACAGCGCCGAGCTGGCGGCCGCCGTGAAGGCGCTGGCCGAGCAGCAGACCCAGGGCCGCGCGGCTATCGCTGCCGTGGGCGGCACCGGCGACCCTGACCACCCCTTCGGCACCGACGCCATGGCCATCCTGGAGGCCATCCAGTCGGTCTACAGCGACGACGGGGTGTTGGTGCTCATGGACCTGGGCAGCGCCATTCTCAGCGCCGAGATGGCGTTGGAGTTCATGGAACCGGAACAGGCGGCGCGCGTGCGGCTCTGTCCGGCGCCCTTTGTGGAGGGGGCCATGGCTGCGGCCGTCCAGGCCTCCATCGGCATGGACCTGGACGCCGTGTCCGCCGAGGCCATGGAAGCCATCGGGCCCAAGCACGAGAGCCTAGGGGCCGCAAAGGCCGAGGAGCCGGCTGCCCCTGCGCCCGTTGGCGAGGAGGTCGCCGCGCCTGAGGCCGTTGTCCGCCGCGTGACCCTCATCAACCCTGCCGGCCTCCACTTCGGCCCCGCTGTCCAGTTCGTGCAGACCGCCGCCAGCTATCCGGCGGAGATCGAGGTGCGCAACCTGACCACCGGCGCCGGGCCGGCCAACGCCAAGCGCTTCAACCAGGTGTTGGCGCTGGGCGCCGAACAGGGGCACGAGATCGAGGTCCGGGTCACCGGGCCGGAGGCCGCTGCGGCTGCGGACGCGCTGGTGACGCTGGCCGCCGAGGGCTTCGGCGAGGTGGAGGAGCCACGAGCGCCCAAGGTGACGGAGACGGCTCCCGCCGCCACCTTCGGCCGCGGCCGCCTGATCCTCTCGGGCATCCCGGCCTCAACCGGATATGCCGTGGGCACCGTGGTGGTGCTGGAGGCCGTCGCTCAAGCAGTGCCCCGCTACGCGGTCGCAGACCCAGAGGCCGAGTGGGCGCGCTACCAGGCCGCCGCCGAACGGGCCCGTCGTGATCTGCTGGCCCTGGCCGAGCGCATGGCCCAGGAGCTAGGGCCGCAGCAAAGCCGCATCTTCCAAGCCCATGCCATGCTGCTGACCGACGAGGACCTGGCGGGCCGCCTGCGCAGCGCCATGGTGGACCAGCGCCTGAACGCCGAGGCCGCGCTCAGCGACGTCTTCGGCGCCGAGGCCGAGCGCCTGGAGCACATGGAGGGACAGCGCTTCCAGGAGCGGGCCGCCGACCTGCGTGACCTGACCCAGCGGCTGCTGCGCCTGCTGGACGGCGCCCGCGGCGAGGCTGCCGCGCCGGCCCTGCCCGACCAAGCCGTGGTCGTGGCCGAGGACCTGACCCCCTCCCAGACGGCTGCGCTGGACCGCAGCCGGGTGGTGGCCTTCTGCACCGCCCTCGGTGGACCGACCTCCCACACGGCGATCCTCGCCCGCAGCATGGCGATCCCTGCGGTGGTAGGGCTGGGGGAGGCCGCTTTGACCCACCTGCGCGATGGCGCGCTGGTGGCCGTGGACGGCGCGGCCGGCGCGGTCATCGTCGAGCCGGACGCCGAGACCCAGGAGGCCTTTGCGGCCCGCCGCCAGGCAGCGTTGGACGAGCGCCGTCGCGCCCTGGCCAGCGCGCAGGCCAAGGCCCGCACGGCCGACGGCTACGAGGTCGAGGTGGTCGCGAACCTGGCGACGGCGGCCGAGGCCCAGGACGCGCTGCAGGCCGGCGCCGAGGGCGTGGGCCTGTTGCGCACCGAGTTCCTCTTCCAGGACCGGGTCGAGCCGCCCAGCGAGGAGGAGCAGTACGCCGTCTACCGCCAGGTAGCCGAGGCCATGGCCGGCCGTCCGGTGGTGATTCGCACCCTGGACATCGGCGGCGACAAGCCCGCGCCCTACCTGCAGCTGCCGACCGAGGCCAACCCCTTCCTGGGCTGGCGGGCCATTCGCATCTCCCTGGCCCTGCCGGAGTTCTTCAAGGTGCAGCTGCGGGCCATCCTGCGCGCAGCGGTGCACGGCAACGTGTTGGTCATGTTCCCCATGGTGGCCACGGTGGAGGAGGTGGCCCGAGCCCAGGCGCTGCTGGCCGAGGCCGCCGCAGAGCTGCGCGCGCGCGGCGTGCCTCACGCCGACACCATCTCCACCGGCATGATGGTGGAGGTGCCCAGCGCAGCGCTGATCGCCGACCAGCTGGCCCCCCTGGTGGACTTCTTCAGCATCGGCACCAACGACCTGACCCAGTACACCTTCGCCGTGGACCGGGGCAACGCCCGCGTCGCCGGCCTGGCCGACCCCCTGCACCCGGCGGTGTTGCGGCAGATCGCGCAGGTGATCGAGGCTGCTCACGCCGTGGGCAAGTGGGTGGGGCTGTGCGGCGAGCTGGCCGGCCGGCCCGAGGCCATCCCCATCTTGCTAGGGCTTGGGCTGGACGAGTTCAGCATGTCCGCCGCCTCGATCCCCGCGGCCAAGGCTGTGCTGGCCCGCCTGCGCAAGGCCGACGCTCAGGCCCTGGCCCGTCGTGTGCTGGACCTGCCCAACGGGGCCGCTGTGCGGGCCGAGGTGCAGCGATTTATGGGAGGCTAGAGGGCGGCGGCCGTCGGCTCTTCCTCGTCGTCGAAGACGCCCAGGGCTTGCTTCAGCTTGGCTTCGTTCTCTTGGCTCAGGTTGGTGCGCAGGATGGTCGGTTGGAACTTGGCCAGCTCCGGCAACACCCGGTCCTCGGTCATCTCGTGCACCATCAGGAACAGGGCGGCCTGGCCCGGTTGCACCGATTCGCCCACTTCCTTGATGAAGTCGTCGCTGATGCCGAAGTCGGACAGCTTGCCGGCGATAGCGCCAGTGATGGCGCCGATGGCCATGCCTAGCCACGGCATGAAGAAGAAGAGGCCGATCAACATGCCCCAAAACGCGCCGCCCAGCGCGCCCACGCCCACCAGGTCGTAGGCCTGCTTGATCTTCACCTTGCCGTCCTCGCGGCGGGTGACCATGGCGGCGTCCGCCAGGGCGATGAGGTGCTGTTTCTGCAGGTTGATCAGCTCCCGTCGCGCTTCTAGGGCTGTGGCCTCGTCCTTGAACGCCAGCACGATGAGTTCACTCACAGGTTGCTCCTTTCTTCTCCGGACGAGATCATCGGCGCTTAGCGTCTTGCTAAGAGCCCCTGGCATTGTAGGCAGCGATGCTGAAGGCATCGGCAGGCCGGGTTACAAAGGGACATAGAGTCCGGTCCCGTCGTCGAGGCCGGGCCGACACGAGGTGACGCACGTATGCAAGACATCCTCAACGAGATCTACGACAGCATCGTGGACGGCGATGCCCAGGGAACGGCTGAAGCGGTGAAGGCCGCCCTGGCGGCAGGGGTAGCGCCGGCTACCATCCTCAACGACGCCATGATCGCCGCCATGGCCGAGGTGGGGCGGCTCTTTGAGGTCGGCGAGTGCTTCGTGCCGGAGATGTTGATCGCGGCGCGCGCCATGAAGCAGGGCCTGGCGGTGCTCAAGCCGCACCTGGTCGCCGCCAACGTCCAGCCGGTGGCCAAGGTGGTGCTGGGCACCGTGCGCGGGGACCTGCACGACATCGGCAAGGGGCTGGTGGCCATGATGCTGGAGGGCGCCGGCTTCGAGGTGATTGATCTGGGCGTGGACGCCGGGCCGGAGAAGTTCGTGGAGGCGGTTCGCCAGCATCGGCCGGCCTTTGTGGGCATGAGCGCGCTCCTGACCACCACCATGCCTCAGATGCGCACCACCATTCAGGCCTTGGAGGCAGCCGGCCTGCGGGACAGCGTGACGGTGATGGTGGGCGGGGCCCCGGTCACCCCGGCCTTCGCCGAGGAGATCCACGCCGACCTCTACGCAGCCGACGCGTCCTCAGCCGCTCGGCTGGCCAAGGCCTGGCTCAACCTCTCCTGACCATGGCCCCTTCCGACCTCACTGCGGTGCGCGTCCAGGAGATGGCCCTGCGCAACGCCTACGCGGCCGGCGACCCAGAGCGCTGCGCAGCGCACCACCTGAACCTGGCCAACCAGCTGGAGCACGCCGGCGCAGAGCCGCTGCTGTACATCGCCCATCGCCTGGCCGGCGGCGTGTTGCGCTTTCAGCTGGACTCGGACGCCTACCCCGAGGCCCTGGGCGAGCTGGCGCTGAGCTACGTGCGCCTTGCGCCCCGCCGTCCGCCGCTGCCGGAGACCTTCGAGGAGCTGTGCCGGCTGGTGGAGCAGGTAGAGGGGGTGCGCTTCCGGGCCATGGTGGAGCAGCTTGGCCAGGGGGGCGGCGCCGACGGGGACGAGGCCATGCACGCCGTGGCCGGCATGGCGCGCTACATGGCCGGGTGAGTTGCGCTGCTGCGCTAACCCTTCCTTGTCCCTGCTTCTCCCAAACCATCCCCCCAGACGAACGCCCCTGGAAAGTCCTCGTCAACCGCCTTTCGCTTTCCGCTCCACGCCTCGATGTCAACCCGATAGACCGTTGTGCGCGCCAGCTCCTCGTCGGTGATGGGGCGGTAGTCCACCCCAGGCCGCAGGTGGGGGAAGTACTTGTCCAGCAGGAGCTGCAGGCCGCGACGGGCCTCGGCGGGGTCCGCCACGATGCTGGCGCGGCCGAAGACGGTCACGCCGCCGTATTCCACGCTGAACTCCAGCGCCGTGTCCGCAGGCAGCAGCCGCCCCATCTCGAAGGCGTGGAAGCACACCCGTCCATCCGCCTCCACGTTGCTGCGGGTGCGGCCGGTGCGCGCCGTGTGCAGGTAAATGGCGTGGCGGTCGGGGTCGTAGACGAAGAGGTTGCTGTTGATGAACGGCTGACCATCGTGCACGGTGGCCAGCACGCCCACCGCTGCGCGGCGCAGAAAGGCAATGATCCAAGCCTCATCTTCTACCGCTCGGTCTCGGCGGCGGATTTGGGTGAGTGTGGGGTTTGACATAGATATCTCTCAGAGACTGGGCCAGCCCGGCTGCAAGACTGGGCCAGGCTAGCTGCCAGAATTCGCCACTCCCTAGTCGCTCAAGGCTGGCCCAGTCTTCACCGTTCGCCAAATCAGAAAAAGCAGCAAGCCGAAGGGCCCGGCCATCAGCGTCAAGGCCAGGGCCGGAATGCGCACCCACGCCGGCGCGGCGAGTCGCATAGCCTCGCGGTAGATCCACGCGCCGGTGAACAGGTCCAGCGCCAGCATGTGCGACCAGGCCGCCAGCGCGCCCTCGCGGGTGGACAGCCCCTTGCGGATCCCCTCCAGCGAGGTGAAGTCGGTCGGCGACACGGGAGACTGGCTGCGTCGGCCGCCCAGCACGGCCAGCCCTAGGGCCGCCACATAGTGAAACGCCGCCAGGCCGAACACCACGCTGGACCGGCTGACCTGCTGCGTCAGCTTGGCCCGCGGGGCGAACATCATGCCGAGCCACAGGGGCATGGGAAACGCGTTGAGGTAGGAGAAGAACTTGTCCACGCAACGCCTCCTGAGCACTTCACTCATCTGAGGACAGACAACGGCGGTCAGTCTAGCACGAGGCTGGGGCGCCGTCAAGCCCAGGGCGCCCGCTGCTGCGTCGCTGCGCCGTCGAGGGTGTTTGACCGACGCCTCAGGGGATGGTAGAATGACCACCGTCAAACGCCTTAACCTTCGAGAAGCAACCCGTTCCTATGGCCTATTCTGCTTGGTTTCAATGCTTTCGCGGCTGCAGCGGCCGCTGGTCGGTGTACGACGTGATCTACCGCTGCCCCACCTGCGGCGGCCTGCTGGAGGTAGCCCACGACGTGGAGGCCCTGAAGGACCGCAGCCCGGCCGCCTGGATGCGGCTGATGGACCAGCGGGTGGGCACCACCCAGTGGCCCTACGGCAGCGGCGTCTGGGGCAAGAAGGAGTGGGTGATCCCCGACATCCACGACGACCACATCGTCTCCATGTTCGAGGGCAACAGCAACCTCTTCTGGGCCCATCGCCTGGGCCGGGAGATCGGCCTGGAGGACCTGTGGGTGAAGATGTGCGGCATCTCCCACACCGGCTCCTTCAAGGACCTGGGCATGACGGTGTTGGTGAGCGTGGTGAACCAGATGATCCGCAGCGGCCGCTCGCCCGTGCGCGCGGTGGCCTGCGCCAGCACCGGCGACACCTCGGCCGCGCTGGCGGCCTACGGCGCGGCGGCCGGCATCCCCACCATCGTCTTCCTTCCCAGGGGCAAGGTCAGCGCAGCGCAGCTGATCCAGCCCATCGCCAACGGCGCGCTGGTGCTGGCCCTGGACACCGACTTCGACGGCTGCATGCGGGTGGTGCAGGAGGTGACGGCGGACAACAGCATCTACCTGGCCAACAGCATGAACAGCCTGCGCATCGAGGGCCAGAAGACCGTCGGCATCGAGATCGTGCAGCAGTTCGACTGGGCCGTCCCCGACTGGATCATCATCCCGGTGGGCAACCTGGGCAACATCAGCGCGCTGGGCAAGGGGCTGATGCTGCTGAAGGAGCTGGGCATCATCAACCGGCTGCCGCGGCTGGTGGCGGCCCAAGCCGAGAAAGCTAACCCCCTCTACCGCAGCTACTTGACCGGCTTCCGTGAGAAGGTCACGGTGCAGGCCGAGCGCACCCTGGCCTCCGCCATCCAGATCGGCAACCCGGTGAGCTACGAGAAGGCGGTGCGCACCCTGCAGGAGTTCGACGGCCTGGTGGAGCAGGCTACCGAGCACGAGCTGGCCAACGCCGCCGCCCGCGCCGACCTCACCGGCATGTACACCTGCCCCCACACGGGGGTGGCCCTGGCCGTCCTGTTCAAGCTGGTGGAGCGCGGCGTCATCAAGGGCAAGGATCGGGTGGTAGTGATCTCCACCGCCCACGGCCTCAAGTTCACCCAGTTCAAGACCGGCTACCACGAGGACACCCTGCCGGAGGTGGAGGCGCTGCGGGCCAACCCGCCTGTCTACCTGCCCGCCGACGCGCGGGTGGTGCAAGAGGTGATCAGCCGCCGGCTGGAGGCGATGCAGGCCCATGGAACATGAAACGCCCGCGGTCTTGCATCCGCCGCCCGCCCTGCAAGCCCTCTACAGCTTACCCCTCCTTCTGGCGCTGTGGTCGCTGGTCAACTTGGTGCGGCGACCGAGCCTCCCGGAAGGCCTGTTCTTCGCCGTGGCCCTTTGGCTGGCCTGGACCACCGTCCCCCGGGGCTGGGCTGAGGTGATCCTGGCCGAGGAGGAGCTGACCCTGCGCATGCCCTTGCGCCGGCCTCGCGCCCTGCGCCGCCGCCAGGTGATCGGCGGAGAGATGGTGGGACGCTTCCCGTGGCGAGTAGTGCTCTTGCGCTATCACCCCATGGACTCGCAGGGTCGGGTGGACATCGCCAACGAGGAGTTCCTGCCCCTGGTGCCCTTGAAGGACGGCGAGCTGGTGCTGGAGTGGCTGGAGCGAAAGCCCCATGGCACGAAGACCTGGCCACCCTCCTGACCCGGCTCAAGGCAAGGCTCGAGTCCGGGGTGCCGGGTAAGCGTCGGGGCTCTAGCCCCTCCGTTCGGAGTCGAGGCTTTAGCCGGTGGGCTTTAGCCGGTGGGCTTTAGCCGGCGGGTTTGCAAGCCCGGCCGTCGGCCGGTAAGGAAGACGACCAACCATGCCTGTGTGGAACGACTTAGGAATGCTGTGGCGGATCGCGGGGGAGATTGACGTGCGCCCTATCCAGGAGGGGGCGGTGCAGACGCCCCGCCTGGCGCTGGTGGGGCCCCTCCCGGCAGTGGGGCTGCTCCAGGGCTACCTGCAGCGCGGGCCGCACACCGCGGGCCAGCCCGTCACCACGCCGCCCACCTACCGTCTCCCCTTGAGCTTCTCCGACGTGGCCGCGCTGGCCAACTACGACCTGCGGGTGGCCGTGCTGGAGCGCTTGGACCAGGTGCATCGGGACGACCTGCAGGCGCTGGTGCAGCAGCCGGCGCCCCTGTTGGCCCTCCTCGATCGGGCCGCTGCCGGCGACGACGGGCCGGCGGAAGGGTCGGTCGGCCCGCTGTCGGTGTTGGTGTGCTCGTTGGCGGACCAGGAGAGCGTGCGCCGGGAGGTATGGCCGGCCTTCGAGGCGGCCATCCGCGGCCGGGAGCTGGCCTGGGCGCGCGCCTACCCGGGCCTGCGGCCGCCTGTTTGCCGCCGCCTGATCCTGGACACCTGCATGGTAAACGCCACCTACGCGCTGGGCACCGGCATCGCGGAGATGATCCCCCCCTTCACTGTGCCCTTCGCCGTGGCCGACATGGTGATCCTCACCAAGAACCAGCTGATCCTGGCCTACAAGATCGCCATGGCCATGGGCGACACCGGCAGCCTCCAGGACCTGCTGCCCAAGTTTGCCTCGGTGGTGGGCGCAGGGTTCTTGTGGCGCCAAGTGGCGCGGGAGCTGCTGGCCCTGTTGCCGGGGGGCGTGGTGTGGAAGACCGCCGTGGCCTACGCCGGCACCTACGCCACCGGCCAGGCCATCTATCACTGGTACGCCTACGAGGAGCGCCTGACGCCCGCCGAGCTGAAGGCTGCGTTCAAGGAGGGCCTGCGCCGCGGCAAAGAAGCAGCGACGCAGCTGGTTCAGCGCGCGCGACGGCCAACGGAGCCCCCGGCGCTCCTGGAGGGCTCCGGCGCCGCTGCCCATGTAGGCGCGTCCTCCGAGCCCGCGCAGACGAGGCGCCTACGTCGTCCGCTGTTGCCCCGCAAGGCCCGCTGACCCAGGGCGCTTGCGGGCGACCGGCGTTTGACAGGCCGGGCTAGTTGTGCTATAAGGCTTGCGCACGAGCGCCCCGTGCGGGCGCCAAGGAAGGCTCGCGAAACTATGACCACGCCGATCGTCATCAGGAGGCCGACGCCAGCAACCAGACACCCGTCTGGATAGCGGCGCGCGAGCCGAAGACGACGACGTGACGGCAGCAAAGCTCTCCAGGCGGAGAGCTTTTTTGTTGCCTGCCACCCGAGGCCTGTTCAGCCGCTTAGCCTTTTGCGCCGGCGATCACC
This sequence comes from Caldilineales bacterium, assembly GCA_025055015.1. GTDB lineage: Bacteria > Chloroflexota > Anaerolineae > JAAEKA01 > JAAEKA01 > JANWYQ01. Next base: position 19,395 of record JANWYQ010000043.1, read on the forward strand.
TCATCCGTTAGGAGCACTGCGATGGCAGTTCGTGTTGGCATCATGGGCGCCACCGGCTACACCGGGTTCGAGCTCTACAAGTTGTTGCGCAAGCATCCCGCCGTCCAGGTGGTCTGGCTGACCACCGAGAGCTACGGCGGCCAGCGGCTGAGCGACGTCTTCCCCTGTCCCTGGGACGAGCCGCTGATCGCGCTGGCCGACGCGGCCGTGGACGCCGTGGACGTGGTGTTCCTGTGCCTGCCCCACGGCGCGTCTATGGACGCTGTGGCTGCGGTGCGCCGGGCGGGGGTGCGGGCCGTGGACCTAAGCGCCGACTTTCGCCTGCACGACCCGGCCGTCTACCAACGTTGGTACGGCGCGGCCCATAAGCAGCCGGCGCTCCTGGCCGAGGCGGTCTACGGCCTGCCGGAGCTGCATCGGGCCGAGATCGCCGGCGCCGGGCTGGTGGCCAACCCCGGCTGCTACCCCACCAGCGTCATCCTGGGCCTATGGCCGCTGGCCGAGGCCGGCTGGCTGCGCGGCGCGGTGATCGTGGACAGCAAGTCGGGCGTCAGCGGCGCCGGCCGCAAGCCGAAGCTCTCCACCAGCTTCGTGGAGGCCAACGAGAACCTCTCCCCCTACAGCATCGGCTACAGCCACCGCCACATCGCCGAGATGGAGCAGGAGCTGGGCCAGGCCGTGGAGCGCCGCGGCGACGCTGCGCAGAGCGGCGGGCCCGGCCAGGCTGCCGGCTTCTCCATCGTCTTCTCCCCTCACCTGCTGCCGGTGAGCCGGGGCATCTTGTCCACCATCTACGTGGCGCTTCCCCCCGGCGTGGACGAGGCGGCGGTGCGGGCGGCCTATGTCCGGCGCTACGCCGGCGAGCCCTTCGTGCACCTGCTGCCCGCGGGCCAGGTGGCCACGCTCCAGCACGCCGTGGGCAGCAACCGCTGCGCCGTCGGCCTGACCGTGGTGGACGGCGTCGCCGGCGGCGCCACCCTCATCGTCACCAGCGCCATTGACAACCTGATCAAGGGCGCCTCCGGCCAGGCCGTGCAGAACATGAACGTGATGTTCGGGCTGGCAGAGACGATGGGCTTGGAGTAGCGCGTGACGAGCACGGCGCAGCCCGTAACTCGAGAAGGTCTGTGGAGTTTTACGAGTTACGCATTGCGTGTTTCCGGTGTCTGTCAGCGTTCCACCGCCACGTCCATGAGCACTCAACCGATGTCGGGCCCCTCTCCCCTGATCCTCAAGGTCGGCGGCAACGAGATTGACGACGACAGCTTCCTGGCCGGCTTCGTGCGCGCCGTCGCAGAGCTGCAGCGCACCACTCCCGTGGTGGTGGTGCACGGCGGCGGCAAGGAGATCGCCGAGCTCCATGCGCAGCTCAACGTGCCCTTCGAGATGGTGGACGGCCTGCGCGCCACCAGCGCCGAGAGCCTGCGCCTAGTGGAGATGGTGCTCAGCGGGCTGGTCAACACGCGGCTTACCCGCTGGCTGGTGAACGCGGGCGTCGAGGCGCTGGGCGTCAACGGCGTGGACCTGGGCTTGATCCGGGTGCGCCCGCTGCGGCCGCGCGGGCGCGACATCGGCTTCGTGGGCCAGGTGGCCGCGGTGCGCCGGGAGTGGCTGCTCAGGCTGCTGGACCTGGGCGTGGTGCCGGTGGTCTCCCCCATCTCCCTGGGCGTGGACGGCCTGTCCTACAACGTCAACGCCGACCAGGTGGCGGGCGCGCTGGCCGTGGCCCTGGCTGCGCAGCGCCTGGTGTTCGTCAGCAACGTGCCCGGCGTCAAGCTGAACGGCCAAGTGACCCCCAGCCTCACCGTCGCCGAGGTGGAAGCCCACATCGCCAGCGGCCAGATCAGCGGCGGCATGATCCCCAAGGTGCGGGCGGCCGTGGACGCGGTCCGGGAGGGCGTCGCCGAGGCGGTGATCACCGACCTGGCCGGATTGGTGGTCGGCGGCGGGACGGTGATCGGTGAACGGTGATCGGTGAACGGTAAACAGTGAACGGTAAACGGTGAACGGTGAACGGTGTGAGATGGCCAGGATGGGTCCGGTTCCTTTGCCCTGACCCAGGGAGCGCGGGCTCTCTCTGGCAAGCCCGAGCCGCCATTGCAGTGGTCTCGTGTTTTCGGTCGGGACGATGGACGCGACGGCCTAGAGCCGTTGCCTAGCCTGTGGAGCTGGCGGCTGAAGTCGAGCGAGCTATGAACACGCAGGAGATCATCAACCTCGAACACACCTACGTGCTGCAGGTGTACCCGCGGCCCGACTTCGTGCTGGACCACGGCCGGGGCTGTCGGGTGTACGACACCGAGGGCCGCGAGTACCTGGACTGCGTCGCGGGCATTGCGGTCAACGCGCTGGGCTACGGCGACCCGGACCTGCTCCAGGCGCTGACCGAGCAGGCGGGCAAGCTGTGGCACGTGAGCAACCTCTACCACACGGCGCCCCACGCGCGGCTGGCGAAGCTGCTGTGCGAGACCAGCTTCGCCGACCGGGTGCACTACGCCAACTGCGGCGCCAGCGCCAACGAGAGCGCGTTCAAGTTCGCCCGGCGCTACGCCCGCGACCGGCACGGCCCCGACAAGCACGTCATCGTGGCCTTCACCGGCGGCTTCCACGGCCGCTTGTTCGGCTCTCTGGCCGCCACCGACCGCCCCAAGTACCAGGAGCCCTTTCAGCCCCTGATGCCGGGCGTGCGCTTCGCCCGGTTTAACGACGTCTCGTCGGCCGAGGAGGCCATGGCCGACGACGTGTGTGCGGTCATCGTGGAGCCGGTGCAGGGCGAGGGCGGCGTTCACCCGGCCGCGCCGGAGTTCCTGGCCGCGCTGCGCCGCCTGTGCGACCGCCACGACGCGCTGCTGATCTTCGATGAGGTGCAGTGCGGCCTGGGCCGCACCGGGCACCTCTGGGCCTACCAGGGCTACGGCGTTGTGCCCGACATGCTCACCACGGCCAAGCCCTTGGCCGGCGGCCTGCCGATGGGCGCCGTGCTCATGACGCAGCGGGTGGCGGACGCCGTTCATCCCTTTGACCACGCCAGCACCTTCGCCGGCGGCCCGCTGGTGGCAGCGGTGGCCGAGAAGCTGGTGGCGCGCGTCAGCGATCCCGCCTTCCTGGAGGCGGTGCGCGCCAAGGGAGACTACCTGCGAGGGCGGCTGGCCGCGCTGGGCAGCCCCCACATCCGCGAGGTGCGCGGCTGCGGCCTGCTGATCGGCGTGGAGCTGGACATCCCCGCTGCGGACGTGGTCAAGGCCGCCTATGCCCACGGCCTGCTCACCGTGGGCGCAGGCCCCAACGTGCTGCGCCTGGTGCCGCCGCTGATCATCACCTATGAGGAGATTGACCTGGTGGTCGAGCGACTCAGCGCCTTGTTGCGGTAGCTGCCACTCGACGGAGCGGTAGAACCAGCCCCCACCCCATCGCCGTTCCACCCATCCACCAGTCCACCAATCTACCAGTCTACCAGTTCACTAACCCACCACCTTTCCGGAGCTTGCATGTCCCTTTCCATTCGCCCTGCCCAAGAGTCCGACATTCCTGCTATCGTCGCCCTGGTGAACTACTTCGCCGACCAGAACCTGATGCTGCACCGCAGCGAGTCCCAGGTGTGGGTCGCCCTGCACGACTTTGTGGTCGCAGAGATGGACGGCCGGCTGGTCGGCTGCGGCTCGCTGATCCCTCTCACGCCTACCCTAGCGGAGATCCGTTCCCTGGCTGTGGCGCCGGAGTACCAGGGGCATGGCATCGGCGGCCAGATCGTTGGCCACCTGATAGACCTGGCGCGACGGCGGGGGCTGGAGCAGGTGTGCGCGCTCACCCTGCGCCCCAACTTCTTCCAGCACCAGGGCTTCCAGGTGGTGGACCGCTGGAGCATCACGCCCAAGATCTGGAGCGAGTGCGTGTTCTGCCCCAAGTTCCACCGCTGCGACGAGGTCGCGGTGCTGATGAACTTGACCGCCGAGGAGCCTGCCGTCGGCGCGGCCCCTTGGTGGCGCTCTCTGGCCCAGCGCACGCCGTTGCCCGTGCTGCAATGGTGGGCTGCCCGGCAGACGTGAGCCGGCCGCTTGGCTTACTGCCCTGCCGCCGGGTATAATGCGGAAAACCGTCGGCCGTGCTGAAGGGTTCGTGACCCGATGACTACCTCTACCCCACCCGTCTGGAGCCGCGAGACCAAGGTCATTGTCACCGTGATCATGCTGGCGATCGCGGTGATCTTGATCTTGCTCGCCCGGTCGGTGCTGCCGCTGTTAGCTTTGGCAGCCGTCCTGGCCTACATCTTCCAGCCTGTGGTGGGGTGGCTCGTGCGCCATGGCGTGCCGCGCGGCCCGGCAGCTGGGCTCTGTATCCTGATCATCCTCTTGCTCGTCGCAGCCGCCTCCGGCGTGCTGGTTCCGGCCGTGATAGACGGCGTGCGCACGCTGTACGACATCCTGGTTCGGCTGCCCGACGTGCTGTTGCAGGCGCGCAACTCCCTGGTGGCCAGCGGCGCGGTGATCGAGATCCTGGGCGTCGAGGTGGACGTGCCGGAGGTGGTGCTCTCCTACGAGGAAGAGCTGCGCCAGGCGTTGACGCAGCTGCGCGCTCCGGCCGTGGCCGAGCTGGTCAACTACGTCATCGAGGGCATCCGCACGGCCGGCGGCCTTTTCCGCACCGCCGCCGGCATCGCGTCGGGCATGGTCACCGTGGTCTTCAGCAGCCTGTTGCTGCTGATCTACACCTTCTACCTCTCCAAGGACGCCTATCAGCTGCGGCCGTGGCTGAGCAACGTGGTCCTCCCGCCCTACCGGGAGGAGCTGGACGAGCTGTTGAACCGCCTGGGGATCGTGTGGCGCAGCTTCTTCCGCGGCCAGATCGTCCTGTCCTTGACCGTCGGCGTCGTAACCACCGTGGCCATGGTGGGGGTTGGGCTGCCCGGCGCTCTGGTGCTGGGCATCCTGGCCGGGCTGCTAGAGGTGCTGCCCAACCTAGGCCCGGTGTTGGCGCTCATCCCGGCCGTGCTGGTGGCGCTGATCCAGGGGAGCACCTACCTGCCGCTCACTAACCTACAGTTTGCCCTTCTGGTGTTGGGGATCTACGTGCTTATTCAGCAGCTGGAGAACAACATCCTGGTGCCCCGCATCATGGGCTATAGCCTCAACCTGCATCCGTTGATCGTGCTGATAGGCGTGGTGGTGGGCGCGCGGTTCGCCGGCGTGCTCGGCGCGTTTTTGGCGGCGCCGGTGCTGGCTACCCTCAAGGTGTTGGCCATGTACGCGCTGGCCAAGATCACCGACCAGGACCCCTTCCCGGCGCCGCTGGTTGAGACGGCCTCACTCCCACGACGGTCCAGGCGCCTGGCGCGCTGGCTGGAGCGTCAAAAGGCGTATCTGGCTACGTGGGGGCAGGCTCGCGCCAAGGCCGCGCCGCCGAAGGCTGATCCGGCGGTCGAGGCGTCGCAGCCAGAGGCCGCCTCGGAGCCGCAGCCATGAGCGCCCCGCGCACTGTTGACCTGATCCTGGTGGGCCTAGGCCACGTCCACCGCCAGCTTCTACACCTGCTGGCCACGCGCAGCGGAGCGCTCGAGGAGCGCTACGGCCTCCGCCTGCGAGTGGTGGGGGCGTGCGACAGCCGGGGCGCGGTGGTCAGCGCTGCCGGCCTCAACCCGGCCATGCTCTTGTGCCACAAGCTATCAGGGGCTCATGCGGGGGAGTTCGCCGGAGGCCAGCCGGGGGCCACTGCCCTGGACCTGCTCCGGCAGGTCCGCGCCGACGTCCTTCTGGAGGCGTCTCCGGTCAACCTGCGGGACGGAGAGCCCGCGCTGACCTTTGTGCGGGCAGCCATCGAGGCCGGCCTGGACGTGGTGCTGGCCAACAAAGCGCCCCTGGCCCTCGCCTACGCCGACCTGCACCGCCGCGCGCGCGAGCGAGGGGTACGGCTGGCCTTCTCCGCCACGGTGTGCGGCGGCCTGCCGGTGGTCAACGTAGGCACGCGCGACCTGGTGGCGGCTCAGGTGCGCCGGGTGGAGGGGATCTTCAACAGCACCAGCAACTACATCCTCACCCAAATGGCGGCCGGCCAGCCCTACCACGAGGCCTTGGCCGAGGCCCAGCGCCGCGGCATCGCCGAGGCCGACCCCTCCCTGGACGTGGACGGCTGGGACACGGCCAACAAGCTGACCATCGTCGCCAACGCGGTGCTGGGTTTCCCCGCTACGGTGGCCGACGTGCAGCCGGTGGCCGGCATCCACAGCGCCGAAGGTTCCGCTGGTGCCCGCAGCCCCGCTTCCGTGCTCAAGCTCCTGGGCACAGCCGAGCGTCGGCCCGACGGCGGCTACCACCTGTCTGTGCGGCCGGTCTGGCTGCCGCCGGAGCACAAGCTGGCCCACGTCAACGGCTGGGAGATGGGCGTGGTGTTCGAGACGGACCTGTTCGAGACCCTGTTCATCGCCATTGACGAGCGCGGCCCCATCGGCACCGCCGCGGCCGTGCTGCGGGATGTGGTGAACCTGTACCGGTAGGTTAGTGGATGGGTAAGCCGGTCGCTTGGCGGCATAGAGGGCTGGACGCCCCTCGTGCTCCACTGTGCTCCGATCGCAATATGCCGTTCGCCCATGGCCGGATACCGATTGCTGATCACCGATGACCGTTCACCGGTTTCCTCAAACCTTTCCTCCTGAGGCTAACGTACCTATGCCAAAGCAAACCAAGCCCCCCGTCGAAAAAGTCGTTCTTGCCTACTCCGGCGGCCTGGACACTTCCGTCATCGTGCCCTGGCTGCGCCACAACTACGGCTGCGAGGTGGTCTGTTTCACTGCCAACCTCGGCCAGGGCGACGAGCTGGTCGGCCTGGAGCAGAAGGCCATCGCCTCCGGCGCCAGCAAGATCTACATCGAGGACCTGCGCGAGGAGTTCATCACCAACTACCTGTATCCCATGATGCAGGCCGGCGCGGTGTACGAGCGCAAGTACCTGTTGGGCACCAGCATCGCCCGCCCCCTCATCGCCAAGCGCATGGTGGAGATCGCCGAGCTGGAGGGGGCGGACGCGGTGGCCCACGGCTGCACCGGCAAGGGCAACGACCAGGTGCGCTTCGAGCTCACCGTAATGGCCCTCAACCCCCGGCTGCGGGTGATTGCGCCCTGGCGCGAGTGGACCATCCGCAGCCGCCAGGACGCGCTGGACTACGCTGCCGAGCACAACATCCCTGTCACCGCCACCATCAAGTCCATCTACAGCCGGGACCGCAACCTCTGGCACCTGAGCCACGAGGGCGGCCTGCTGGAGGACCCGTGGAACGAGCCGGAGGAGGCCATGTACCAGTGGACCACCTCGCCCATGGCTGCGCCCGACGAGCCGGAGGAGGTGACCATTGACTTCCAGGGCGGCATCCCCAAGCGGATCAACGGCGTGGCCAAGGGGCCCATCAGCCTGGTGGAGACCCTGAACGCCCTGGGCGCCAAGCACGGCATCGGCCGCGTGGACCTGGTGGAGAACCGCCTGGTGGGCATGAAGTCCCACGGCGTGTACGAGACGCCGGGCGGCACCATCCTCTACACGGCCCACCAGGCCCTAGAGGAGCTCTGCCTGGACAAGCTCACCCTCCACTACAAGCAGGAGGTGGCCCTGCGCTACGCCGAGCTCGTGTACAACGGCCAGTGGTTCACCCCCCTGCGCCGCGCGCTGGACGCCTTCGTGCAGGCCACCCAGCAGAACGTCACCGGCTCGGTGCGGCTCAAGCTTTACAAGGGCAACGTGATCCTGGTCGGCCGCCGCTCCCCCTACTCCCTCTACCGCGAGGACTACGCCACCTTCGGCGAGGAGGACGTCTACGACCAGAAGGACGCCGAGGGCTTCATCAAGATCTTCGGCCTGCCCATGAAGGTGGAGGCCATGCTGGACATCGCCGGCCTCGGCGCCAGCAAGTACCGCACCCCGGACTACTCGCAGTTCAAGCGCGACTGACCCCATGTCCGAGCTGGCCCGCCGCGCGGCCGCCGCGCTGGACAACAGTCAACAGCGCGCCATCCTGGCCCGCAACGTCGGCCTGTTGCGTCGGTGGCGCGCGGCGGCGCTGCCGTCGGCCGAGGCCTTCGCCGACCTGAGGGACCGGGCGACTGCCGTTCGACGCCGCAACCTGGCGCAGCTTCCCGAGCTCCTGGAGAGGCTGGAGGAGCGGCTTGCCGCGGCCGGCGTCCTGGTGCATCGGGCCGAGGACGCCGCAACGGCCTGCGCGGTGGTGGCTCAGATCGTTCAACAGATCACCGCCTCCCCCGTCCTCGGCCACCGGCCTCGGCCGTGTCGCGTGGTGCGCGTCGGCAACCAGCTCGGCGCCGAGATCGGCCTGGATGTGGCCCTGCGCTCCGCCGGCGCCCAGGTGACCGACCTGCCTCTGGGCGACTACATCCTGCAGATGGCCGG
>JANWYQ010000062.1 GCA_025055015.1 Caldilineales bacterium
GAGGCCGACATCACCCGCATCCAGAAGGCCGGCCTGATCACCCACGACTGGAAGGCCACCCCCACCAAGGGCATGGTCAGCAACTCCATTGTGGTCTTCGCCGTGCGCAAGGGCAACCCCAAGGGCATCCGCGACTGGGCCGACCTGGCCCGGCCGGGCGTGCAGATCCTGACGCCCAACCCCAAGACCAGCGGCGGCGCCATGTGGAACGTGCTGGCGCTGTACGGCGCGGCCCTGCGCGGCTACGTGGAGGGCGTGCCGGCCGGCGACGAGGCGGCTGCCTTTGAGTTCCTCAAGGCGGTGCTGCGCAACGTCACCGTCATGGACAAGGGCGCCCGCGAGAGCATCACCAACTTCGAGAAGGGTGTGGGCGACGTGGCCATCACCTACGAGAACGAGGTGCTGGTGGCGCGCATGCAGGGCCAGGACTACGAGCTGGTCATCCCCCGCTCGACGATCCTGATTGAAAACCCCATCGCCGTGGTAGACGCCTACGTGGACAAACACGGCACCCGCGCCGTGGCCGAGGCCTTTGTGCAGTTTCTGCTCACCCAGCAGGCGCAGGAGATCTTCGCAGAGTATGGCCTGCGCTCGGTGCACCCTGAGGTCGCCCAGGCTACCGCCGACCGCTACCCGCCGGTGGAGGACCTGTTCACCATCGAGTACTTCGGCGGCTGGGAGGCGGCCACGCCGGCCATCTTCGGCGACGACGGCGTCTTCAGCCGAGCGCTGCTAGAGGTACAGCGGCGGTAATATCGCCGCGCCGGGGTGCGCCCGACCGCTTCTAGCTGAGCCAGCAGGGTGTTCCATGGCCCAACTTCGAGCCCGGCCCTTGGCCGCCAACCCACCCGCGGCCCGCCGGCGCCCGTGGGGGCGCTGGAGCGTGCGCGCGGCCGCCCTCAGCTACCTGGCCCTGATGCTGATCATTCCTCTGCTGGTCATCTTCCAGGATGGGCTGAGCCAGGGGCTGACAGGGCTGTGGGCGGCCGTGAGCCAGCCGGTGGCCAAGGCTGCGCTGCTGCTCACCTTGCGCACCGCGGCCGTCATGGTGGCGATCAACACCGTCATGGGCACGCTGACCGCCTACGTCCTGGTGCGCTACGAGTTCCCCGGCAAGTCGCTGCTCAACGCGGTGGTGGACCTGCCCCTGGCCATCCCCACCCTGGTGACCGGCGTCATGCTGGTGGTCCTCTACGGCCCGCAGCAGCCCCTCGGCGCCTGGCTGGAGCGCACCCTCGGCTGGCGCATCATCTTCGCGCCGCCGGGCATCGTGCTGGCGCTGCTCTTCGTCACCTTTCCTTTCGTGGTGCGGGCTGTGCAGCCGGTGCTGCTGGGGCTGGACCGAGCCGTGGAGGATGCCGCGGCGACCCTGGGCGCGGGGCCGTGGACCATCTTCCGCCGTGTCACGCTGCCGCCCCTGATCCTGCCGCTGACCAGCGGCGCGCTGCTCAGCTTCGCCCGCGCGGTGGGCGAGTTCGGCTCCATCGTCATCGTGGCCGGCAACATCCCGCTGCGCTCGCAGACGGCTGCGGTCTACGTGTGGGGCGAGGTGGAGTCCGCGAACCGCTTCGGCGCCAGCGCCGTGTCGGTGGTGCTGCTGGCCATCGCCTTCACCCTGATCGTCCTGGTGGACCTGATCCAGTCGCGACAGGACGAGGCTCGCAGCCCAGGGAGGAGGGCCCGATGAACGCCCGTCCCGCCCCCACAGCCTCCATGCCGGTTGACCGGCGTCGGCGCTGGCTGCGGCGCACCCTGGTCGCCATCGCGCTGGGCTACGCCGGCTTCTTGATCATTGCGCCCATCGTCGCTTTGGTGGCAGGCGCCTTCGCCGATGGCCTGGGGCCGGCCTTGGCGACCTTTCGCGACCGAGAAGTGCAGAAAGCCTTCGGCCTGACCCTGCAGATCAGCCTGCTGGTGGTGCTGGTCCAGGCGGTGTTCGGTACAGCAGTGGCCTGGATGCTGGTGCGGGACGACTTCTGGGGCAAGAAGATCATCAACGGCCTGATTGACCTGCCCTTCGCCGTGTCGCCGGTGGTGGTGGGCTACATGCTGCTGCTGCTCTTCGGCCGTCAGGGGCTGTTGGCGCCGGTGCTGCAAGCCCTGGACATCCGCGTGGCGTTCGCGGTGCCGGGCATGGTGCTGGCCACCCTCTTCGTCACGCTGCCCTTCATGATCCGCGAGCTAATGCCCATCCTGCAGGCCTTCGGCGTGCAGCAGGAGCAGGCGGCAGCCACCCTGGGCGCCGGCGGCTGGACCATCTTCTGGCGCATCACCCTGCCCGCGCTGCGCTGGGGCTTCATCTACGGCGTGACGCTGACTCTGGCCCGCGCGCTGGGGGAGTTTGGCGCCGTGCTGGTGGTTGGCGGGGGCATCCAGGGCCGCACCGAGACGGCCACCATCTACATCTACCGCGCGCTGGACGAACGGCAGTATGTCAGCGCCTACAGCGCGGCCTTGGCCCTGGGGCTGTTCTCCCTCTTGCTGGTCTTGGGGACGGAGCTGCTCAGGCGCCGGGAGGCGGGGGGAGGGTGAGCGGTAAACGGTGGACGGTGAACGGTAAACGGTGAACGGTGGACGGCGACGGATAGCTGATGACGGGTCACTGATCCCCGGTCACTGTCACTGGTCACCGATCCCAGGTCACTGATCACCGATCACTGATCACTGATCACCGATCACTGACCACCGGTCACCGATCACCGATAACCAGTGACCAGCAGCGGGCAGGGCAGGTCGGGGAGGAGCCTGCGCAGCAGCGGCCGCAGGCGCCACTGGGCCTCGGCACCCCGGGCTGCGATACCGGTGATCCCTAGGTCGTAGGGGGCGGAGGCTAGCTCGCGGCGGATCACCGTCTCGGGCGGCCCTTGGCGCAGGTGCAGCACGGCGTCCAGGTGCAGCGCAGCCAGGCTTTGCGCAGTGCGCTGCGCCCTGTGTCCGGCCGCGTCGTGGGGGGACAGGAGGTTGGCGATGTCGTCGCCGGTCGGGGGGGAGGGCGTCGTGGGGACATGGGGCGCCACCATCAGCGCCGTCACCGCGGCCTGGCTGGCGCGCGCCAGCCAGGCCGCCCAGGCCAGCGCAGCGTCGTCCACCGGGTCTCCTCGCACGATCAGCAGGAGCCGGCGCAGCGGCCAGCGCGGGCGGCAAACCAGCAGCGCCGCTGCGCCTCGGCCGACCTCCAGCAGCGGCTCGACCTGGCCGTAGCTTAGACAGGGCAAAACCAGCAGCCGACGCTCAGGGTGAGACGGAAAGGACACCTCGTCCGGCCGGCCCGCGCTAGGGTTGAACCGGCGCAGCGGCGCGGCCAGCAGCGCCGCCAGCTGCTCGGCGTAGGCGACCACCTCCCCCCCGTCGTGGGCCAACGGCTCCGGGAGCCACAGGCCAATGGGCGGCTCGGTGGGCGAGGCGCCGGCCGGCTGCTCTGGCGCCAGGGCCACCTCGGCCAGCCTCAGCCAGTCGTCAATCAGGGCCGGGTCGCCCTGCACCAGATAGACCTGGGACGGCCGAACCGTTGCGGGGGCCGACGGCGCCTGCAGCGCGGCCATCACCGCCTCCCGCGCGGCGCGGTCCGTCGGATCGGCCATGGCCACGGTGACGCAGTCGCCGTCCAGGGCGATCGGCAGCGCGCGGCAGCGCCTGGCCACGGCCGGCGGCAACAGGCGCGCCGCCTTGGGGTCGGGCGTCACGTCGCTTAGGCTCAGGAAGCCAGCGGGCTCCACGGATGACACGGCCGGCGAGCACCTCCGGGCGATCTACCCCGATGGTATGCCTCGGCGGTGACAGGGAACGTGATAGGGCTGTGACAAGGCCGTGATAGACCCCATGTGCCCGCCGGCTGGCCGGGAGAGGAGCCGGACCTCACCCTCGCGTCAACCCATACCCGATGCCGGGGATCGTCTCGATGATCGGCAGGCCGGACGGGTCGCCGGCGCTGTCGCCCAGCTCCTTGATCTTGGCGCGCAGCCGGCGCACCAGCTGGCGGAGCATGTCCCGATCGGCCCCAGCTGCGCCCCACACGTGGTCAATGATGGCATCTGCCGTCAACACGTGGCCGGCGTTGAGCATCAGGTAGCTCAGCAGGCGGCTCTCCAGGGCCGTTAGGCTCACCGGCTCCCCCGCCTCGGCCTCGCGCGCCAGGCGGATCTCGCGGCGGCTGGCGTCCAACAGCAGGTCGCCGACCCGCTGGACCTCGGGCGCGGCGCGCTGGCCGGCCCGGCTGCGCCGCAGCACGGCATGGACCCGCGCTACCAGCTGCCGCGGGCTGAAGGGCTTGGTCATGTAGTCGTCGGCCCCCAACGACAGGCCGCGCACGATGTCGTCCTCCTCCCCGCGCACCGTCAACAGAATGATGGGGGTGTCGGCCTGGGCGCGCATCTGTTGGCAGACCGCAAAGCCGTCCAAGCGCGGCAGGTTCACGTCCAGCACCACCAGGTCGGGCGCGTCCTCGGCGAAGCGCTGCAGCGCGGTGGCGCCGTCGTGGGCCAGGACGATCTCGAACCCCTCACGCCGCAGGGTGAACGCCAGCACGTCGGCCAGCACGCGGTCGTCGTCTACGATCAGCGCTTTCATGCTTTCATCAGGGTAAACCAGACCACGGCGCCGCCGCCCGGCCGGTCCTCGATGCCGAGCCGGCCACCGTGGCCCTCGACGATCGCCTTCACCACCGAGAGGCCTAGCCCAAAGCCGCCGGGCGCATCCGGCGTCCCGATCCCAGAGGGCGCGGCGAAGCGTCGGCCCTCCAGCAACGCCGCTCGCTGCTCCGGCGGGATGCCCGGCCCCTGGTCGGCCACCTGCACCCACACCACGTCGCCCTCGACAACGGCGCTGATGGTGATCTCGCTGTCGGCCAGGCCGCGCTGCGCGTTGCTGGCGTTGGAGAGCAGGTTGACTAACACCTGCACCACCCGCCGCGAGTCGGCCATCACCACAGGGATGGCGGCCGGCAGCTCCACCACCAGCCGCTGGCCGTGGCGGTCCAGCAGCGGCTGCATGGTGGCTGTGGCCTCCGCGATGATGTCGGCCAGGCTGCACGGCCGCGGCCGCACGCGGAAGCGACCCGCCTCGATGCTGGCGCTCTCCAGCAGGTTGTCCACCAGCTTCTGCAGGTTGAGCACGCCCAGGTGCAGGGTGGTCAGCAGCTCCCGCAGCTCGTCGCGGTTGAGCGCGTCGGCCTGGTCCAGCAGGAGCTCCACCGAGGCCGCGATGGCGGTGAGCGGCGTGCGAAACTCGTGCGACACGTTGGCCAGGAAGTGCTCGGTCAACGCCTTCTCGCGGCGCAGGTCGGCCAGGGTGCGCTGTAGGTCAGCGCGCGCGCCCTCTAGCGCCTGGCCCACCAATGCCACCTCGCGGACCGAGGCATCGAAGGTAATGGGGCTGGACAGGTCGCCCCCGCGCAGGGTAGTCGCCGCGCGGGTCAGGTCGGCCAGCGGCCGGCTGATGCGCCGCGCCAGCAGGAAGGCCAGGGCCAGCCCCAACAGCGTGGCCAGGGCCATGCTGCTCAACAGCAGGCGCAGCAGCCGCTGCTCCGTCGCCCGCACCTCGGCCACCGACAGCGCCACCTCGGCGAAGACAGGGGCGGCGTCGGCCGGCGCCGTTAACATCAGCCGCGCAGCGTAGAAGGGCCGGCCGTCCCAGGTGAAGCGCACGCGGTCGTCGCCAGACGTCGCCAAGGGCTCCCCTCGGCGCAGCAGGGCAGGGTCGCCGGGCAGGCTGCTGGCCACCGGCAGGGGGCCGATCAGCAGGGACTGTTCCAGCCCGGTTTGGCGGCTCAGCGCCTCCATTTGGGCCGACGCCAGCCGGCGGGCCACGATCACGGCAGCCGGCTGAGCCGCAGTGGCTGTGGTCAGGCGCTGCACGCCGGCCAGCCAGACCTGCGGCGGCATGCCTGCCGGCTGAGTGGTCAACACGGCCGGGCCCACCGGCCGGTCGCACAGGGGCGGGAGCAAGCCTACGTCGGCCCCTGCCGCGGCCTGGGCAACGGGCCGGCCGCCGGCGCAGACCACGATCAGGTCCAGGTCGGCCCCCTCGCGCAGGACGTCGAGATACGCCGGCAAAGCGGCCTGATCCGCCTCGCCCAACAGCGTTGCCAGGGTAGGCCGCTCGGCCGTCAGCGTGGCCAAGCCGGCCAGCTCGCCGAGCTGCGCGTCGTACAGGGCGGCTGTGGCCTGCAACCCCTGTCGGACCTGGTCCCACGCCTGGTTCTCCAGCTGGCTGCGCACCAGCCAGATGGCCGGCAGTCCGACGGCCAAGGCCGCGAGCAGCGCCAGCAGCGCCAGGCTGAGCATCATCGGCACCACCAGGCTGCGCCCCGGCGGTCTGGCAAAGGAAGCGTCTAGCATGTCTCTATTCTACACCCCCCGCGTCTCAGCGGCCAACGCCAACGCGCGCTTTTTTTCGCAATCGTCGGTGCTCTGGCGCCGCCGGCATGTGGTATAATGGCGGCAGCAACCGGTGAGCTCCGGTCGCGCAGCCTGGAGAGTAGCCGCCATGTTCCGCTACCTGCCCCTTCCCGAGGGCGTCAAAGGCCGACTGTACCTGCACAGCATGCCCGGCCGCTTCGAGCCGCTGCAAGCGACCATCGAAGAGGTCCAACGTCGCGGGATCAGCCAGGTGATCTGCCTAGCCTCGCGGGAGGAAATCGCTGCCAAGTCGCCTCAGTACGCTCGGCTGCTGGCCGCAGGGAGCCCGCCGTGGCGTCAGGTGATGTTTCCCATCGTGGACTTCGGGGTCCCCAGCGACCGCCGACGCTTCCTGGTGTTTGTGGTGCAGATCGCCCAGAGCCTGCGCGCCGGGGACTACCTGCTGGTGCACTGCGCGGCGGGCATCGGCCGCACCGGGCTGTTGGCGGCCAGCGTCCTGGCGGCGCTGGGCATCCCGGCCGACGAGGCCATGCGCCAGGTGCAGGCCGCCGGCTCCTACCCCGAGCGTCCGGAGCAGGAGGACCTGGTGCGTTGGGTCGCCGAGATGGTGTCTCCTGGAGGTGCGTCGTGATCGTGCAAACCATCGGGATCGTGGGGTGTGGACAGATGGGGGCGGGCATCGCCGAGGTGAGCGCGCTGGCCCGCTTCGACGTGATCGTCTACGGCCGCAACGAGGATGTCAACCCGATGTGTCGGTCGCGGGTGAAGGCCTCCCTCGACCGGGCGGTGAGCCGGGGTAAGCTGGCCGCGGCCGAGGCGGAGGCGGCCCTGGCGCGCATCCGCGGCACGGCCCACCTGGCCGACCTGGCCGGCTGCGAGCTGATCATCGAGGGGGTGGCCGAGGATTTGGCCCTGAAGCAGAGCATCTTCCGCAGCCTGGACGCCCTGGCGCGGCCCGACGCCATCCTGGCCTCCAACACCTCGTCGCTGAGCATCACGGCCATTGCGTCGGCCACCAACCGGCCCGACAAGGTGCTGGGCATGCACTTCTTCAACCCGGTGCCGGTGATGCGGTTGCTGGAGCTGGTGCGGGGATTGCACACCTCCGACGAGACCCTGGCCATCGCGGCCAAGGTGGGCGCCTGGCTGGGCAAGGTGGTGGTCACCGCGCCCGACAGCCCCGGCTTCATCGTGAACCGGCTGTTGATCCCCTACATCGTGGACGCCGTGGCCGAGCTGGAGCGAGGCCGTGCAGCGCCGGAGACCATAGACGAGAGCATGAAGCTGGGCGCCGGCCATCCCCTGGGCCCCCTGGCCCTGGCTGACTTGATCGGCCTGGACGTGACCCTTGCCATCGCCGACACCCTCTACGCCACCTACGGCGAGCCGCGCTTCAAGGCCCCGCCCCTGCTGCGGCGCATGGTCGCCGCTGGTCGCCTAGGCCGCAAGACGGGGCAGGGGTTCTACGCCTACGGCAAGCGGTAGGTCTCGTCGGCTCGTCCGTTGCACCCTTGTCAAGGGGCAAGCCCGGCTGGTTGAGCGGGGACGGGGCAGTGGCCGCTGTCGGAGGAGAGCGCGCTCTCGCTGGGTGCGCCGCCGGCGCGAGTGACCCGCCGGGGGGTGCGCTGGTGGTGGAGGTGCCCCTAGCGGAGGCGCAGCCGCCGCGGCTGGCGGCCGGCAGCGTGTGGCCGGTGGCTTCCATGCTGGGGGTGGATGGGGAGAGCCGCCGCGCCGGCCGCCGCCGCAGTCGTCGGCGCATACCCTGTGGCCCGTCGGATCACGGAACTTGAGCGGGTTACCGAGCACATACCTCTACCGGTTCAGCGCCT
>JANWYQ010000110.1 GCA_025055015.1 Caldilineales bacterium
AGCAGCGCCTGCCGATCCACCTTGCCGCTGGAGGTGAGGGGCAGGGTGGACAGGAAGACGAAGGTCGCCGGCACCATGTAGTCGGGAACCGTCTCCCGCAGGAAGGCCCGCAGCTCCGGCTCCAAGGATGCCTGGCCGTCCTCCGCTGCGGGCACCACGAAGGCCACCAGGCGCAGGGCCCGGCCGCTCTTGGCAGCCCCAGCGTGCCAGGCGAGGTCGGGCTGGGCGATGGGCTGGGCCACCACGGCCGCCTCCTTGACTGCCTGGTGCCGGGCCAGCGTGGCCTCGATCTCACCCAGCTCCACGCGGAACCCGCGGATTTTCACCTGGTAGTCCGCGCGGCCGATGAACTCGATGCTCCCGTCGGGCAGCCAGCGGGCCAGGTCGCCGGTCTTGTAGAGGCGTGGAGCGTGGAGCATTGAGCGTGGAGCGTGGTGCATGGAGCGTGGTGCATGAACCATGGAGTGTGAAGCGGTGTCGGGCGATGCGCCATGCGAAATGCCTACCTCATAACCCGTAACTTCTGACCTCTGACCTCTGACCTCTGACCTCTGATCTCTGACCTCTGACCTCTGACCTCTGACTTCTGCCCTCTGCCCGCTGCTCCCCGCTCCCCGCTCCCTGCTCCCTGCTCCCCGCGAAGGGATCCGGCACAAACCGCTCTGCCGTCAGGTCCGGCCGGCCGACGTAGCCGCGTGCCACGCCGACGCCGCCGATGTAGAGCTCGCCCGGCACGCCCACGGCCGCGGGCTGGAGGTGGCGGTCCAGGATGTAGGTCTGAATGTTGTGAATGGGCCGGCCGATGGGCACCGGCGCCCACGCCGGCAGCGCCGGCGGGTCGCCCCGGCCGTCGCAGGCCACGTGGTAGGTGGGGCCGATGGTGGTCTCGGTGGGGCCGTAGGCGTTCAGGAAGCGGCGGCTGGGGAAGGCCGCGGCGGGCGGCGCCTGGGTCCAGCGGGCCACCAGGTCGGCGGTGCACGCCTCGCCCGCGGAGATCACCGTGCGCAGGTCGGGCAGGTCGTCCGGGTTCAGCAGCCGCAGCAGGGTGGGCGGCAGGGTGATGTTGGTGATGCGCTGCGCCCGCAGGGCCGCGGCCAGGCTCTCCGGCGACAGCACCACGTCCCGCCGCGCGATGTGCAGCGCCGCGCCGGAGGTGAGGGCGATGAAGATCTCCGACAGGGACGCGTCGAAGGTGTAGGCCGCGAACTGGTACACCCGGTCCTGCGGCGTCACGTCGAAGCCGATCACCTGGGCCTGGGCCAGGTTCACCAGGCCGGCGTGCTGCAGCATCACCCCCTTGGGCTCGCCCGTGGAGCCGGAGGTGTAGATGATGTAGGCCAGGTTGTCGCCCGTCACCGGCACGGCGGGCCGCTCGGCCGGCTCGCCGGCCCACCAGGTCGGGTCGTCCAGGTGCAGCGGGGACAGCTGCTCCACCAGCGAGCCGACCTCAGCAGCCAGCAGGTCATGGCCCTCGGCGCCGTAGACCAGGCAGGCGGCCGGCGCGGCGTCGCGCAGGATGGCGGCCAGCCGCGCGGGCGGCGCGGCCGGGTCCAGCGGGATGTAGGCCGCGCCGGCCTTAAGCACGCCCAGGATGGCGATGACCATCTCCGGCGACCGCTCCGCGCACAGGGCCACCCGATCCTCCACGCCGATGCCGCGGCGGCGCAGGGCATGGGCCAGCTGGTTGGCGCGCGCGTCCAGCTCGCGGTAGGTGAGGACCACGGGTGGCCGGCCGCCGCCGGGGTCGAAGTAGAGCGCGGTGGCGTCGGGGGTGCGGTCGGCCTGCGCCTCGAAGGCGTGGTGGATGCACCGGTGGGCCAGGGGCACCGTCGGCCCGGCGCTCCACGCGGCCAGGCGCCCCGCTTCCTCCGCGGTCAGCATGGGCAGCGCGGCCACGGGCCGGTCGGCGTCGGCCACCGCGCTCTGCAGCAGCGTCTCGTAGTGGCCCAGCAGGCGCTGCGCGGTGGCCGGGTCGAACAGGTCCAGGTTGAACTCCACCGCCGCGCCCAGCGCCGCCTCCGAGTCGGCCACCTGCAGGGTCAGGTCAAAGGGGGACATGCGGTCGGCCAGGGTCACCGTCTCCATGGGCAGCCCGCCCAGGTCCACGCTGACGCCCGCGCGGCTGAGGGCCAGCTGCGACAGCCCCGCCTCGTGCAGCAGGTGCGAGCGCTGGAGGGTGAACATCACCTGGAAGATGGGTGGCCGCGCGGGGTCGCGCGGGGGGCGCAGCCGCTCGACGATGGTCGGGAAGGGGAAGTCCTGGTTGGCCAGCGCGCCCAGCACCGCCTCGTGCACCTGCCGCGCCAGCCCGGCGAAGGTCAGGCCGTCGGCGAACACGGTGCGGATGGGCGCCGGGTTGACGAAGTAGCCCACCACGTCCGCCAGCTCGGCGTGGGTGCGGCCGGCCGTGGTGGTGCCGACGATCAGGTCCTCCTGGCCGGTGTAGCGGTGCAGCAGCGCCTGGAAGGCGGCCAGCAGCACCACGTAGGGGGTCACGCCCAGGCGCCGGGCCAGGCCGCGGATGCCAGCCGTCAGCTCGGGAGAGAAGGAGGCGGAGACGATGGAGCCGCGGAAGGTTTGCACGGGCGGCCGCGGGCGGTCGGTGGGCAGCTCCAGCACCGGCAGCGCGCCGGCCAGCTGCGCCCGCCAGTAGTCCCACATGCGCTCGGCCGCAGGGCTGTGCAGCAGGCTGCGCTGCCAGCGCACGTAGTCGCCGTAGGTGGCCGCAGGCCGGGGCAGGCGCTCGGCCGCGGTCGGGTCGTTGTAGAGCGCGCTGAACTCGCTGGTGACCAGGGCCAGCGACCACAGGTCCATGACGATGTGGTGCGCGTGGAGCATCAGCACGTGGTCGTCCGGCCCGCGGCGGAAGAGGCACACCCGCCACAGGGGCCCGGCCTCCAGGTCGAAGACGTGGTTGGCCTCCTGGGTCAGCCGCTGACGGAACTCGGCCTCGCTCAGGCCCGACACGTCCTCCACCAGCACGAAGGGCTCTGCCTCGGCGCTCACCCGCTGCACCGGCACGCCGTTGACGGCGGCGAAGGTGGTGCGCAGGGCAGGGTGGCGGCCGGCGATGACGCGGAAGGCGCGGCGCAGGCGGTCGGGGTCCACGGCGGCGCGGATGCGCACGGTGAACGCGGGGCTGTAGACGCTGCCGGGGTTAAGCTGGTGCTGCAGCCACAGCGCGGCCTGGCCGGCCGAGAGAGGGATCTCGTAGGGCGGGGCCGGCTCCGGCGCGATGGTCAGGCGGGGGACCTGGATGCCGGCCCGGCCGGCCTCAGCTGCGGCGGGTGCTCTGCCGTCGGCTTTGGCGCGAGGCTGGCCCGTAGGTTGGACGGCGACGGCCGCCGGGAGCTCCTTGCCGGAAACTGGACCAGCCTCCGCGGTCTCGTGCAAAGGCTGGTGGCCTGTGGGAAGGCTGGTCCAGTTTTCGATCGCCTTTGCGGCCTGCGCCAACAGCTCGTCCACCAGTTCGCCGACCTTGGGGCTGCGCAGCAGCGCCGCGATGGGGAGCTGCAGGCCCAGCCCGGTCTCCACCCGGTTCTTCAGCTCCACGGCCATCAGCGAGTCCACGCCCAGGCTGGCCAACGGGGTCTGCGCGTCAAAATGCTTGGGCGACGCGCCCAGCACCTGGGCCAGCTGCTCGGTGAAGTACGCCTCCAAAACCGCCCGGCGCTCGGCCTCGGTGGCCGCGGCCAGCAGGGCCGCGCGCGGGCCGGCGGCCTGGGGCTCGGGCGCGGCCGCCTCCTCGGCCACCAGGCGCTGCAGCAACGGCCAGCTTGCGGCCTGGGGGAAGGCGGTTCGCCACTGGCCAGGGGCCAGGGGCAGCACCGCCACCTGTGCGTCGGGAAGATCGGCGGCCAGCCGGCTCAGCACCTGCATGCCCTGCTCGGGGTAGATGCTCTCGATGCCCCGCAGCCCCAGCCGGCCGGCGCGGTCGGGTCGGGCGGCGAGGCCCACCTGCGCCCACGGCCCCCAGTTGACCGTCAGCGCGGGCAGCCCCAGGCTGCGGCGGTAGTGGGCCAGGCTGTCCATGAACGCGTTGGCCGCGGCGTAGTTGCCCTGGCCGGGCGAGCCCAGCAGCGACGCCAGCGACGAGAACATCACGAAGCAGTCCAACGGGTCGCCCGCCTCGGCCGTCAGCCGGTGCAGGTTCCATGCGCCCTGCACCTTGGGGGCCATCACCGCGGCGAAGCGCTCGGCGCTCTGCTGCGCCAGCACCGCGTCGTCCAGCCGGCCGGCCAGGTGGAAGACCCCGCGCAACGGCGGCATGGCGCGGCGCACCTCGTCCAGCGCAGCAGCGAGCTGCCCGGCGTCGGCCACGTCGGCCTGGGCCACGCGCACCGTCACGCCCATGGCCTCCAGCCCGGCGATGGCGGCCTGCGCCTCGGCGCTGGGGCCACTGCGGCCCAGGAGCGCCAGGTGCCGCGCGCCCTGCTCGACCAGCCAGCGCGCGGTGACCAGCCCCAGCCCGCCCAGGCCGCCGGTGATCAGGTACGTGCCGTCGGGCCGCACTGCCAGGCCGCCGGCGTCCTCCACCTGCACCGCGGCCGGGTCCACGGCCAGGGAGAGGACGATCTTGCCGATGTGCCGGCTCTGGGCCATGGTGCGGAACGCGTCCAGGGCCTGGGTGATCGGCAGCACCGTTCGGGGCAGCGGCCGCAGCTCGCCCGCCTCGAAGCGGGCCATGAGCGCCGTCAACATGCGCTGGACCACGGCGGGCCGCTCCACGGCCACGCGTGCCAGGTCCACGGCGAAATAGGACAGGTTCTTGTGGAAGGGCCACAGGCCGATCTGCGCGTTGCTGTAGATGTCCCGCTTGCCGATCTCCAGGAAGCGGCCGTAGGGGCGCAGGACGGAGAGACCCCTGGCGATGGCCTCGCCGGCCAGCGCGTTGAGCACCACGTCCACCCCTTCGCCGCCGGTCAGCGCCAGCACCTGGTCGGCCCAGTCCAGGGAGCGCGAGTCCATCACGTGTGGCACGCCCAGGCGGCGCAGGTACTCCCGCTTCTCCGGGCTGCCGGCCGTGGCGAAGACCTCCGCGCCGATGGCCTGGGCCAGCTGCAGCGCGGCCAGGCCGACGCCGCCCGTGGCCGAGTGGATCAGCACCCGCTCCCCTCGCTCCAGGCCGGCCAGGCGCTCCAGCGCGTAGTGCGCGGTGAGGAAGACGATGGGGATGGTGGCGGCCTCCTCCCAGCTCAGGGCCACGGGCTTGGGCACCACCAGGTCGGCGCGGGTGGTGGCGTAGGCGCCGAAGCTGGCCGGCGCCAGGCCCAGCACCGCGTCCCCGGGCCGCAGGTCGCTCACGCCCGGGCCGACGGCTACCACCTCGCCGCTGAACTCGGTGCCGAATAGCACCGGGCCGGGGGGCAGGTCAGGCCGCAGCCCCAGCGCGGTGAGCACGTCCAGGAAGTTGAGGCCCGCCGCGTGCACCCGGACCTCCACCTGGTCGGGGCCGGGCGGGGTGCGCGGGCACGCGGCCAGGGTCAGGTTGTCCAGCACGCCGGCCCCGCGGGTCTCCAGGCGGAAGTTGGCGTCCCGCGCCGGGTCGAAGGGGCGCAGCCGCCGTCCGCCGCCGTCGGGCTGCCAGCGGACCAGCCGCGGCACGTAGCGGCCGCCCCCGCGCAGCGCCACCTCAGTCTCGGCGCTGTCGGCCAGGAGCTCGGCCAACAGCGCGTCTATCTCGGCGGCCGGGTCGGCGCCGTTGCCCTTGCCGGGGCTCAGGTCCACCACCGTCGGGCGCAGGTCGCCGAGCTCGTGGAAGGCGGTGCGCGCCAGGCCCAGCAGGGGCGCGCTCTCCAGCGCCGGCCGCTCGCCGTCCAGCACCGCCTGCGCGCCGCGGGTGACGATCCACAGACGAGGGGCGTAGAGGGAAACGAGGGAAAGCGAGGAAATGAGGGAGGCAGAAGCGCCGGCCTCTCCCTCCTTTCCTTCCTTTCCGTCATTTCCTTGCTTTCCTTCTCCTACCAACGTTTGCATAACTCGCAGCAGTCCGACCGCCTGTTCCAACGCAGGCGCCGGGTCCAGCGACCACAGATGCACGACCCCGCGCCACGACCTCCCGGCGGGGAGCGCCTCGGCCAGGACGCGGCGCAGGTGTTCGGGACGGCCGGGATCTACGGCGTAGCGGTCGGGGCCCAGGGAGGCGAAGTTGTCGTCGGCCGCAACCAGGACGCAGCGGGCGCCGGGCTGTGCGATGGTCAAGCGGGCGGCCAACGCCTCGGCCAGGCCGCTGCGGTCGGCCAGGATCAGCCAGGCGCCGTCCCGGGCCGTCGCCGGTGAAGCCGGCAGCGCCGGCGGCTGCGGCTCCCACTGCACGCGCATGAACCACCGGTCCACCGTGGCGCGCCGGCCGGCCAGGCTCAGCCGCTGCAGCCGCAAGCCTTCGACCCGGCCCACGACCCGGCCGTCGTCGTCCAGCAGGGCAATGTCGCCGACCAGCGTATCCCCGCGACCCGCCGGCTCCCGGCGGAAGATCGCGTGGCTCCAGGCCGTTGCGGCGCCGTTCCAGCCGCGCAGGTCGCAGCGCGCCACGGCCACCGGCACCCACGTCTCGCCCGCCGCCACGCCGCCCGCGCCCCGGGGCAGGGCCGCGGCCAGCACCTGGAAGGCCGCGTCCAGCAGCGCCGGATGGACCAGGTAGCCGCCGGCGGGTGAGCCGGCTGAGCCGCCGTCCGGCAGGCGCAGGCGGCCCAGCGCCTCGCCCTCCCCGCGCCAGAGCTGCTCCACGCCCCGGAAGGCCGGGCCGTACTGCAGCTTGCTCTCGGCCAGGGCGGCGTAGTGCGCGTCGGCCGGGACCGGTTCGGAGCAGCGGGCCTGGATGTCGGCCAGCGCCGAGGCCGCGGCCGATGTCGGCGTCCCGCCGCGGCGGATCTTGCCGCTGGCGTGGAGGGTCCACGCGGTCGGCGGCCGGCCGTCGGCGGTCGCTCGTCCTGAGAACGGCAGCTCCTTTTGTAGTGGCGACTTCAGTCGCTTTGCAGCGGCCGGACGACTGAAGTCGTCACTACGAAGGTCTTCATACCCGACCGCTTCGGTGCCGTGTGGCGCATTGATCACTGCCGGACGACTGAAGTCGTTACTACGAAGGTCTTCATCCCCGACCGCTTCGGTGCCGTGTGGCGCATTGATCACGGCCGGACGACTGAAGTCGTCACTACGAAGGTCCTCATCCGCTTGGGCCCTCGTGTCACCCGGCGGCATGTAAACCGCGCTGCTGAACACCTGGAACGTGGCCTCCCGGGTCGTAGAGCCCGTCGAACCGCCGTCCGTGATCACCACCTGCAGCCGGGCCCGTCCGTCGTCCGGCCAAATAAGCGCCTGGCCGAAGGTCACGTCCGCCACCGTCGCCGTTTCGTCGCCGAAGGCCTGCCGCGCGGCCGCCTGCGCGAGCTCCAAATAGGCCGCCGCCGGCAGCATCACCGCGTCCTGCACCCGGTGGTCGGCCAGGTAGCGGTGGCGCGGCGTGCTCAGGTCCAGCGCCGTCTCCCAGACGTGCAGGCCGCCCCCCACCGCGGGCGCCACGTACACGTCCAGCAGGGGGTGGCCGGTGCGGCTGCCCTCGGCCGGGCCGACCGCCGCAGCCTCTCCTTCGTCCACCTCCAGCCAGTAGCGCTCCCGCTGCCAGGGGTAGGGCGGCAGCGACGCCACCCGGCCGCCGTCGGGGTAAAGGGCTTCCCAGCGCACCGCCGCGCCCAGGCAGTGCAGCGCGCCCAGGCTGCCCCGGATGGTGGTCGGCTCGTCCTCCTCGCGGCGCAGGGAGGGCAGGGTTGCGCCCTCGCGGCCGATGGCCTTCAGGCCGTCTCGCACTGCGGTCAGCAGCACCGGGTGGGGGCTGAGCTCCAGGAAGACGCCGTGGCCCGTCTCCGCCAGCCGCTGGATCACCGGCCAGAAGCGCACGGGGGAGCGCAGGTTGCGGCCCCAGTAGTCGGCGGTCAAATCCTCGCCCGCCACCGGCTCGCCCGTCACCGTCGAGATCATGGGCACGGTGGTTGGCCTGGGCGACAGATCCGCCAGGCCCGTCACCAGCTCCGGCCGCAGGGGGTCCATGTGCGGGCTGTGGGAGGCCACGTCAACCTTGACCTTGCGGCAGAAGACGTCGCGGGCGGCCAGCTCAGCCAGCACTGCGTCCACCGCGTCCGCGTCGCCCGAGATCACCGTGGAGCGCGGGCCGTTGCTCACCGCCGCCGACACGCGGCCCTCGTAGCCCCGCAGCGCGGCCTCGGCCTCCTCCAGTGACAGGCCCACCACGGCCATGGCCCCGCGGCCGCTGACCCGGGCCATCAGCTTGCTGCGCAGGCAGATCACCCGCGCGGCCTCGTCCAGGGTCAGCGCGCCGGCCACGCAGGCCGCGGCCACCTCGCCCAGGCTGTGGCCCACCACAGCAGCCGGTTCGATGCCCCACGATCGCCACAGCGCGGCCAGCGAGACCTGGATGGCCCACAGGGCCGGCTGGATGACCGAGATGTCGTCCAACAGCCGCGAGTGCTCCTCGTCCGCGGCGATCTGCTCCAGCAGCGACCAGTCGGCCAGGCCGGTGCGGCGGATGGCCTCGTCGCAGGCGGCCATGGCGTTGCGGAAGGCCGGCTCTGCGGCCAACAGCCCGCGCGCCATGCCCAGCCACTGTCCACCCTGGCCGGGGAAGAGGAAGACGACCTTGCGCGCTACGGTTGAGCCGGGCACGTGGCGGCCGGTGCTCAGGGTCGGCCGGCTCTCCCCGCGGGCGAAGGCGCGGAGCTGCTCGGCCAGCTCGGTGGCGCTGCGGCCGGCCGCGGTCAGGCGATACTCCAGGTGGCTGCGGCGCAGGGTGGCGGTGTAGCAGATGTCGTGCAGGGCGGCGGGGTCGGTTGCAGCCTCAGGCAGGAAGTCGGCCCAGCGGCCGGCCATCTCCCGCAGCGCCTCGGGGCTGCGCGCGGAGAGGGGCAGCAGGTAGGCAGCCTGGAGGCGGCGCTCGACGGGCGGCGGGGGCGGCGCCTCTTCGATGATGGCGTGGGCGTTGGTGCCGCTGAAGCCGAAGGAGCTGAGGCCGGCCCGCCGCGGGTTGCCGTTGTCCCGCGGCCAGGGCATGAGCTGGGTGGGCACCACTGCGGGGATGCTCGCCCAGTCCACCAGCGGGTTGAGGCGTTGCACGTGGGGCTGGGGCGGGATCTCGCCGTGCTGCAGGGCCAGGACGACCTTGATCAGCCCGGCGACGCCTGCGGCGGCCTCGGCGTGGCCGATGTTGGCCTTCACCGCGCCCAGCACGAAGGGGCGGTCGGGGGAGTGGCCGGGGCCCAGCACTGCGGCCAGCGCGTTGACCTCGATGGGGTCGCCCAGCTCGGTGCCGGTGCCGTGGGTCTCGACGTAGTCAATCTGCTCCGGCCCCACGCGGGCGGCGGCCAGCGCGGCGCGGATCACCTCCTGCTGGGCCAGGGGGTTGGGCGCGGTGAGGCCGTTGCTGCGGCCGTCCTGGTTGATGGCGGTGCCGCGGATGAGGGCCAGGATGGGGTCGCCGTCCCGCTGCGCGTCGGACAGGCGCTTGAGCACCACCATGCCGCACCCCTCGGAGCGGACGTAGCCGTCGGCGCGGGCGTCGAAGGTCTTGCAGCGGCCGTCGTGGGCCATGACGTTGAGGCGGCAGAAGTAGATGGTGCCCTCGGGGGAAAGGATGACGTTGACCCCGCCGGCCACGGCCAGGTCGCACTCGCCCGCCCGCAGGCTCTGGGCCGCCAGGTGGACGGCCACCAGGGAGGAGGAACAGGCGGTGTCCACGGCCACGCACGGCCCCTGGAGGCCCAGCACGTAGGCGATGCGGCCGGCGGCCACGCTGAAGGCGGTGCCGGTGCCGCTGTAGGGGTTGATGGCGCGCAGCGGGTCGCCGTGGCGCAGGCCCAGGGCCAGGTAGTCGTTGCTGCTGATGCCCACGAACACGCCGGTGCGGCTGCCGTTCAGGTCGCCAGGCCGCTGGCCCGCAGCCTCCAGCGCCTCCCAGGTCGCCTCCAGCAGCAGGCGCTGCTGGGGGTCCATGGCCGCGGCCTCGCGCGGGGAGATGCCGAAGAAGTGGGGGTCGAAGCGGTCCACGTTGCGCAGGAAGCCGCCCCAGCGGGTGTAGAGCTTGCCGGGCGCGTCGGGCCGCGGGTCGTAAACGGCGTCCACGTCGAAGCGGCTGGGGGGCACCTCGGTGACGGCGTCGGCGCCGCGGCGCAGGAGCTGCCAGAACTCCTCGGGGCCCTCCGCGCCGGGGAAGCGGCAGGCCATCCCCACGATGGCGATGGGCTCGCTGCGGTCGCTGCGCAGGTCAAAGGCGGCGGCCGCGGCAGGAGCACTGGCCGCAGCCGGGGCGGCGGTGGCGGCGGAAGCAATGGCCCCAGTCGGGGCAGCGGTCGGCTCCGCCGGCGGCGTCTCTTCCTCGTCGCCCCGCAGTTGATCGGCCAGGTGCTGCGCCAGGCGGGCGATGGTGGGGTACTGGTAGAGCAGCGTCGGCGACAGACGCAGCTCCAGCCAGTCCTCCAGGTCGCCGGAGAGGCCCACCACGTCGCGCGAGGCCAGGCCAAAGCTCTCGAAGGGCTGCCCGACATCAATGGAGGCCGGGTCGGCGCCGATGAGCCCGGCGATGTGCTCCACCAGCCAGGCTTGGATCGCAGTAACGGAGATGTTCTTCGTCATCCGGTTCGCTCACGTGCGTCCGTCGCAATAACCTTCGTAGTAACGACTTCAGTCGTTACGCCGGGCGGCTGCCTGTCCTGTCGGCCTGGCCAGGGAAGCCGCCACTACCAAGGTGTGGGACAAGCCCTTCGTAGTAACGACTTCAGTCGTTACGCTGGGCGGCTGCCTGTCCTGTCGGCCTGGCCAGGGAAGCCGCCACTACCAAGGCGTGGGGCGGGCCCTTCGTAGTAACGACTTCAGTCGTTACGCCGGGCGGCTGCCTGTCCTGTCGGCCTGGCCAGGGAAGCCGCCACTACCAAGGCGTGGGATGAGCCCTTCGTAGTAACGACTTCAGTCGTTACGCCG
>JANWYQ010000180.1 GCA_025055015.1 Caldilineales bacterium
GGAGAGCCGGCTGGCCAGCTTGAAGGGCTGCCCGATGCGGTTCACGGCGTCCACGCCGGGCATGGCCTGGAACAGGGAAGGGTCCACGGCGGCCGTCTCGCCCACCACGGCCACCACCGTGTGGGTCTCGCCGTAGATGGGGTGCGGGGTCAGGCCCATCTCCTGCACCCGGGCGATGACGCCGCCGATCTCAGCCGCTGTGGCGTCTTTCTTCATCACGACGATCATGGTGCACCTACTTGCGGAGTAACACGTGATGCGCAAGGCGCAAGACGCCACGGGTAGCTCGTAACCCAGTGGAGTCTCGCCGGACAGAGGTTACAAGTTACCAGCTCAGCCCTCACATTGCTCGTTGCTCGTTAGACTTGCAGCAGCTCGGTCTGCCCATTCTCATCGGCCGGCGGGATGGGCTCGGCGGCCGGGTAGGAGCCCAGCAGCTTCACGAACGCGGCGCGGGCCAGGAGCCCCACCAAGGCTTGCTGGCAAGTGGGGTCCTGCCAGTGCCCCTCGAAGTCCAGGTAGAAGACGTAGTGCCAGGGCCGGTTGCGCCGGGGGCGGCTCTCCAGCTTGGTCAAGTTGATGCCGCGGGTGGCGAACTCGCCCAGACAGGCGTAGAGGGAGCCCGGCTCGTGGGACACGGCGAAGACCAGGGAGGTCTTGGTCTTGCCCGTCACGGGCGGCTCCCCACGGCCGATCACGAAGAAGCGGGTGTAGTTCCAGGTGAGGTCCTCGATGCCCTGGGCCAGGATGGCCAGGCCATAGGTCCGGGCGGCCAGCTCGCTGGCGATGACGGCCACCCCCGGCTCCGGGTTCTCGGCCAGCTGTTTGGCGCTGCCTGCCGTGTCGTACCAGGGCACTG
Source organism: Caldilineales bacterium (assembly GCA_025055015.1). Taxonomy (GTDB): domain Bacteria; phylum Chloroflexota; class Anaerolineae; order JAAEKA01; family JAAEKA01; genus JANWYQ01. The sequence goes on from JANWYQ010000180.1 coordinate 860, forward strand.
CCTGCAGGCCACGCTGGTTCAGCCAGCGCTCGCACTGGGCCAAGGCCTGGGGATGGGAGCGCACAACGCGAATTTGGTCCAGCGTGACGCCGGGCGGCGCCAGCAGGTTGTGGCGCACCCGCAGCAACACCTCGCCCCACACCCGCAGGTCATGCTCCAGCAGCAGATCGTAGGCGCGGTTGATGGAGCCGGCCACCGAGTTCTCCACCGGCAACATGCCGTAGTCCGCCTCGCCAGCCTCCAGCGCGGCGAAGATGGCCTCGAAGGAGCGGCAGGGCAGGGTGACGATCGCATCGCCGAAGTGTTGGCGAGCCGCTTGCTCGGAGAACGCGCCGCGCTCTCCCTGAAAGGCAACGATGGGCATGCGCTGTTCCTTTCTGGCCGGCCGCTGGTCGTGCCAGGTCTCGATCTGGTGTTCGATCCATTGTTCGAGCTCGTCCATGTCCACCGGCGGCAGGCTGGACTTGTCGGGCCGCAGGTTGCGCGCGCCCCGAATGTAGACGTGGACCACCTCGTCGGCTGCTTTGTCGGTGTTCCAGTTGATCAGGACGCGCACGCAGCGGGGCAGGCCGCCGGGCACGTCCATCTCGTGGCCGCACAGCAGCGCCGTGTCCAGCCAGCCGAGCTGCCGGGCGGCCAGGGCGGGATATTCGGCGGTCAGGTCGCGGGTGGTGGTGAACAACACGCTGGCCACGTCCTCGGGCTTGATGTCGTTCAGCTTGATCATCAGCGCCAGCAGGCGGCGGGTCTCCCGCAGGATGGCCTCCGGCGTGTTGGCGTCCACCGTGGTCGCGCCGCGCACTCCTCGACAGGGCATACAACCTCCGGCATTGAGAATAAACGGACGGCCGAGGAAAAGACCGCTTTGCAAGGGAACAAAAAAGCGTGGGCTGTGCGCTCCACGCTTTCTGACCGGTGTCCTGGCTCGTCGGCAGGTCAAGGTCCCGTATCAGATGCGGCGTGAAGCGCGCAGCGATGCGGGGTAAAGTAGTACCCAAAATAAAAGCCGCGCCAGGTGCAGGCCAGGCGCGGCGTCAACGCGTCAGCACAGCGCTGAGAGACAGCGCTGTGGAGTTGGCGTTGCTGGTGGGTACAATGGGCGACCATCGGACAAGCCACAGGGATCGAGGTTTACGGTGGCCGAGATGTTAGCACAACTGCCCACGGCTGTCAAGCGCGCAGGGCGGCGCTCACGATCGCCTGGGCCTCCTCCTGGATCAGGCGCAGATGCTCCTCGCCCTTGAAGCTCTCCAGGTACACCTTGTAGATGTTCTCGGTCCCTGACGGCCGAGCTGCGAACCAGCCGTTCTCCGTCACCACCTTGAGGCCGCCGATGGCCGCGCCGTTGCCGGGCGCGTGGGTGAGCTTGGCCAGGATCGGCTCGCCGGCCATGGTGGTAGCCTGGACCATGTCCGGCGACAGCGCCGCCAGCTTGGCCTTCTCCTCCGGCGTGGCCGGCACGTCCATGCGCAGGTAGACCGGGCTTCCGAACTGCGCCTCCAGGCTGCGGTAGTGCTGGCCCGGATCGCGGCCGGTGCGGGCCGTGATCTCCGCAGCCAACAGGCCCAGGATGATGCCGTCCTTGTCGGTGGTCCACACCGTGCCGTCCCGGCGCAGGAAGGACGCGCCGGCGCTCTCCTCGCCGCCGAAGCCGTAGGAGCCGTCAATCAGGCCGTCCACGAACCACTTGAAGCCCACCGGCACCTCCGACAGCCGCCGGCCCAGGTGTGCCGCCACCCGGTCAATCATGGAGCTGGACACCAAGGTCTTGCCCACGGCTGCGTCCGGCCGCCACTGCGGCCGGTTCTGGAAGAGGTACCAGATGGCCACCGCCAGGTAGTGGTTGGGGTTCATGAGGCCGACGCTGGGCGCTACGATGCCGTGGCGGTCGGCGTCGGGGTCGTTGCCGAAGGCCACGTCGAAGCGGTCCTTCAGCCCGATCAGGCCCGCCATGGCGTAGGGCGAGGAGCAATCCATGCGGATCTTGCCGTCCTTGTCCACGGTCATGAAGCTGAAGGTGGGATCCACGGCGCGGTTCACCACCTCCAGGTTCAGGCCGTAGCGCTCGGCGATGGGGTCCCAGAAGGGCAAGCTAGAGCCGCCTAGGGGGTCCACGCCGATGCGCAGCCCGGCCGCCGCAATAGCCTCCATGTCCACCACGCTGTTCAGGTCCGCCACGTAGGGGCCAACGAAGTCGCGCTGGTGGACGGTCTCGCTGCGCAGGGCGCGCTGTAGGGGGATGCGCTTCACCCCGCGCAGGCCGTCGGCCAGGATCTGGTTGGCCCGGGTCTGGATCACCTTGGTGGTCTGGGTGTCGGCGGGGCCGCCCTCCGGGGGGTTGTACTTGAAGCCGCCGTCCTCCGGCGGGTTGTGGGAGGGGGTGATCACCACGCCGTCGGCCAGCCCGCTGCGCCTGCCTCGGTTGGCGGTGAGGATGGCGTGGGAGATGACGGGCGTCGGCGTGTAGCCCAGGCCCTTCTGGATTACCACCTCCACCTCGTTGGCTGCGAACACCTCCAAGGCGGCGGCCAGGGCCGGCTCCGATAGGGCGTGGGTGTCCATGCCCATGAACAGGGGGCCCGTGAACCCTTTGCTCTGGCGATACTCGCAGATGGCCTGGCTGATGGCCAGGATGTGGTCCTCGTTGAAGCTGGCCGCCAGCGACGAGCCACGATGGCCCGACGTGCCGAAGGCCACCTGCTGCGTCGGCTCGGAGGGGTCAGGATGGTAGGTGTAGAACGCGGACACCAGCCGCGGCACGTTGATCAGCAGTTCACGCGGAGCAGGCTTGCCTGCCAGAGGGTGGATCGCCATAGCTCCTCCTGTAGTTCAGCGGCCAAGGGGATAGTCGCCGAAGTCCGCCACCGCCGTTTCCCCTGCGCGCACGATCACGGTGAGCGCGTTAGGGGTTGTGGAGCCGTAGCCGCGCGGGTCGGTCTCGGTAACCACGTAGCGGCCGGGCGGTAAGTCGTAGAACGCATAGGCGCCGGTCAGGTCGGTCTCGGTCACTCGGAGCTCTGCTTGGCCGGGCACCCGGAGCGCAACGCGCACGCCGGCCAGGCCTAGCTCGCCCGCGTCCAGCCGGCCGTTGCGGTTGGTGTCAATGAAGACCACCCCGCGGATGCTGGGCACGGCGGCTGGGGTTGGCGTGCCGGCCGGGGCGGGGGTGGCCTCCGGTGCAGCCGTGGCCTCCACGGTGGGCGTGAGCGGCACCGTGGGCGAGAGAGGGGCGGTGGCCGTGAGCGTTGGGGTGACCTCCAGGGTAGGGGTCAGGGTCGCGGTGGGCGTGACGGTCGGAGTTGTGGACAGCGGCGCAACGGTGGCGGTGGGGGTCAGCGTGGCGGTGATCGGCGCCGGCGGGCCGGCCACGGTGGGGGTTACGGGCGCAAATACCTGTGCCAGCAGGTCGCGCATGCCGGTCAGGAAGCGATCGGCGCGCTGCGCAGAGGCGCTGATCTGCGTCACCTGGTCGGCCAGGGTTCCGACCTGCTGCTGGGTGAGCGCCACGGCCTCCTCCACGGCCGCCGAGCTCTCTTCCAGAGCGGCGATCTGGTCCAGAGCGGTCGCCACCCGTTCCTGCAAGGCTGGCAGCGGGGACGTGGCATCCTCCAGCGCAGTCACTTGGACGTCCAGCCGCTGCAGCTCGCCGCTCAGGTCGTCCAACGTGCTGCGAGCGCCGGCCAGGTCGCCCTGAAGGGTCTTCATGCGGTCGTCGGCTATCTGCAGCGAGGCCTGCAGGGCTGCCACGATGTTGCGCAGGGCCGCA
>JANWYQ010000181.1 GCA_025055015.1 Caldilineales bacterium
CTGCCCCTTCTGCAACACCCAGGTGATCAGACCCCCCTCCTCCTCCGTCACCCAAGCGCCGTGCACCCCTGGCACCGGCGCGCCGTCCTCGATGGCCATCACGATGCGATACTCCTTGCACCCGTTCCCCTGGCACAGGGCTACGGCAAACCCGTCGAAGCGGAACACCTGGGCCGCCTCCTCGTACAGCCGCTGCAGCAGCGTCTCCCGGTCGGGCGCTCCCGTGATGGCCACCGCCAGGTCGTAGAGCCTGGCCAGCTGCTGCTCCCGACGCCGCGACTCGGCCGCCAACTGAGCGCGTCGGATAGCCAAGGCCGCCTGACCTGCAAACAGCTCCACTAGACGTACCTCCCGCGGATCAAACGGCCTTCCGACTTCGGTGTTGGTGACGTTGATAACTCCGATGACTTTTCCTTCGACCGTCAGCGGCACTCCGACCACCTGGCGAAACGGAATTCCCTCGTAAACCGCCGCACGGCCCTCCCAGGACGCGTAGTCTTCGACGTACATCGTGTGTCCCCGCTGGGCCACTTTGCCCGACAGGCCCTCGCCAAACTGCAAGACGGTGCCAAGCAGGTTGCCCGGAAGGTTATAGGCTGTTACCAGCTCCAAACTCTGGCCATCGGGTCGCACCAAATAGATGCCGCCCATGGCCGCCTTGAGCAGGGAAACAGCCCGACGCACAATCGTAACCAGCAGCTCTCGCAAGTCCTCCTGCTGGCTGATGGCCACCGTCGTTTCGTAGAGTGCGTTGAGCTCCTCGCGTCGCCGCCTCAGCTGAGCATCGCTCTGGTTGCGGTTGCTACCTTCCACGGTTGAGCTCTCCTGCTAGGTGCAAAACACCAACCCACACAACTTTGGGCCGTTGGAGGGCAGTTTAACATCATGCCGTGCTTTCTACAAACCTCGTCTCAACTCCTTGTTATGTCGCGCAAGTTTGTAGACGTTATCCTTCCAGAGCCTTAGAAACCGCAGCCAAACTCGCATCTCCGGGGAGCAGGCCACAGTCGTCTTGCGCGTCCCTCGGTTTTATGTCATAATGCAGCGCGGCACGCACCGCCGTGTCCACAACAGTAGAAGTTTAGGGCTTTGTGGAGGCCGTGACTCAGCGATGTTAACGCTACTCCTGCAACTGCTGGCCGTTGTGCTGTTCCTTGGGTTGATCACCATCGCCGTGCTTGCCTTCATCGAGCCGGGTCCGCTGGAGCGTCGAAGTCGGGACCGTCGCGGCAACCGCCCGCCGCCGGTGGCTCCTGCTCCTTCCGACGAGGAGGAACAACGGGAGGGTTGACGCCCGGCCGCTAGCGTTCAACAACAGCCCCTAAAAGGAGCCGGCTATGAGAAAAATCGCGGTAGCCCTGTCTAAGGGCGGCGTGGGGAAGACCACTTCGGCCGTCAACCTGGCCGCGGGGCTGGCCGAGGCTGGCCAGCGCGTGCTGCTGATTGACGTGGACACCCAGGGCCAGGTCGCCAGGGCTCTGGGGCTGCAGCCCACGGTGGGGTTGGCCGAGCTAGTCAGCGGCGAGGTGGCTCCCGCAGAGGCCGTCACCGTGGCGCGGCCCAACATCTGGCTGCTGGCGGGCGGCCGCGGGCTGGCCGGCCTCAAGCGGGTCATCAGCCGCAAGGACTTCGGCGGCGAGCGCACCCTGGCCGAGGCGCTGCAGCCGCTGGACGGGCGCTACGACTTTGTCATCCTGGACACTGCGCCCGGCTGGGATGCGCTCAGCGTCAACGTGCTCTTCTACGCCACCGAGGTGCTGGCCCCTGTGTCGTTGGAAGTGATGACCCTCCAAGGCCTACTGGAGTTCTCGCGCAGCGTGGCGGCCATTCAGCAGTACCATCCGGCCCTCTCGCTGCGCTACATCCTGCCCACCTTCTACGACCGCCGCGTGCGCAAGTCGGAGGAGATCCTGGAGCAGTTGCGGGCCTACTACGGACAACGACTGTGTGACCCGATCCGTTACAGCGTCCGCCTGTCGGAGGCGCCCGGCTTCGGCCAGACCATCTTCGAGTACGCGCCGCGCTCGCCGGGCGCTGCGGACTACCAGAAGCTTGCCGAAAGGATCCTCAACGATGGAACGCAAAGAAACGCCTGACGTGCTGGGAGCCATTCTGAGCGGGGCAGCGGAGGCCCGCGCCGACCTGCCTGGCCTGGCTGAGCTGCCCGCCGCACCCTCACCGCGCCGACCGCGCAACAAGGCGACTAAACCGGAGGCCCAGCCTCGCCCCGGACCAGCCAGCGCTGCGCCGCAGCCGCGCCCGGAGCGATGGGAATACCTGGCGGTTTCGTTGCAGGAGCACCGGGGGTGGCGTCCCCGCTACATCAACGGCCAGGAGATCCGCAACTGGACCCAGGCGCCGGTCATCCACGAGTACCTGGAAGAGTTGGGCGAGGACAACTGGGAGCTGGTGGCTGCCGCCTCGGGCAAGGCGCTGTACGGCAGCAGCGACACCTACCAGCTCTTCTTCAAGCGCGCCAAGCGGTGAGGTGGAAGCAGTGGCCGGCGAGCGCATCCTAATCGTGGAGGACGAGCGCGCGGTGGCGCGTGGGCTGGAGTACGCGCTCACCCGGGAGGGCTTCCAGGTGCTGTGGGCCGACACGGGCCAGAAGGCGCTGGCTCTCACCCGCAGCGAGGACCCGCACCTGATCCTGCTGGACATCCGCCTCCCGGACATCAGCGGCTTCGACGTGTGCCGCCAGCTCCGAGCGGAGGGCAAGCGCCAGCCGATCCTGATGCTTACGGCCCGCGACGAGGAGCTGGACAAGGTACTGGGGCTGGAGCTCGGCGCCGACGACTACGTGGTCAAGCCCTTCAGCCTGCGGGAGCTGGTGTCGCGCATCCGCGCCCTATTGCGCCGGGCGTATGGCGAGCTCTCCTTGGCCAGCACCGGCAGCATCCTCTCGTTCGGCGACCTGACACTGGACTTGGAGCGTCTTCAGGTGACGCGGCGCGGTCAGGTGGTGGACTTGACCCCCATCGAGTTTCGGCTGCTGCGCTACCTGGCCAGCAACCCCGGCCGCCCTTTCACCCGGGAGCACCTGATCGAGACCCTTTGGGGCTACGAGAGCGACATCGGCAGCGACCGCACGGTGGACGTGCACATGCGCCACCTGCGCCAGAAGATCGAGGACGACCCGGCCAACCCGCGCTGGCTGGTGACGGTGCGAGGGATCGGCTACAAGTTCGAGCCGTGAGCGGCTTTGTTGTCAAACCTTAACCAAATCTGAACTGCTTCGTTGCACCACTGTGCTAGAGTAAAAACAAAAAAACGTGCAGTCGTCAAACGAATCGCGCGCCTGTCGCGCCTACGGCCACCCGCGACAGGGTTTTCTCTAAGGAGGTGACGGGCATGCGAGCGCTTCTCCTGCGTGTGGCAGTCGCCGTGCTGTGCTTGCTAAGCCTCACCCCTGCGGTCGCCTCTGCCCAAACTGCTGAGGAGGATCGGGGCCTGTTGGTGGTGCAGGTAGCACCGGGCAGCCCGGCCTTGCAAGCAGGCCTGCGCCGCGGGGACATCATCCTTAGCGTCGCCGGACAGGCGGTGAACACCCGCCGTGAGCTGGCCGATCTGCTGGCGGACCTACAGCCGGGGGACACTGTTCAGGTCGAGGTGCGCCGCGGGGACGCCTATCGCACCCTGCCGGTGGAGCTAGGCGAGCGCAGCGGCCGCGCCTACCTGGGTGTGATTGCCGTGGGCGCCGGTTTGGACGTCGGGGCGCTCGATCGGTTTCTGCCGTCGCCACGAATGCCCCAGGGTCGAGGCCAGCCGGCAGCCGTCGTGGTGGAGGTGATGGCCGGGAGCCCCGCCGCCCAGGCCGGGCTGCAGGTGGGCGACATGATCGTCGCCGTGGACGGCCGGCCTCTGAGCGCGACAGCCGACCTGGCAGCGCAAATCGCCGGGCGCCGCGTGGGCGACCAGGTGACGCTGACCGTGCTGCGCGCTGACGGCCGCCGCGAGACGGTGTCGGTCGTGTTGGGCGAGCATCCTGAAGTGGCCGGCGCGCCCTACCTCGGCGTGCGATACGCGCCGGCCGGAGCGCCAGTCTGGCGCCAACGCCTTCCACTGCCGGGCGGCGAGGGGTGGCAGCCTTTCCAGGACTGGCGATGGATCGCACCGGACGGCCGATTCTACCGCAACTTCCCCTGGTTGCCCCAGGACGAGGGGTCCAACCTGCCCTCGCCGTTCAACCTGCAGGAGTTCCTACGACAGCTTCGCTCCTGGCTGCAGCAGTGGCCTGAGCTGAGGCCGCAACTGTGACCATGTTTCGCTCAATTCGCTGGCGGCTGGTGGCCAGCTTCGTCGGTCTGACGCTGCTAACGGTAGCGGTAGTCGGCGTGGTTGGCCTATCGCTGGTGCGCCAGCTCACCGTGCAGCGTGAGGTGGCGTTCCTCCAGGCCAATGCCAGCGCCATCGCCAGCCAGGCGGAGGCGCTGTTGCGTCGCGGCTATGATCTGAGCCGGCTGCAAGACCTGGCCCACACGGCTGCGTTCCTGAGCGACACCCGGGTGCGCATTTTGGACAGCAGCCGCCGGGTGTTGGTGGACACCGGGCCGCGCACCGAGGTGGAGGAGCTGGTGTGGGTTGACCCTGTCACCCAGGCGTGGCTGCAACAGGCGCAGGCCACCGGCCAAGCCCCGGGCACCGTCATTCTCACCCTTCCCACCAATCGGCCGTGGGTGAAGCTGTGGCCGGAGGTGGAGCGCTTCCTAGCGGAGAACCTGCCCGCCGGCACCGAGTACATCGTGGTGCAGCGGGTGGTAGGGGCAGGGGGCAGCCGGGTGGAGTTCCGCACCGGCCGCGTGCCCAGCCAGGCCGTCCAGCCTACGCCTGAGCCCGACACTGCGACGGCAAATGCCGCTGCTCCTCCGCGCTCGACGCAGGTGATCGTTCAACCCATCGGCGACCCAGCGCAGCCTCTGGGCTTCGTGGAGCTCAGCGGCGGGCTGGACACCAGCCGCCAGGCGGTGGACACGGCGCGGCGGGCGTTCACCCTGGCCGGGCTGGGCGCCACCCTGCTGGCGCTGGCGCTGGGCCTGCTGGTCAGCCGCAGTCTAGCTGCGCCGCTCGACAGCTTGGCCGCCACCGCCGGCCGCATGAGCGCCGGCGATCTGTCGGCCCGCGCGCCGGTGACCACCCAGGACGAGATCGGCCAGGTGGCCACGCAGTTCAACCGGATGGCCGAGCGGCTGGAGACCAGCTTTGCCGAGCTGGCCGCGGA